>JAYVGX010000023.1:0-10584 GCA_043771685.1 Minisyncoccota bacterium
AATGTATTTTGCTACAGTTACTCAAGTACAGATTACTAAAGCAGTTCGAGCTTTAAATAATCGACCAAGAAAAAGACACAATTATTCGACACCTAGGGAGGAATTCAATGTGTAGTGATTCAGATTAGAACTTGGGTAACGATTCAATATATTTTCGTAAATTGCTATAATACAAAGATGAATAAACAACGACTTACAACTGCGATACTCGTTTCTGCCTATTTTATATATTACACTATGACTTATAAAGATTGGCATTTTTTAGATAGTGCCAACTTGATCATACACGAAGCTGGGCACATTGTTTTCATACCATTTGGTTTATTTATGACAATACTGGGTGGGTCGCTGTTGCAAATATTGTTCCCCATCCTATTTGCAATTTATTTTTACAGACAACAACAGTACTTCTCGGCATCACTTTTACTTTTTTGGATTGGACAAAATATACTCAATATATCGGTCTATGCAGCTGATGCTATAGTTATGCAATTACCACTCCTTGGTGGTGACAATGCCGGGCACGATTGGAATAATTTATTGGCAATGACAGACACATTGAAATATACCGACATAATCGGAAAAATAATTTATACGATAGGTATCATCGTTATTCTTTTAGCAATATTTGCATCACTGATTAATTCTTCTGCTGACAAAAAAACAACTTAATTTAAATAAACCTTTTGCTATAGATAAAGTCAATGCTATAATAAGACTATGAAACATACACAATCAGAAAAATATTTCCTAATTACATTAATAGGATTGGTTCTAGTATTACTTGTTGCTATCTTTTATCCATTTTTGAGTTTACTAATACTTTCTTGTGCTTTTTCTGTATTGCTGTACCCTGTTTATAATCTAATAAAAAAAAGAGTAACTAAAGGCAAGTCTGGTTGGGCGTCTTTCTTAACTACCCTTATTTTCTTGGTTGCTTTGTGTATACCTATATTTATAACTTCGACTTTAGTTTTTAAACAAATACAACATGTTCTAGTGACAGTTAATTCGACAAATAATACAAATATAATTTTACAAAATGCAGAAGATAAAATCGCTAAATATATACCGAGTAACTTTAATATAGATATACAATCCAAGACGGCACAACTAGCAGAAAAAATTTCTGGGAATATAGCAGGATTCTTTGCATCTATGGCGAAAACTTTTATTATGTTTACGCTTATGATTGTTTCTATTTTCTATATTCTAAAAAATAGCACAGATTGGAGAAAGACGATACTGGCCATCTCTCCATTGTCTAATGAAAATACTAATGAGATAATGTTAAATATCAAAAACTCAGTCAACAATGTGTTGAGAGGAACTATCTTTATAGCTGTTGTTCAAGGATTGTTAACTAGTATCGGTTTTGCGATTTTTAATGTTCCTAATCCTGCTTTGTGGGGTATCGTTGCGGCTATCGCTTCTTTTATACCATCAGTAGGTACGGCTTTGGTTTCTATACCAGCTGTTGTTTATTTGTATTTCAATGGAGTACACATTAATGCATTAGGTTTACTTATATGGTCAGTCTTGCTAATTGGAATGGTGGACAATGTTTTATCACCTTATATGATTTCTAAAAATACTGAAGTGTCTTCTATTTTTACCTTATTCTCTATACTTGGAGGTATAGCATTGTTAGGACCTATCGGAATACTGATCGGACCACTTTCTCTTGGACTACTTTATAATCTAGTCTCAATATATAAAAAACAATAATTAGACACTTTTCCCTGCTACGTATCCTGTTGTCCAACACAGTTGTAAGCCATAGCCACCAGATGGACGATTGATATCTAACAAATCTCCTGTTACATAAAGATTTTTAAACAATAAAGAACGCATAGTTTTCATATCGACTTGTTGTAGATCAACTCCCCCGTCGCAAACAACAGCCCGGTCATAACCCATCAAGTTCGTGATTGAAATCGGTAATGCTTTTAATATATGAACGATTTTTTTCCTATCGTCTTTTTTTACACTGTGTACTTTTGTTGTGAAGTCTATTTGTACAGACAGTAGAGACTCTAAAGCTTTATGCATACCTTCTGGAACAATTTCTTTAAAAACTGTTTTGAGAATTTTGTTTTTATTATTATCAAATACTTTTAGAATCTTTTCTTCGAGGGCTCCATGCGAAGTATCGGGATAAACATCGACAAAAGCAGTCACTTTCCCACTTTGCAATAAATCCGATACACGACTCGCACTATTTAAAATCAGAGGTCCAGATAAACCAAAATGTGTAAACAGAATTTTACCTGTTTTAGAGAAAGATTTCTTGTCTTCTAAAAAGAAAGTAATCTTCATAAATGACAACGATACACCAGCGAGCATTTTTACCCAATCATCAGCAACTTCCAGCGGTACAATCGAAGCAGTTGGGTCTTTTACTTTATGACCTAAATCTTTTAAGAAATTAAAACCATCAGAAGTTGCGCCAGTTTCTGGATGCGATGGACCACCGAGTGCTAATACAAAAGATTTAGCATAAAAAGTACCGTTACTTGTTTCTATGCACTCGATAGAATCACCCTTTTTAACTATCCTTTTGACAGTTGTATTAGTTTTTATTTCAACTTTGTTTTTATCTATTTCTTTTTTTAAAACATTATAAACGTCGACAGCTTTTTCTGTATTCGGGAATGCTCTCTTGCGAGCTTGGACCACAAGCGGTAATCCTCTTTTTTCAAAGAAAGAAAATGTGTCTTTGGTACCGAACTGGGCAAAAGCTCCATATAAAAATTGTTTTGCATTACCATAATGAGAAAGTAAAATATGGATATCTTCTTCGGCGTTGGTTATGTTGCATCTACCACCACCTGTTATCTTTAATTTCTCGCCCAATGATTTATTTTTCTCTACTACTAGAACACTTTTATTTTGTGCACTTGCAATAGCCGCCGTCATCATACCAGAAGCTCCTCCTCCGATAATTAAACAATCGTAGATTTTATTTTTATTTTCCATCTATTATTTTTATCAAAGCTAATTCAATAGGTAATTGCTGTATATAAGAATGCTTGATGTTGTTAAATGTATCTAATAGTATTTCTAAAACACCAGATGATATATTCTTAGGTTTATCTTTTATTAATTCTTCGATAAAATTAATTTCTCGGTCAGAAACTTTTGATAATAAAATAGTTTTCATATTTGGAGCATGTCGTAGTATCAATGCATAACGCAGAGAAGAAATCACCATTTTAGTATAAACTTGGATATCTATATTCTGTTGCACAACTAAAGATATAGTTTTCAAACCGAGTTCTAAATCCTCTTTTGTAATCGAAACTAAAAAATCCTCAACTAAAACACTTGCTGGAGCACTATTTATGTCTTGTATTTCTTTAAGAGTTATCTCTTTGTCTTTAGAATAGGAAATAACTTTCTGGAGAATCCCGTGCGCATCTCTAAAGGCTCCATCAGAAAGTAGGGCTATCAACTCTGCACCACCTTTCTCTAGACTGTAACCTTCTTTTTTTGCTGTCTGGCTTATAACTTTCGTCAAAAGTTCTTCATTTGGTTTTTTAAAAATAAAGCTCTGACAACGAGAAATAATAGTTTCAGGAACTTTTTCTATTTCAGTTGTAGCCAATATAAATATAACGTGAGCGGGTGGCTCCTCGATTGTTTTCAAAAGTGCATTCCATGCGTCCTTTGTAAACATGTGAACTTCATCTAGAATATAAACTTTGTATTTAGAATCAAAAGGTAGAGTATGAACATTTTCTTTAATATTTCGGACATCATCTATCCCACGATTACTTGCAGCATCTAATTCATAGATATCATTTACAGATGAACCCAGTTCAGCTGCTATGATACGCGCCACGGTTGTCTTGCCGGTACCACGTGGACCACAGAGCAAGTATGCATGCGCTACTTTACCTTCTTTTAAACTCTTTTCAATAACTCCCACGATGTGATCCTGTCCGATAACCTCTCCAAAATTACTTGGTCGGTATTTCCGATATAAAGCCTGATTATTTTCCTTTTTTTCTTCTTTAGTTTGACTCATAGGTCTATTATAGCAAAATATGTGTAAAAACAAAAAACAAGATAAATCTATTCTAAAAATTCCCCTACTAACTTTTCTACTTCGTTTGAGTCTTTGGCTTCCATGAGTTTGACACGCAATTCTTTAGCGCCGTCGAAACCATTTACATACGCTTTATAGTGCTTTTTCATTATTGAGAAATTTTTATATTTACCTAATAGCTCTTCAAAAAGTTTAGTATGCTCTACCATAACTTTTAATTTTTCTTTTATTGTTGGAACCTTCCCAGAAAATAGCCACGGATTACCGAAGATAGCACGACCGAGCATAACACCATCACAACGTGTTTGCTCTGCCAATACTTTTGCATGTTCGATATCACGAACATCGCCATTGCCTATTATTTTTGTTTTTAAATTCATTCTGTCTCTTATGGCAACAACTTCGGCAACATGCTCCCATCGCGCTGGAACAAGTGACATCTCTTTACGAGTACGCGCATGCACAGTCAGTGCATCCAAATCTTGTTCTAATAAAAAAGGAATCCAATCGTCGATTTGGACACTATTGTAGCCAACACGGGTTTTAACAGAAACTGAAATATTTTTCCCTGCATCCTGTATTCCGTCTTTGACAGCCTGTATTATCGCACCTGCTTTTTCTTTATTTTTCATCATCGCAGCACCGGCGCCTTGCTTTTCGATAGTTCTATCTGGACAACCCATATTTATATCAATACCATCAAAACCAAGTTCTGCTACATACTTTGCGGCCTCACGCATCTTTTCTGTGTTGCTCGAAAAAAGTTGTGCGATAATTGGTCTTTCGCTTTCTTTATAAAGTAAGTCGATTTTAAGAGCCTCGCGACCAATAGTATTTGCAAGGCCATCGGCAGAAACGAACTCTGTCCAAAAAACATCAGGTTTACCGTATTTTTCTATAATAGTTCGAAAAGCGATATCTGTTACATCGGCCATTGGTGCTAATACAAAAAAAGGTTTATTAAGATTTTCCCACATATTATTCATCGTTGAATTTATATAAAACTTTATTTTTAAAACGTAAATCAATATATAACAACTTGTCGTACTTTGAATTAATTTCATTTTTGAATTCGTCTTTTTTCATAGAGCTCTCTATGTTTTGAAACAAAACAGACAAATCACTATCGCTCTTTATAAGTATCTTTGGATTAGTCATAAGTGGTTTATGATTTAAATATAATTCATACTTATCGTCTGAATCCATTATTATATAATTTGGTTTAAAAGATAAGTCAATTAGTCCGTCTATAAAAGACGTCATTTTTTTGAAATCCTCTTTTCCTAGAACTTGCAAACCGAGGACGGAATCATTTTTTAAATCTTTATAAAACTTAAAATAAATACTACCTGAAAAGTATGGGGCTTTATCAAAAATAAATCCATCTTTATTTACATAATAACAATTACTACCTATCTCTTTTGATATTTCTGGAGCTTTCATTCCACAATACAGATATACTCCTGTTCGTTCAGATAGATCTATTATTAGTGTTTTAGAATCCTGTTTTTCAACAGACAACTTTTCTATTCTCGGAAAATCCGATAATAATTTATTGTAAACTTTCTTTTGTGGTATTAGTAAAAAATTAGACTTAGAGAAAATATATAGGTATTTACCTTTTATAGTTTCCAAAACACTGTTCTCTATTTCTTTTTTGTCGATGATACGATTACCGACAACTACAACTCTGTCGACTGTAACTTTAGGGTGAAAAGAAAAATAAGCCAACAATCCTAAAAATGATACCGCTAGTACTAATACTAAAACAGAAATCACTATTTTTCTTTTTCGTGATTTCTGCCTCATGACTATAACACGCTTAGAAATGGGGATATCTTTCATAACACTAGGACATTATTTCTTTATTGATATATTTTTGCAAAACTTTTGGCACAGTTATAGTTCCATCACTATTTTGATAGTTTTCTACAATACAAGCCAGGATTCGTGGAGTTGCAACGAGTGTATTGTTAAGTGAGTGAGCGTATTGCATCTTGCCATTTTCATCTTTATAACGAATATTTAAACGACGAGTTTGAAAATCGTGGAAATAAGAAGCAGAATGTGTTTCGCGATAAATCTCTTGTGATGGCATCCATACTTCTATGTCGTATTTTTTAACTTGTCCGAGACCTATATCTCCGCCACAGTTTAAAACTATATGATACGGTAATTCTAATTCTTGTAGAATTTCTTCTACATTGGCAGTTATTTCTTCGTGATACTTTACGCTTTCTGTGTGACTTGCTTCACATAAAACAACTTGTTCAAATTTAAAAAATTCATGAACACGTATCAGACCTTTTACATCTTTACCATGACTGCCTGCTTCACGACGGAAACACGGAGAAAAAGCTAACATTTTAATTGGTAGTTTAGATCGGTCGATAACTTCATCACTATAATACGCCATTGTGGCAACTTCACCAGTTCCAGAAAGATAATCACCGTCTTGAGTTTTATACAAATCGTCCTCACCCTGAGGCAGATAACCTGTTCCAAAAAGAGTCTGGCGATTCACAAGTGATGGCACAATCATCGGAGAAAAACCTTTTTGTATTAATTTATCCAAAAAGAATTGCCATAGAGCAAACTCTAACAACGCTCCATCATTTTTTAGAAAATAACCACGGAATCCAGAAACTTTTGTTCCACGCTCAAAGTCAGCCATGTCCAAATTCTCCATAAGTGCTATGTGGTCAACAGGTTTGAAATCAAAAACTTTTTTATCACCCACAACTTTTATCTCTTGATTGTCTGCATCTGATTCTCCTTCTGGAACCGAAATATCTGGAACATTTGGAACTTGGACCATCAGCTTTTGCCATTCTAGTGTCACCTCACGCAAGACATCTTCTTTTTCTTTTAATTCCTCTTTAACAATCCGCATTTCTTCTATTAACTGGAAACGGGCTGTGTCTTCTATTCTTTGTCCTAATGTAACGCTCACTTTATTTTGTTCAGAACGCAATACTTCAACTCTAGAGAGTATCGATAATCTCTTTTCATCCAATTCTAAAAGAGTGTCTATATCGACATCGATATGCTTCTTTTTAGCACCCATTTTAACAATGTCTTTGTTTTCACGTATAAATTTAATATCTAGCATATGTACAGTATATAAAAAAATGTTAAAATAAACAAATGCAAGATATCCGTAGATTATCAATTGAAGAATTCCCGGAACAACTACTCGAGATACCTCAACCCCCAGACAAACTTTATATTCGTGGTAAATTACCACCACCTGATTACACCTATCTGACAGTTGTAGGTTCTCGTGCCTATACATCTTATGGTAAAGAAATTTGTGAGAAACTAATTGCAGGATTAAAAGGTTATCCTGTTGTGATAGTTTCAGGACTGGCCATGGGTATAGACAGCATCGCTCATAAAACAGCAATCAAGAATGGAATCATAACTATGGCTTTCCCTGGTTCTGGCATCGATAGTAAAGTTATTTATCCAAAAAGTAATCGTGACCTAGCAGATGAGATAGTAAAAAATAATGGGTGCATTATAGCTGAGTTTGAACCAGAAACAACTTCACAGATATATTTCTTTACACAGAGAAACAGATTAATGGCAGGAATTGGAAAAGCTGTTTTAATAATCGAAGCCGAAGAAAAGTCAGGCACACTCATCACTGCACGCATGGCAGTAGACTATAATCGCGATTTATTGGCTGTACCTGGTTCAGTATTTTCAAGTAGTGCTCTTGGTACCAACCGTTTGATACGAGCGGGTGCCACACCTATCACTTGCGTAAATGATTTACTAGAAGCCCTCGGTTTCGACAGAGATATACCAGAACAAAGTCAAGAAGAAAAGTACGCCGACTGCTCGCCAGACGAAATAAAAATACTCAATCTTCTACGCGAACCAAAAGAACGCGATGACCTTATACGCGAATCCGGTCTTTCTATGTCGGTTGCCAATGCATTGCTTTCAATAATGGAAATTAAAGAGTTGATTAAAGAGGAACTTGGTGAAATTAGGAAAATATAATTTGCAAAAAAATTATGTTTCGTGTAATACTGTCTATGTATGATCCCGTTAGAAGTCATATCTATTACTGCCATAACGGAAATTATATTATTTATATTTAATTAAGTACGGAAGTCTAAAAATTTTCCTACTTCTAACGGGATGAAATTACTAATTGTTGAATCACCATCAAAAGCCAAGACTATCGAGAAATATTTAGCGGGTGCTTATACTGTGCGCGCATCTGTTGGACACATACGTGACTTGCCGAAGTCTAATAAAGACGCTATCGATATACCGGGTGGTTTTATTCCTCGTTATGAAATTTCTCGTGGTAAAGAAAAAGTTGTTTCAGAACTTCAAACTCTCGGACGAAAAGCAAGTGAGATAATGCTCGCAACTGACCCGGACCGTGAAGGTGAAGCTATCGCTTGGCATATCGAAGAATTGCTTCATGCTGATAAAAAAGTAAAAGCACCTATACAACGTGTGACTTTTAATGAAATAACCAAAAACGCAGTTGAACTTGCCTTAACTCGCCCGCGAGCAGTCGATACGGATTTGCGTCGCGCCCAAGAGGCGCGACGCGTTCTGGACCGTCTAGTTGGTTATGATCTATCAGGTGTCATATGGAAAAAAGTTCGCTACGGTTTGTCCGCAGGACGCGTGCAGTCACCAGCACTACGTATAATTATGGAGCGTGAACGTGAAATACGAGCATTTATACCAGAGAAGTTTTGGACGCTCGAAGGTCACTTTGATACACAAAAAAAAGATAAATTATTTTTAACTTGCGTTGAAGAACCCCGTGATGAAAAAATTGTGGATCAGATTATGAATCTCGGCCAAAAAGAAAAGTGGCTTGTTACCGATTTAAAAGCAAGTGAACAAAAGCGTTCGCCAAAGGCACCATTTACTACAAGTACACTACAACAAACAGCCAGCACTCGTTTGGGCTACTCACCTTCTCGTACGATGCAAGTTGCGCAGAAACTTTATGAACAAGGACACATTACTTACATGCGTACAGACAGTACAACTCTTGGTCTTGATGCAGTGAGTGCAATAGTAAAAGTTATAGAAAAAAAATACGGCCGTGACCATGTAGAAAAACGTATTTATAAAACTAAATCTAAAAATGCTCAAGAAGCCCACGAAGCCATCCGCCCGACACATCCTGAAAATATGTTCGAAGGTGCAACAGATGAACAGAAAAAATTATATTCTATAATATGGGAGAGGACTGTCGCTTCACAAATGATAGATGCTAAACTTCTAAAAACAAAAATAGTTGCCAATATTAATTCTCCAGAAGCCTTGCTTCTGGAAGCTTCCAGAAGCAAGGCTTCTGGAGAATTTCAGTTTCCCGATTTTACAGCCAATGGCTCTCGCCTTCTGTCCCCAGGATTCCTTGCTTGTGACACGGGTGCCCGCGGAGAAGATGTCGAGTTACCAGAAGTTAAGGTTGGAGAAGAATTAAAATTACTTGAATTAAAAAAAACAGAGAGAGCAACCGAACCACCGAACCGCTACAGTGAAGCAGGACTTGTCAAAGAACTCGAATCTCGTGGTATTGGTCGTCCTTCGACTTATGCTTCTATCATGAAGACTCTCGAAGAGCGTGGCTATGTAGAAAAACAAGGACGTACTCTTTACCCTACAGACACAGGTGACGTTGTTTCGAGTTTCCTCGAAAATAATTTCGCTGAATATATCAGTGACACATTTACAGCAGATATGGAGGATCAGTTAGACGACATATCCAACGGTAAACGTGAATACGAGAAAACATTACGCGACTTTTATATTCCATTTCAAAAAGATGTAAAAGAAAAAGATAAATTGGCGAAAGCCACAAATATGGGTGAAGCCCCTTCAGATATGCTCTGTCCTACATGTGGCAAAGAGATGATCGTAAAGCTCGCTCGCAATGGTAAATTCTACTCTTGTGCAAATTATCCAGACTGTACTGGTGCTCGCACAATGGAAGGCAATGAACTCGAAGGTCCAAAAGAAACTGGTGAAATGTGCCCGCTCTGTGGTGAAAAGAAAGGCAAAAGTGGTGGTGGTAAACTAGTTATTCGTCAAGGTAAATTTGGAGCATTTATTTCTTGTTCTCGCTACCCTAAGTGTAAATTTATAAAAGAAGACGAAGAAGAAAGAAAGAAAAAGATGACTGAGGTTGTTTGTCCTATGTGCAAAAATGGAAATATGATGGAGCGCAAAGGACGCTTTGGTATATTCTATTCATGTTCTAATTACCCTGGTTGTAAAAATGCTATAAAGGCCAAACCAACAGGAAATATCTGCGACCGCTGTGATAGTCTGATGATGGAAGGGACAAAAACAATACCAGAGCGTTGTTCAAATAAAATGTGCCAAATGCACAATCCACATAAATTAGGAATAGTTACGAAAAAGTAAGATTGTTTTTGTCGGGCACAATGCAAGGTACCCCAAACCTAACACACTCATTCTAAATTATTAGAATTTAATTTAGAATATACATATGGCAAAAAAAGCATTTCGTATTGCTCCAGAAA
>JAYVGX010000024.1:0-8658 GCA_043771685.1 Minisyncoccota bacterium
TTTCTGGAGCAATACGAAATGCTTTTTTTGCCATATGTATATTCTAAATTAAATTCTAATAATTTAGAATGAGTGTGTTAGGTTTGGGGTACCTTGCATGTGTACCTGCTGTTAACATTCCTGACTGTGTTGAAGCAGACATAGATGAAAATGTTGATTATGATACAGCAAATACTACATTATTAGAAAACAAAACACCGAAAGTCATAGCAAAACTTAAAACAACCGCTAAATATTTTTTCATAACTATATTAATTAATTTTCTTATAAATAATGTGATATCGAAAGCTACACCAGTAGCTCAAAATTAGCATATTGAACTTATTTGTCAATATATTTTTATATATAACTTAACTATAAAACTCTAGGTAAATAAACTGCTTATAAAGAAAGCCTTATTCACGTACATCAAAGAACCCATAATAATGAGTAGGAGTACCCCATAGACGATGTTTTTAGGATGTTGACGTTTAACTTCTATAGCGATCATAAGCATAAGTGCTACCAAGACAACCAGCATTATTATTTCATAAATTTTATTTATATGAGTTGGCATCATAAACATGAGGCGCTCATACCAAGAAGAATAGTAAACTGGATCTGATTTTACTATTGGTGAGTTTATAACCTTTTCTTCTTCTGCATTTGTATTTTTAACTGCGATGAATTCCTTTGTGTCAGTTATTGTTTGCAATGTATCTTCTATAACATTTATTTCTTCACCTTTTACAGAAGGAGCAACAGCCAAGGAAGTCTTGTTTTCTGTTGGTTGTTTTATTTTAGGATCTGTTTTTGTATTTGGAACTTTCTTGACTACTTTTTCTTTTTTATTTAAACCAGCTGACAAGATGGGAGAGCCGAACATTTGTACTACATAAGTAGTCGGACGACCTTGATATACGCCATCTACTGTTGCAATACCAATTTCGGTAAATTTATCATTTAAAAGGTTTGCTTTATGTGTAGGAGAATTCATCCACGCATTTTGGACATCGACAGATTCGCTAAAATTAATTGCTAAATTCTCGCCTGCGTATACGAACGCATAACCTGATTCTTTAAACCAATACCATGGGGTTAGACCTTCGGGGCTAGTATGTGCGAAATAACCAAGGCGCGCCATGTCCTGTGCTTTTAACTTTGCTGCATTGTCGAGAATAACGCTACGTGAAAGAGTTTTTTCATTATTTGAAACACGCACATCATTTGTAAGGTCCACGAGAACTGCTGGGAGAACAGTTGCTATCATATTGTTTTCCCTAATATACAAATTTGTACTAAAAGAAATAGAAAACAATACTATCGCAAATACAGCTATAACTAAAACAGAAATCTCACGAAAAAGATGAGGTTTATAGTTATTATGTTCATGAGGTATAAATATGTGTTTAAAAACTTTCGTGAATTTATTCATTTACCTTTTGATTATAACACATTTTTACATAAAAGCAATGCAATATGTCTACAAAATGGTAAATGCAACAATACGATTTATAAATTCCAGATTCAGTAAAAAAGATGAACGTGTCCCCAAAAAAAATTCTAAATTTATAAAAAATGTACCGATAAAAAAATATTTTTGATAATGAATCAAATAATTATATTATGAACAAATGAATACTGACGCTAAAAAATTCTCATCTAGACTTGCCTTGAATATCTTTATTGAATTCGGTCCAATTATTTTATTTTTTGTAGTTTTTAGTTTTTTTGATTTTATTATTGCGAGTCTTTCTATGGTTTTTATTGTGATCATAACTTTCCTCATATCTGTTGTCATAGAAAAACGAATTGCAATATTCCCCCTCTTTGCATCTGGTTCTATTATTGTTTTTTGGGGGGGGCGACAGTACTTTTTTCTAATCCTACTTATCTTATATTCAAAGATACTCTGTTTTGGGGAATTTTCGGTTTAATCATACTTATTTATTATATGAATAATATTTTAATACTCAAAAAACTTTTTATAAACATTTTTGATATTACAGAAAAAGGCTGGAGAGTGGTATCGATACGATGGATAGTCTTTGCATTTATGCTATCCATATCCAACCAAATTGCTCTAATATACTTTACGCCAGATCAGTGGGTAATCTACAAAATGTGCACACTAGTAGCTCTAGTTTTATTTTCAATGTTACAATTCTCTTCATCAAGAAAACACAGAAATCCAACAGCTAACCCTTGGGGAATGAAAGTCTAAACATGTTATAATATAAACATTGTTTATTATTTAATCATTTTTTATTTATGTTCATAAAATTATACGCTATCGCACTACCTGTTTTTTTCTTTTTTGACATGTTGTGGCTTGGATTAATCGCAAAAGATCTATACAGAAAACAAATAGGTCATCTTATGAAAGAAACAGTTAATTGGCCGGCGGCTATTATCTTTTATATATTATATATAATTGGTCTTGTATTTTTTGTCATAAATCCTTCTGTAGAGAAAAATTCTTGGGTTTACGCAACTCTAGTTGGAGCATTTTTTGGGTTCATTACTTATGCTACATACGACCTAACCAATCTGGCTATCACAAAAGACTGGTCTTTATCTATAACTATCATTGATTTGGCTTGGGGTACATTTTTAGGAGCTATCGTATCTGTTGTAACATACTTTATTTATACTAAGATATTTATTTAGAATTATCTATGAACTACTACCTCTTGCTTGCTTTAATTTTGTTTGTATACATGAATCTATGGTTCTTTATTTCTTTAATAAAAAAGAGAAATGATGTAGCTGACATAGCCTGGGGGCTAGGTTTTATGCTTATGGCTTGGGTATCTTTTTTCCTTTCAGGAGATTTGAATATTCGAGGATTAATAGCAGGAATACTTATAAGTATTTGGGGATTACGTCTGGCGTTTCATATATATGGACGCAATAAAAACAAAACAGAAGACTACCGTTATCTAGCTTGGCGCGAAGAATGGAGTAAATGGTTTTATTTACGTTCTTATTTCCAAGTCTATATCCTACAAGGTGCACTATTGTTTATAATTATTTTTCCTGTTTTACTCATTAATAAAAGTGGTAACTTTCCGCTTGGTGTACTAGATATTTTAGGAATATTAATTTGGATTGTTGGTTTTTATTTCGAATCTGTAGGAGATTCACAATTGGCACGATTTATTAAAAATCCCGAAAACAAAGGTAAACTGATGCAAAGTGGTCTGTGGGCATACACTCGTCATCCAAATTATTTCGGAGAAGTAGTTCAATGGTGGGGATTGTGGTTGATAGCTTTATCTGTTCCAAATGGTTACATTGGTATTATCGGTCCGATAACTATAACTTTTTTAATCTTGAAAGTTTCGGGTATCCCGATGCTAGAAAAGAAAATGGAAGAAAATATAGAATTTGCAGAATACAAAAGAAAAACTAGCATGTTTATTCCCCTACCGATCAAAAAATGAAAATCCTAGTGAGAGCTAAGCCCAAAGCGAAGGAAAATACGATCCAGAGAATCAGTCAACCAAAACTTGATTTTGATAGCAATGGAAAAGAGGAGATGGCTACATATAAAATAAGTGTGAAGGCTCTACCTGTAAATGGAAAAGCAAATGAAGCTATTGTGAAAATAATAGCAGAATACTTTGACACTTCCCCATCTTTTGTAAAGCTGATTTCAGGTCAAAACTCTAAACAAAAAATTTTCGATGTAAATACTAAACATGATATAATAAATAAATGAAAAATATTTACGATGAATCAATAGCATTACACAAAGAAAATGGCGGTAAACTCGAAGTTATAAGTAAAGTTCCCCTATCTAATAAAAATGACTTATCTCTTGCTTATACTCCTGGAGTTGCTGGCGTATGTTTAGCAATTGCGGAGAATCCACAACTTGCAAGTGTCTATACAATCAAAAAGAACACTGTCGCAATAGTATCAGATGGTACAGCGATACTTGGACTCGGTGACTTGGGCCCATTGGCCGCGATCCCAGTCATGGAAGGCAAAGCTGCTATTTTTAAACAATTCGGTGGAGTCGACGCTTTCCCAATATGTCTTGATACAACAGATACAGAAGAAATAATCAAAGCTGTAAAACAAATCTCCCCTGTTTTCGGAGGAATAAACCTCGAAGACATCTCAGCGCCTCGATGTTTTGAAATCGAAGAAAGATTGAGACGTGAACTAGACATCCCTGTGATGCACGATGACCAGTGGGGTGCAGCAACTGTTAGTTTAGCTGCCCTCATAAATGCTCTAAAATTAGCAGGCATAAAAACTGATGAAGCAAAAGTTGTATTATCGGGAGTAGGCGCCGCAGGAGTTGCTACAGGACGATTACTTCATGAATACGGCATAAGAAATACTATCTTTTGTGACAGTCATGGAATCATCAATTCTAAAAGACAAGACTTAACTAAAGAAAAAATAGAATTATTAAAAGGAAGTAGCGCCGAAGAAATGGAAGGTGGTTTAGAACAAGCATTAATCGGAGCCGATGTATTTATTGGATTGTCTAAGCCAAATATTGTTAGTAAAGAAATGGTCCAAAGCATGAATAGTAAGCCTATTATATTTGGTCTATCTAATCCGAATCCAGAGATAATCCCGGAACTAGCACATGAATCAGGAGCGTACATCGTCGCAACAGGTCGCTCTGACTACCCTAACCAGATCAACAATTCGCTCGTCTTCCCTGGGCTATTTAAAGCGATGCTCGACAATCAAATTCCTCAATTTGAAAATAAAATATTTGTTACTTGCGCCATCGCTCTTGCAAATATGATAGAAAACCCAAGTACAGACAAAATCATCCCGAGCATGTTCGACGAAGGTGTGATGGATACAATTTATAAATCGGTAACGAAATAAAAATTTAATTTAACGCCTCTTTGTGTTTCGCGCTCCATGCATATAAAGCGATGGCGGTTGAGGAGGCTACATTCATAGATTCACAGCGTTTGTTCATAGGAATTGAGAGCATAATGTCGCAGAGCTTTTTTGTATGTTCGTGGATACCAGCTCCTTCATTGCCGAGGACAAAAACAGTCGGTGCGTCAAAAGGCTCGACATTTATACTATGGGAAGCTTCCCCATCGAGACCATAAACCCAAAAACCTCTTTTTTGTAAATCACGTAATGTATTATTTATATTTCCGATTCGCACAAGTGGTAAACGAAAAGCCATCCCCGCAGAAACTTTGACAACAGATCCTGTGATAGGTGCCTGATTGTGCTCTGGCATCAAAACACCACTGATACCAAGTGCTGCACTGGAGCGAATGATAGCCCCCACATTTTGTGGGTCTTGGAGCTCATCCATAACAACTAAACAAGTATCTTTTGTGATTTCTAAATCTTTTATAAAACTATCGTAATCTTGAACCAAATTCTCTATCATAATAAGACCGATGACTCCTTGATGATTTGAATTGCGGTCTACGTCACCGGCAGAGTCTCCACTGCCAAATTTACCATAAGGAATATTGTTTTTGTGTATTATGGACATCAATTGTCCATCTTTTTCATCAGCCAAGAAAACTTTTTTCAAACTTTTAGGGCTATTTTGTATAGCTTCAGTTACTGCGTGTTTGCCATATATATATATTTTCTCTTTTTTCATATGTACACTATAACAGATAAATACCTATACTTCTAGTAGTTTTTTTGCAAACTATGATATAATAGAACCAATTATAATTATTAATTAACAAAATCGTCCTTAAGACGCAAAAAATTATATGGAAAAAATTTATAAATTGTTTGGTAATAACTCAAAAAACAAAAGTGTCGGTTTACTGATACTTCGTGTTACTGTGGCTATTATCTTTTTATTAAATGGTATATCTAAAGTAGTTCAACACAAAGAGCTAACTAGTATATTCTCTGGTCAACTTAACTTGTCTGCTTTTTGGTTCTGGGTTGTGGCAATATCAGAAATCTTGGCTGGTTTGATGATGCTAGTTGGTTATATGACATCTCTAGCAAGTGGTCTTATTTTTGTTATTATGATAGTTGCTATGATTATGGTTACAATGAAAGGTGTATTTATGAACCCTTCTGTAGGTTTCTTTCCATCTCTTGTGACTGGATTGTTTAATTCACAATTACCGATTGTTATGATGGGAAGTGCTTTAGCTATATTCTTTACAGGTTCAGGTAAGTATTCAATGAATTGTGGGTGTAAAACTTGTGGTACAACTTCTTGTTCAGATCAAGTGTGTGCTTCAAGTGGACACAGTGATTGTAAAGACAAATCTTGTAGTTGTTAATTTCGTAGTTATAAAAAGAGTCGCTTGGCTACGCCAAGCGACTCTTTTTATTTGATTCTCAAAGCATTGATTATGAGAGTATCTACCGCATGATTTTCATTTACACCCACTACATCTAGTGCTTTAGTGAAAGCGGAATCTGAACTCATATCAGGTATAGTATTTATTTTATTGATATAAATTTTACCACCAGGACTAAGAGTTAGATGTATCTGCGAATAATGATCCAGACCAAATTCTTTATGAATATTTTCAATATTTTTTTCTAATTTGTTCCTTTCTTCTTGATTTAAAGAACTCGGATAGACATACTCATCATTATTTTTTTTCTCGATCAAAGGAAACGTATATTGAGATTGATTTCTTAAATTCTCTAATGTATGAAAAACTAATTCTTTTCCAGTAATTTTTTCTTCTATTAAGAGATCATTATCCCTTGCGAGCGATGTATGCAATACTTCAACTAGATTAGGGTACGTATTACAGATAATCTTTAAGTCGATGTTATTGTCGACGCTTGTGACTACCCACGGTGGTGGCATTAACTTCCATATTTGTTTTGAATTTACATTTGCCCAACTATCCTGATCTGCTATTTCACACTTTTTAACAACAATATGAGATGGTGTATTGAAGCCACTTCTTAAAACATGCTCTTTATACAGAAATTTATTATTTAAACGAGCTGTTGGAAAAATATCAGAACTAGTATGTGGTAAATTCCAAGAATGTAGCAACTGCTGTATCTTGCCGTCCTCATTAGCAAACAAAGCATTGAATACAACATCGATATTGTGATGTAATTTTTCTAAGCTAATCAGAACTCCGTTTAGATGGAAATTCATATTCTTATCTAAATAAATATCATAAGCTTTATATTTATTTTTTAAATCAGAACTGTTTAATATGTCTAGTATGCGACCACCAATAGACACAGACTTTCCATGTCCATTTAAATTACCTCCACGTAATACACCGACTCGAATCATAAATACATTATACTCTAAAAAATAAATAACGAAAACTATTTTTTGTTTAAGAAACTTTTATTTCTTTTTAATTTATGAAAATTAATAGCAAAACGATGAGATTCGCTGTTTGCAAGTAAAATAGATTTTTTATGAATCTTTATTATTTCTTCATCGCCTATCAAAGCTTTAGCTTTATGTTTATTATCTTTAACAACAGAAATTACTGGGATTTCGAATTGATATCTTTGCAAAACACGTTTTGCTACATTTATAACAGCTGTACTCCCATCTACAACCACTAAACTTGGTAATCCCCATTCTGTATGGCGGAATCGGCGAGAGAGTATTTCCTCGAGGGCACCAGTATCATTGGCATTAGTCTGAGACTCTATGATAAATTTCTTATATTCATTTTTTTCTATCTGCCCATTCACAACAACAACCATAACTCCAACCATATTTTGTCCTGCCATATGGGCTATGTCGTAGGCTTCGATACGGAAATCTCTCCTCCTTTCCGAGGAGGAGTACCCGTAGGGGGAGGTGGTGATTAATTTTGAATTACCACCCCGGCTTAGAGCCACCCCTCCTTGATTAAGGAGGGGAAGAAAACCAAAATCCTCTTTTATGAGAGCTACATCGTTTATATGTTCAAGCGCAAAAATTCTTTTCTTTATCTCTCCTGCTTTTTCAAATTCTTTATTTTTTGCAAAAAACATCATCTCTTTTTTAAAATTTATAATTATTTTTTTCTTTTTACCTTCAAAAAATAATTTAAGATTTGCAATATTTTTTTTATAAGATTCTTTAAATTCTTTATTCCCGACCTCTGGAGTCAATCCTAACTGTCTATAGAATTCAAAATTATCTTTTTTTATTGACTGTGTATCTATATAAGGGAAAATGCGACGAATTATTTTCATAGCCATTCTCAATTGCATACCATTAGTAAATGGGCCGTAGCTTGCTTGGTATTTTTTGTCGTTTACTTTCTGCAATATATTGCGCCCACGCAAAACAAGAACTTGGGGAAAATCTTCACTTGTTATGCAAACATAGTTGAAACTTTTATTATCTTTTTCTTTTGTATTGTATCTGGGTTGATATTTTTTTATTAAACTTGCTTCTAATATCAATGCCTCTAAAACCGTATCAGTTTTTTCAAACTTCACATTATCAGCCTGAACAGTCATGTCTAATATCAGAGGACCGCGAGTCACGATCAGATCTTTACTAAAATAACTCTTTGTCCTGTCACGCAAAGATGTAGCCTTGCCAACATAGAGCAAGTTTTTACCTTTATAAAAAAAGTAAACACCAGGACTATCTGGGAGCTTGTATTTTTTTAAATCATTTATTTTCATAAATTTATTTTTTAAATCCTAATTCTTTGAACGATTGCGTAAAACCTTTTTTAAATATTTACCTGTATAGCTACCTGGTGTATT
>JAYVGX010000025.1:0-6130 GCA_043771685.1 Minisyncoccota bacterium
TCATTTGGTTTGAATATTATAATAAATTAGACAAAGTCCATAGATACACACTAGGTGCCAGAATTGATAATTTATTTATAGAGATAATAGAAGCCATAGCATTTGCAACGTATCTCGAAAAAACAGAAAAGCAACCGTGGGTCAGACTCGCTATCCGTAAACTCGATACAGTCAAAGTCCTCATGATGGTACTTTGGGGGACGGGTCACTTAGTACAATAGGAACAATTACTTAACTTCTAGTACTAAAAAGGGGGTACACTACAGAGTTTATGGGTGTCGAGCCTTGTATCATGCGGATTAATACGAAAAATATTTTCTTTTATAAAAGCTTTATTTTTTACTTCTTTAGGCATTTTTATAAATGCTTTTCTAAATTTTGAAGTAAAATAAATAATCATATTATTTTAAACTAGATAAAGATTTTAAAATCTTTAATTTCCCTTGTTTTTTTTCTTTTTTATATATAGATACAGCTTCGTCTGTGTCTTTTTCTTCGGCTAGTCTTTTATTCCAGAGTTTACTTATATTTACAAAAAACTCGTATTTTTTTCGAGGTAAAACGACTAAATCATCATTTGATATAAAGCTTTTAGGAATTGTAATCATGTTTATATGATATTATTTTTTACTAAAAAATGCAAATTACTTCAAATAAATCTCTGCACGTTTACAATTAGGACACTCTGTGTCTTTACCATAAGTTTGGAATTGGCATGGACGGTAGACCCAGTCTCCATTTGCAAGGGATTTGTCATACTCTCCTATATCGTGCACTAACATATCTATCTGTTCTTGCGAGATTCTAGTTTTATAAATTTTATTTTTATCAGTCTCTTTTGCTTCGAGGAATTCTAATTGAGACTCAACAACTTTGCTATTACTCTCTGCCCCTTGTATCAAATACGAATACATAGCCAATTGACGCATATACGATGACAAATGCACACTTGCCCCATCATCATTATCTTCGTTTTTTTCTATTTCACTTTTTGTCTTTACAGAGCCTGTTTTAAAATCAGTCACCTTGTATTCTCCATTTACTACTTTTTCTGTTAAGTCTATTTTTCCATAGAATAAAAGGTGCGGGAAACGCTCGTCTCGATATGAAACAGATCTTTCGCTTATATAGTCCTTTTCTATTTCTTTGAGACGATTTTGTGTCCAATTAGTTATGACTTTTTTGGCTTCGAGTGTTAGGCGTTTGATCAGAACTTTATCATAAATATGTTGTTTATGAATCTGCTCTAAAATAATGTCGTCACTTGAACGTGTATCATTTTTTAAAACTTGCTCAAGAGTTCCGTGAACCACATTACCGAAAATCAAACTCTCAGAAAGCACATCTGGCAAACGCAACAGATTTCTAAAGTACCACTTCCAAGGACATTCAAAAAAGTTATTTAACATAGTTACCGAAACTTTTGTTTTTATATATTCATTCCTAACTAATTCGGTCAGGTCAGAAATCTTGAATTCTATTTCTCCTTTTTTATGTGACACGACATAATCCCCTACATTTTCTTCCAATAACTGTGCCTCTGTCTGTGTATAGTCTTTTTTAATAAATAGATCATCCTGAGATAAATTTGCTATTATAGATGACAACTCTAAAGAGCTACCGTTATAATTCGAATGTGAATAAGAAAAGTTACAGAAACGCTTGGCGCGAGTGAGTGCTACGTATAACTGTCTCTTTACAACGAGCTCGTCTTTTTCTTCTATTTTATCTTGAACATCTTTTGGTAGGCTAAATGCTTGTCTCTTACCATGCATCAAAGTCTTTTCATCTATATGAGCTATCCAAACAAAATCAAATTCGAGCCCTTTAGAGGAATGCATAGTCATGACTTTTACTCCTTTGTCGTTTTCAAATAGTGCCAATGGTATGTCTTGATCGTATGATTTGAGTCTGTCGATAAAGTTCAAGAAATTTTTCAAAGAAAAAACTTCATAATGTTTTTGTATCTTTTCTTGTTCTATTAGAACTAGATGCAACATAGTTCGTACAACTTCGGTGCGTCTAACAAGCTCTTTGTGATTTAAAGCTTTATCTAAAAACATCTTCTCGCCTATTTCTTGGATTATCTCATAGACACCTGTATTTTTATTTTTTTCTATATAATTTTTCAAATCTTTACCCAAAATATTTATCGGATCGAGATTCGAAAGTAGATTACTTTCACCATTATCTAAATCCAAAACAGATAGATTATAAGTCGATTTTTTCTGCAGAAAGGCATGAGCTTGCAATGGTGGTATATTTAAAAGTGAGTCAAAAAGTATCTCACATATAGAAACACTATCATAAGGGTTGTCTATAATTTTTAAAATCCTTATGAGGGATACAGTTTCTGGCATTTCAAATAAACTCAATCCCCCATCCGAAGAAACATCGAGCCCCCTGTCACGTAATACAGTTATGGCATTTTTAACTTGGGAGTTTTTCGGTACGAGTAAAACACAAGAATCAGGATTTATACCTTCAGCTATCTTTTGTTTTATTTCTTTTGCACAAAATAAAATTTCATCTCGAGGATAACTTGCTTGGACTAAATTTATAGGATAATTTTCTTTTGTATTACTTTTTAACTTTCCAACAGACAAAGTACTTTCTAGTAAACTATCGGCTGTATCTAGGATTTGCTGTGTTGATCTGTAGTTCTCTATCAATGTTACCAGATGTGCTTTACCAAAAGTGTGTTTGAAATTTTCAAAATAAGAAATTGACGCCCCACCAAAACCATATATCAACTGCCTATCATCCCCTACAACAAAAATATTTGGTTTTTCAATTTCGCCCCAAATGAGTCGCAATATTTCATTTTGTAAATTACTCGAGTCTTGATGTTCGTCTACATGCACATACAGATACCGCTCTTGGAGCGTAGCGCAAGCGTCTTCGCTTTGTTTTAAAATTTCTAATGCATAACCTATGATGTCGTCATAGTCTGCGAGTAGCTTTTCTTTTTTTAATTGTTCATATATTTTATAAAATTCTACGATTTCTTTTGTGCGCTCTAAACCTGCTATTTTTTTAACAGCATCTTGTTTTAACTTCCCCTTGCTTTCACCTCGAGTGGAGATACTAGCTTCATCGTGCTCTATATTTTCTATCTCAACCTCAAGAGAATTTAAAAAACTTTCTGGACTCATTTGTTCACGTTTCAAAAGTGAAATTAAACTTTTTATATCTTTAAAAAAGAAACTACTGTTCCCCCTTAGGCGTAAATGCTCCCAAGTATTATTTTCTAAAATCTCGTCTATAAGCGAGACCATAGTGCTCTCGTCCATTATAGTTGGGACCTTTGGTAAATCTATAACATTATAAAATTCTTCTAGGATATTGCCTGCGAAACTATGAAAAGTCGAGATGTTTACTTTTGCCGCTTGCGGACCGATATATGACAAAAGTCTCTCTCGCATAGCACGTACACCACTGTTAGTAAAAGTTAAGCATAGGATCCCGTCAGCCTTTGTGTCGGTTTTTACCATTATATTTGCAATGCGAAGCGCTAGAACTTGTGTTTTACCGGTTCCTGGCCCCGCTATGACCATCACAGGTCCTTCTGTCGTATCTACAGCTTCCTTTTGAGCTTTATTTAGCTTGTTATAACCTTCATTAAAAGCGTCATTATTCATAGTTTTATTATACAGTAATTGTACTAAAATAAAAAAGCCCTAATTAATAAATTAATTAGGCTTTCTCTCTTTTATTAAAATAATAATTGGTACCATTAAGGAAACAATCATCAATACACAGAAGAACTTCCATCCAGTAATAGTTCCAAAAAGTATATTTTTAAACCAATACTGATAAATGAAACTCATGTATGCTACGAACGTGGGAAAGAACATAAAAAATAATGGTAGACACCATTTTCTTTTAGAATTTCCTGAAGCATAATCACTATAGAAATACGTCAGTACTAATGTCGGGATTGAAAACAACCAAACGAAATTTGATCCCAGATTAATAAAAACTCCATACAACAGAAGAACACATATGATGTTTAGAAAAAAAACATTTAAGTATTCAAACGTTAGGTTTAAATAATTTTTTCTTATAAGTCTTGGACAATTTATCAAAAATCTCATTAGCATGAATGCTACCACTACTACAAGTGGTATTGTCAGAAAATTAGATTCGATCGAATTTCCACCTTCTTCATTTACAAGGTGTAACAAGAAAAATGTTGAAACGAAATGAACAAAAATAATTTGGAATTTGCTTGACTCGTCATTTTTGTTTCTCCAAAAATATACAAAGACTGTTTCGATGAAAATTAAAGAAATTAAACCGTTCCAAAAACCTGGGGTGGTTATATGGACAATAAAATAAAAACAAAACATTAGTAATGCTATTTGTAGTACGACATAAAACCTTTCTTGAAGTCCTTTAAGATACCATTCTTTCTTTTCCATTATTTTATTTTTTTAAAATTTAAAGAAGCTTATTTTACTTAAAAATAACCTTAAAATGGAAGAAAGTCAATGGCTACAGGGTGTATAATATCTCGAAACAAACAAATCCTCCTAAAAATCAAAAACACCCCGTTATGGGGCGTTTTTGAGCTTATTTAGGTTACTGTAAACCGCTTTGGATCGCAACGTGTCTTAAGATAAACGATGTTTATTTTAATGTAACTTTTGCACAAGTCTTTTCTTACTAGAAAAGCTCGCGACCCAGACTCACGCCGACGCGTTCCGTCTCTAAAGTTACTTTAGAGTAACTTTAGCGCCAGCTTCTTCTAATTTCTTTTTGAGATCTTCAGCTTCAGCTTTTTTCAAACCTTCTTTCAAAACAGAAGGTACTCCATCTACTAAATCTTTAGCTTCTTTAAGACCAAGAGCTAGGACTTCTTTAACAACTTTCATAACTGCGATTTTTTGTTCACCTGCAGCTGTAAGTTCTACTGTAAATGAATCTTTAACTTCTGCTTCTTCTGCTTGCGCTGCAGGACCAGCACTTGCACTTGCAGCAGCTGAAACTCCGAACTTAGCTTCAAAAACTTTTACTAATTCGTGTAAATCGATGACTGACATTTCTTCTATTTTCGCAACAATGTCTTTAAACTTTGCTGGAACTTCTACTTTTGTTTCTTCCATATATATTATATTAATTAATTTCTAAATTTATAACTAAGCTTTCTTTTCTGCGATTTGATCTAGGGCAACTGCTAAACGTTGTATAGGTGAATTGATGATATTTACAAACATACCACGTAGTGTTTGTAATGGTGGTATAGTTGCTATACTCATCATTTCACTTGCGTTCATGTATCTCTTTTCAAAAACTCCTCCTATTATAGACACATTTTCTTTATGAGTTTTCATAAAGGTATTTACTTCACGAGCTGGTGCAAGTAAATCTGTACCATATGCGATAGCTACTTGTCCTGGTGTCTCTGGTAAATCACCTTCGATACCATTTGCGAGAAGAGCTCTTTTCAATAAAGTTTTTTTCATTACTTTATATCCAACATTTTCTTTTTGTAAACTACGACGAAGCGCATTTACATCAGCAACTTTTAATTTATCGAATTTTACAAAGACAACAGAATTCGCGTCTTTGATAAAACTTTCTAAAGTAGTTACCATTTTTTTCTTTTTTTCTAATGTTATCGGCATGAATTTTGTTTTTCTAAAAAATAAAAACTCCCATAGGGAGTGTCGTATAGCCTGTGTATAAAATACACAGATTTCGACCTCGGCAGGCTAGACAAAGATTACTTTGTCGTCCGTCCTGAATATTTCAGGGTTAGGGACTTTTTTAAGACCTTTCGGTCACCTACTATCTACGGCTACTCGTGTATAATAGCATATTCGCTATATTTGTAAAGCTATCTGTTAAAAGTTGGTGAAGCCACAGAATCAGGAGTATTGAAACCACCATTTGCACTTCCCTGCTGTTTTTGATCAATCCCATCAATAAAAAGCAAAGACAAAAGTCCTAACAATATCATCCCACAGAAACCTATGATGACTTTTAAAGTGTGTCCAGTAAACATGTGGACATTATATCACACGGACAGAGGTTTATAGAAATTAATCAACAAAACGGATACTTTTAATAATTTCATCAACAATCTTTTCGTAGTTTTGTATTGATTTTTCTTCTTCGGGGGTTA
>JAYVGX010000026.1:0-3438 GCA_043771685.1 Minisyncoccota bacterium
GAATAGACCAATCAATCCTGTAATAATACCTTTACGAGCACCAGCTTTTGCTTCCTCATCACTACTTAGAGTGTATTGGATAACAGACCAGATAAAGTAGATAACAGCTATAACTATAAGTATAGGGATAACTGTACTTAGGATAGTAGTTATCCTTGTTAAGATACTATCAGCTGTTGTGTATTCTGCTGCGAAAACAAATGACGGAACCAAACTTAAAGCAAATAAACTTAAACTTGCAATTTTTTTCATAAAATATAAAAAATTAATAATTAATAATTTTAAAAACGACTTTTCTAATACAAATATTATAACATTTATTAAATATTCAAGCTAGGAATTTTAGGGGCAGTATTTTTCATACTAAAAGTACCAGTTAGTATATTTACCAATCCCCAAACACTAACCATAACAAACAATGCTATGAGACCACCTACTATGAACTCTTTACCTTTGGAACGCTTTTCTTCGTTTTCAGGATTCAAATAATACTGCATCACACCCCATATAAATGCAATAAGTGCAAGTGCAAATATAAAAGGTACTACGTAATTATTTAAAAAACAAACGATAAAAGAAGCTAAGTTCTTTAGATTGTCAGCATTTACATTACTACAATTTATACCCCTCAAATCACTATCACTTGTCAAATCAACAGCAGCAGCATTAATAAAGTATACTGGTGATACTAGCAAAAGAAACATCAAAACCATAAAACTATTTTTAATAATAAAACGAACTATGTGATTTTTTGTTTTTAAATTCATATAGATATTATATCATATAATGATTGATAATTAGCATAGCGGTCGCTCCTAAATCAGTAACTGTATCAGTTACGAAACTCCCTATGACTTTGGCTCCTAGAATAATAGCTGCCCCGATGAGTGTGTACAATAGAGCTGTTTTGGCTTTAGTTAGTTCCTCGGGATTACCTTGAGCTTTTACAAAAAGAAATCCACAATAAACAATAGCCAGAGTGAGTATCGGTAGAGCAATCTGTATAGCCAAGTCTAAAATTTTATCTATGAATTGAGGTACAGTAGACACACCACCTGCACCTAATGGGTTTTTTATTTTAACTTCGATTATGTTTGTTTTAGTTGTTCCTGGATCGTTCAATATTGAACAATCTACTCTTTCCTTTCCGTCTGGACATATTTTTGCAGAAACATTAACGGGTAAAATTGTTATTAAGACAAAACAAAATAAAATAGCGATAGTTAAAGTTTTAAAAAATTTCATACATTTATTATAACATTATCTTAATAATCAATAAAGGTCGTATCCGTAAAACCAAAAATTTTCAATATCCAAGTGATGAATAACCAAGCGATTAAAGCAATTGCATATCCAATAACTACATTCAAGATTATTTTCTTGGCTTTTGACAAACTTTCGGGATTACCAGCTGATGTAACGAGCAAGAATCCTGCATATAACAATATCAAAATGATAAGTGGTGTAGCGATTTTAAATAAGACAAAAGTTATAGCTGTATTTATCAAACTGATGAAATCATTTAAAGTACACATATTTTCACCTACATGGCCACACGGTGCACGCAACTCACCTCCTGCACTAAAAGAGATAACTGGTAAAAGCATGATTATAAACACAATAATGAAACAGGTTATTTTTTTTATAGAAATTTTGTTCATAATTTTATTTATCTAATAATAGATTTATTTTCTGACTTGCTTTCGCAAGGGCTGAAGATATGTTTAATTTATTTGATAAAATGCTATCAAACATTTCATTAAATATATCATTTGTTTTTTTACTATCTGGATCAAACCATGATCGTGAGATCAATGCACTATTATAAAATGTATACATATAAGTATCTTTTGGTTTAGATGCGAGCACTGTTCGAGAAACAGGAGGCAGAGATATGGCTTGAGACATCTTTTCTGCATACTCGCCTTCACTGACTAACCTTGCAATATAAACAGAAAGATCTATATTTTTAGACTTTTTGTTTATAGCCATAGCGTAGATGTCCCCATAAGTTCGACGATTCGTGTCGGGTGTCTGAAACATCTCTTTAACATCAAAAGACAAATTTGGATTTACTTCTTGTATATAAAAAAGTTCACTTGCTCGTCCGAGATAAAAAGCCAGTTTACCTGAGGTAAAAGCATCCAAAGAATTCGGCATTGAACGGTTCCAAGAATAAGCTTTGTAATTTGGATTTGAGAATTCGGTATAAAAAGAAAGTGCTTCTTCTGCGATTGATTTTTCAGAATTTGGTTCTTTTAGACTAATAGAAGTTCTGTATCTGTCAGAATACAACTGGATGATTGGATTATTGTTTTGCAATAATAGAGTAGATATTATATCTTTTGCATGTTTAACATTGTCATAGCGACCCAGAGCAATCATCGACTGATTTATAGTTCCGTCGTCTTTTTTCTGAGTTAGTTGTGAAGAAAGTTCAAATAATTCATTCCAATAACTTGGCTGTTTGGCGATTCCTTGATTAGTCATGATGTCTTTATTATAGTAAACAACCATAGGATCCACAGCAAAAGGCAATGCAGTGATACTGTCTGTTCCTGCATATATGCTTGCTCCATCTATAAAATTATCGATGAAAGTCTTTTTAGGATAAGAAGTATAAGGTATCTTGTAGATAAAGCTATCGTTGCGCAGAACCATACTCGATGTGATGATAAATAGATCTGGTCCATTATCACGAGCAAAAGCTTCTACTAGATCAGCCTGATAAGAGTCGGGATCTTTTTGAGTATAACTTATTTCCACTTCTCTGTTAACTGTAGTTATATCGAGAAATGCTTTTGAAATATCTGTTGACGGGACAGTTCCCCATACGATGATTTTCCCAGCAGGTTCCTTATTTTTACCAATTTTATTTCCTATATCAAGCAAACCAGAAAAAATCAAAACAGCAAAAGCAAAAATCGCTAAGAATACTGAAACTAAAATTGTTTGGAAATTATTCATAAGTCTAAATCTATTTTAAGTTTAAACTAATAATATTTATTGTAAAGAATTTTGGTTTATTCATGCTTAAATATTATACCATAATGATGGTCACCAGCAGAAATATTTTTAACGAATTTCAAGTCTCGCATCAAAAACATATCTTTGGCTTTCTCTTCTTTAACTACGAAATCACTAGTCGGGATTATAGAAGACTCGCTCCAATCTAAAAGCAATATCATCCCATCTTTTTTTAGAATTCTTTTTGCTTCATCTATCACACCTAACTTATCTTCAACCTGAAAAAATACATTAGATATGATGACACGGTCGATAATCCCATCTGCTATTTTCGTACCGTTTTTCTTTTCGATATCACCCCAGATACAAGTTGTGTTTGAAATATGCTTTTCTTTTAAATCATTTTCGAGTCTCAATAATAAACCTTTTTGAATCTCTATAGCATAGACGTGTCCATTATAACCCACACGA
>JAYVGX010000027.1:0-2692 GCA_043771685.1 Minisyncoccota bacterium
CTCAAAATGGTTGCCACATAATCATTCCACATCCATAAAAGGGTGTAAAGAATGGATTGGATAAGAAAAAATTCAGTAATATTGAGTCGACGATACATAATTTAATTGTTTTACACTCATGTACGATGATATCAAAAAATACACACTACGTCTATTTTAAATAATATGCTTTATAGATTATTATAAACACTATCTTGAATTCAAAATTGTATTAATTTTACAAATTTTTTAACAAAACCTATATATTATGGAGCATTTACTTCGATTAATCGAAAGAGTTGAGATTGCGATTGAACTTGGGGAAAGTTATTACCGAGAATTCAAAAGTGGATACGAAGGCCCACCTCACGATAAAAAACCTCGTGAATTCAAAGATATTTGTTATAACGTGGCTAAAGAGCTTGTGGCATTTGCAAACGCCGATGGTGGAGAACTATTCATTGGAATAGAAGATAACAATATTGTAACGGGACTGCCGCATTCTGACGATAAGTTAAATGCAATATTAGAGGCATCTGAAAATTATGTACTTAAAGACACTCCATTACCGATTAAGAGAAAGAATATAATAAATTATGATGGAAAAAAAGTAATTTATTTTTCAGTAGACAAAGGGTCTAAATATATTCATCAAACAAGCAAAGGAGAATGCTTTAAACGGGAAGATAGAGATAGTATACCAACTGCAGCTGATAATATTAGGTATGCTCGAGAAGAAACCATGTCTAGACAATATGATAGAGATTTTGAAGATTTAGCTACTGTCTCCGACTTAAATATGGATATAGTAACACACGTTGCACAAGAAAGTACTAAAATGAAAAATATGTCTCCTGAAAAATTCTTACAACATGTAGAATTAGCAGAATTCGATGGTGATAGATTAAGACTTAGAAAAGCTGCGTTGTTACTTTTTGCGAAAAACCCCAATAAATGGCACCCACGTTCAAGAGTAAGAATTTTAAGAGTAAATGGTGTTGAAGAAAAAACAGCTCCTGAATATAATGTTAATGAAATTGCTGATGTTGATGGTAATATATTTCATTTAGCAGAAAAAAGTTGGGAAGCCCTAAGACCAGTTTTAAGTGAAACGAGATATTCATCGGATGGACTTTTTAAAACTCAAGTAATATACCCCGAGGATGCTTGTCGTGAAGCTCTACTTAATGCTATTACTCACAGAGATTACAGCATTGAAGGTAGAGGTATTGAAATAAGAATATTTGATGACCGTCTAGAAGTTCTTAGCCCAGGAAAACTATTGTCGAAACTGACCATTGAAGACTTAAAAGAACTTAAAGGAGCGCATGAAACACGTAACACTTATATTGCAAGAGTTTTAAGAGAATATGGTTATATAAGAGAATTAGGTGAAGGGATGCGGAGAATGTTTACATTGATGAAGAGTAATGAACTGGTAGAACCCCAAATATCTTCTCCTAATAAATCATTCATAGTAAGCCTTTTCTATAAATTCATATTTTCAAAAGAAGAAAAATTATGGCTAGATAATTTTAAAGATATTGAATTAACAAGAGAGCAAAATACTGTAATTAAACTGGGAATAGACGAACGTCTTATATCTCCAAAAGAGATATTTGAGAATGTCGGGATTGTTGATACTGAAAAATATAGACTTTTAGTGGAAAGTCTTACTGAATTAGGTATTTTAGAACGTGTAATTCCTGCTACAAGAGCATATGCTTTAGCAAAGAAGAATTCCGCATCGAAAAAAAGTATAGCGATATATAAAATTAATATACCTGATAATAGAAGGATTTTAGTCAATAGTAGTATCATAGAAAAAGATAACTCTGATTATGCAAAAATATATGTCGCTGGAGTTGATTGGTATGCAAAAGAAACTGATATAGAAGCCACACTTAATCAATTCGGTACAATATCAGAAATCGTTATACCCAGAAATCTATATAGTGGTAAATCAAAAGGGTATGCATTTGTTGAATTTGATAAAAAAGAATCAGCACAAAAAGCTCTTAAATATGAGGGCAAATTGAATATTAAAGGAAGAAATATACTTTTGCAAGAATTCAAAAAATAAAAATATTATCCAATAAAATGCTCCACTACCAACTATATGACTGAACAATTTATAACTTCTAAAGACGGAATTCAACTTTATACAGCCGAGTGGGGCATACCCAATCCAAAAGCGATTATCTGCTTGATTCATGGCTTCGGCGAACACATCAATCGCTACCACCACATGGCTGATTTTTACAATAAAAATGGATTCGCTGTTGTCGGTATGGATTCGCGCGGACATGGCAAGAGCGAAGGCAAGCGCGGGCATACCCCTCAGTATGACACGTATATGGATGATATTGAAGGCTTTATAAATGGTGTAAAAGAGATATATAAGGGAGTGCCGATGTTTTTATATGGTCATTCGATGGGCGGTAATTTGGTTTTGAATTTTATACTGAAACGCCAACCGACATTGGCGGGAGCTATCGTAACAGGACCTTGGATAAAGTTGGCATTTGAACCTAAGGCGATTATGATTACTTTGGGTAAAATTATGCGCTCTATTTACCCGACAATGACACAAGGAAGCGGTTTAGTAGCATCAAGTATTTCGAGCGACCCCTCAGTCGTAGAGGCTTATGTCAACGACCCTTTGGTGCATAGCTCCATAACGGCGAGTACGGGAGTAGGCATGACAGAAGCA
>JAYVGX010000028.1:0-8862 GCA_043771685.1 Minisyncoccota bacterium
TTAGCATTAACACAAGCCAGTATGTCGAGTAATTCGATTCCAGCTAATTCGAAAGAAGTTGCCAAGTCCTCAATATTTTGTTTCAAGCATACTACTGACAAGACGCGAGCTTCTAGTTTGACACCTTTCATACCTTCAACTCGTCCGTGGACTTCTTTATTGTCTAATTTAAAAGCAAGAGGTATCGTTTGGATTATTTTATGATTATTTGTGTCTATGTTTTCTTGGGCATTTTCTATCGCTCTGTTGATGTCTAACATAGTAACTTCTTGATCAGCTCGGGTAGTTATAATCTGTCCGATAGTTGTAGTTGAGGATAAGTTGATTCCACTTATAGATGTAAAACAATGATGGATTTTAAATCCAGCGGTATTTTGCGCTAGAAGGACAGCTTTTTTTATGCAATTAGCAACTTCATCAACATTTACGATATACCCACGACGCACACCGACACTCGGTACTTGGGCGATAGTCTCAACCCTGACAGTTTCTGTTTGAGGGTCTATCGTAGAAAGCACAAGTTTTATTGTGTCAGTTCCTATGTCTATTCCGCATGTATAATTTTTTTTTGCCATTTAAATGAAAATTAAGAAAATTGTTTTAAATACTTTTTTTCTTGTCTCTCCATTGTAGCACTATGTTCGTAACCTTTCAAATGCAATAATCCATGAATAAATAAAAACTTTAAAAAAGTTGAGTAATTCATCTTGAAATTAGGACAATCTTTCTCTACTTTTTTTAAATCAAAAGTTATCTCACCTGAATTCTTAGATAAAGGGAAAGAGAGAATGTTTGTTGTTGTGTCTTTTTGTCTGTACGTCTTGTTTAGTTTTTTTTGAGTTTGCGCTGAAATACAAGAAACCGATAACTCGTATTCTGGACCCACAATTGCATCTTTTATAGACAAAAATGGCAAGCGTGGAAGCTTGCTTTTTGTTTTGTTTATAATAGAAAAATTCGTATTACTTGGCATTATTAGTGTTACTTGTTGTAGTGTGTCCACCTCGAGTATTTGGCTGAACTTTACCCATAACGATGGCTTTAGCACGAACTTTGTTTCTCTCTATGCGTTTAAGTGTGGCACTTTTTACTTTCAATTTAGAAAGTGCTCTTTCATTGTAACGCTTACTTTTGACTTTGCGTACAATTCCAGACTCTATGACCTTGCGACTAAAACGTCGAACTAGGTTCATATTGTTTTCATTACCATTTTTCTTTACTTCTATAACTGTTATCATATTTTTGATATTAGCATAAGTTTGTATTCAAGGCAAGATTGATTTGCCTAAAAACAAAAATGAAGGACGAAAGCTTTTAAAAACATAATTAGTCGTATTTTACAAAACATCCTCCGGGTCTACATTTACAGCAAAGACAGGTGGTAAACCATGTAATTTCTCATATAACTCATCATCTATTTTTTTATTTTTGTCGGTAGGGAATGGCCACATTTCTGTATCTATCTTTAGAATAGTGTTGGTTAAGTATTTCTGATTTATTTTATCTTTTAAAGTTGAAAAAGTTTGTGGATTGTAATCTTTGAAATATTTATTTAAATACTCTCTGACTTCCTCTGTTTCATTTTTGTTTCCAAAAAAACTAACTTTAATCAGTCTTTTGTACGGGGGATATCCAAATTCTTCTCTTTCCTTTAAATCATCACGAGTTAGTTGTAGTATATTACCAGTAAATATCTGTCCTAGGATAGGGTTAGTACTGTTTCTTGTTTGTAGAAGTACACTAGTTTTTGTTTTTGAATGGATGTTCTCTATTGTGTGAAGTATCCTTTGTGTCATATTGTAGCTTGGTATCGACAACAATCCATCTAAAGAAACGATGATGCTGTGGTCCACAATTGTGTCCAAATAAGAAAAAATCATTTCAGTGCCTATGATGATACCACCCTTTTTTTTGAATTCAGCTAACTTATTTACAGCTTCTTTGTTTGTTGAACTTTCTTTGTCTATTTGAAAAACATTTGTATTTGGAAAGAGTCCAGTGACTTCTTTGTAAACACGATCGATACCAATACCCAGTGGTACAAGTTGCCAGGAATTACAATTAGCACAGCGTGTTTGTGTTTCTTCTTTGCGACCACATTTATTGCACATAAAAATATATTTGTCCTGGTCGTTTTTAGGATTCTTCTTGTTATATAGAACTATAGGTAATTCACAGTGTGGACACAGTAGTGTCGTTCCACAATCGTGACAGACAGTACAAGGAGCGAGTCCCTTACGATTAGTATAAAGAAACACGGATTCATTTTTCATCAACGCTTTCTGTATCAATATCTTTGTTTTGTCTGACAGAGTCGAGAATTCTTTGTTTTTTTGCTGAGGGATTTCTTCTTTCATATCAATTAGTATTTCATTTTCTTTTTTCTGCAATCTAAATAATAGGGGGCTGACTGCACTTAATTCGTTTTGAGTATGTCGAAAAAGTGTTTCAGGGCGTAATATCGTGTCACCAAATATTAGCTTCGCATCTGACAAGTGCGCAAATACTTCAATAAAGTTACGGATATCTATAAAAGGTCGAGTTATCTGTTTGTAACTTGAGGAGCTCTCTCTTTCGAGTATGATGCTTTTTATATCATCTCTTTTGATACATAAAAATGCACCAGTTCCTACAATTAATACAGGATGTTTTTCTTCTGTTACTTTTTTGTATTGTTCGATTAATTTTTTCTTTGAGAAGTTACTCTCGAATTCGTAAACGTAGCGTTCGATACCACGAGATAAAGATTTCTTAAAGTTCTCAACATCGTACGAAGTCGGCAAACAAATATAAACTGATTTTTTACGAGCGAATTCTTCTCGGATAAATGTACGATAAAAAATGGTTCTTTCTTCTAGACTATTTTGAAAAATTAATTTTTCTTTTTTAATATTTTCTTTTGTTTCGAGGACTACTTCTTCTGTAGATTTAGTATTTTTTCTTAATTCTGTAAATTTCTGTAATTCATCTAGATTATCTAAATAAACTTGAGGAAGCATCGTCTTTACGATACTTCCAGTATTTGTGACATTATATTTGTGTAAAGCTAAACAACTTTCTAGGAAATACTTTGAAAAAGGAGAAACACCAAGGACTGAGGCAATTTTCTTTAATTGAAAATCGGCATTTTTTAAATCAGATTTTAATTCCTTTGCATCAATGGTGTCTATAACAAAAGCCTCTATTATTTTCTTCCGAACAGGAACACTAACGATACTACCTATGGCTATGTCATTGGCTGAAAAATAAGTTAGATTTTCCTTTTGATAGCTCTTTTGAATTGGGATAACTCTTACGACGTACATATATGTATGATAACATATTTGTCTATGTTTGACTTTTTTGCTTAAAGTAGTATTGTTTGATTAAATTTCAAAACCTTTAAATTGAAAAAAAATGGAACCTACAAAAAGAATAGTGGGAAGTAAAAAAGAGTTCTACGATTTTCGTAATGATTTTCTAAAAAAAATTCAAAAAAATGAAATTAATTTACCTTATGCTGCTAAGATGGTAAGTACAGAAAATGTCGAAATAATATGGAGCGATAATGCACAATCCTTTTTTAAAGATTTTATTTATGTGATATCAGACTTTTGCGAACATTTTTCGTGCGGAAAAGATATGATTGTAGTGTTACCTTTAACGACCGGGCGAATACTAAAAATATTCGATGTTTATTTAGAGCCTTTTGATTCAGATCAAGATGAGAACGTGATTTTTAATTTTCTAAAACAAGCATCTATTGGAGAAAAAGAGAACAAACAGGTTGTTATTTGTAGTTTCTATGGATCAAGAAAAATTTTTGATTCTTATAAAAATAAATAAAAGTTACATTTAAAAGCGTTATTACAAAGACGCTTTTTTTATTTGACTTTTTTGTAAAAAGTAGTATTGTTTGATTAAATTTCGAAACATTAAAAAATATAAGAACATGCAAAAAATTGATAATTTTGGATTCATGGTTATTGAAAAACCAGTATGGTTAGACTACTTTCCTGTGTTAGAAGGTTTTAAACAATTTTTAAGATCTACTGGATACGACAAGAAAGAACTTATCTATTCAATTCATCATCAAAGTTCTGACGATTCTTTTAATAGAATCAATAATAATTTTTTGTCGATTGCACAATCCTTTGTTAAAAGTATTTTAAATGAAATAATTCTTCACCAAAAACCAGATTTATTATCCAAGATAATGGATTCGTCTGATGATTGGGAATTATCATTTCTACATTTAAAAGATGGTGATATATATGCTAATGATCATGGAACCCCTAGATATTTTATGGTACATCTGTATGGAAGTCCCGTAAAAATTGTTCATGGAGGAATTTATGTTGAAGTAGATAATCCGAGTAAAAATCCTATTGTTTATGGAAGTATATTTACAGATAATAGTCATAACCACTTAGCCGTATCTGGTGGATATGGTAATCGTAGTGGGGAAGATGCTTATTTCTTATTTATAAACATAAAAATGCCAAAATGATTTTTAAAAAAGCTCTCATGAGAGCTTTTTTCTTTGACTTTTTTGCTTAAAGTAGTATTGTTTGATTAAATTTCAAAACCTTTAAAATTAGAAAAATGACTGAATATAAAATAGGTCTTCTCGGAGACTTAGAAAATAAATTGCTTCTTAATGAAGAAATCCAAAATACAATCGATATTTCTTTATCGAAATGGAAATTTTTTTTGAGCCAGGGTTATGATAAAAAAAATATACATCATAATTTTGGATACAAGGGTGATTCCGATCTTCTTAAAACAAACAAAAAACAATCTTTTGTTTTTTGTTTAAATAATGAACGACCAATTAATCTAACATATACAGATAGGTCTCTTTATCATTATTCAGATCAATTATTGTTACAGATAATACCTATCTACAATGATATGATTAAAGATTATTTTTTTAAAAATGAAAATCCGAAAATTTGTACTATTGAATATATGTTTGATTTGGATTCAACAGTTGAAAGTAGTTCTTTAGAAAAAGATAATAAAAAAATTTGTCTTTATGAAAGTAATTTTCATAAGATATTTTTAAAATTACAATAAGAGTGTTAAAGTTTTAAATTTGCAACCATTTTTGAGTTGCATTTTTTTTATTTTCAATAAAGATATTTTATGCTATAGTCCATATATATGAGTATTTTTTCTCGAAAACTAGGCATAGATTTAGGAACAGCAAATACACTTGTTTTTTTACCTGGAAGGGGAATTGTACTTGATGAACCATCAGTGGTTGCTATCTCGGAACAAGACAATCAAATACTGGCTATAGGAATCGAAGCCAAGGAAATGGTTGGTAAAACACCAGAAAGTATTATCGTATATCGTCCAATGAAAGACGGTGTCATAGCAGATTATAGAGTAACTGAAGTGATGTTGCGCTATTTTATTTCTAAAGCACTCGGTAAGTATAATTTATTTAAACCTGATGTTATGGTTTCAGTTCCAGCAGGTATCACATCGACTGAACGTCGTGCTGTTATCGAAGCTACTGTGCGTGCTGGTGCCCGCAATGCCTACGTAGTCAAAGAGCCAATTCTGGCTGCTATCGGCGCAGGTATCGCTATAAATGAACCAAAAGGACAAATGATTATGGATATAGGTGGTGGAACAACTGACGTGGCTGTTATATCGCTCGGAGGTATCGTCGCTTCAACATCAGTCAAATGTGCTGGTGATAAGATAGATCAAGCTATAACTGACTATATAAAGAAAACTTTCAATCTAGTTATTGGCGACAGAACAGCCGAACAAATAAAAATTAAAATTGGTTCTGCTTTGCCTATGGAAGAAGAGCTGACTATTACAATAAAAGGCCGGGATTTCATTCAAGGTTTACCGAGGACAGCACAGATATCTACAAATGAAATAGTAAAAGCGATTGATCGTGAACTCAAGATGATGATAGGTGCAGTCAAAGATGTATTGTCAGATACACCGCCAGAACTTTCCTCTGACATTATCGATGAAGGGATAATCATGACTGGTGGTTCATCACAATTGCGTAATTTACCAGAGTTGATCTATCGTAAAACAGGAGTCAAAGCTCGTGTTGCTGACGATGCTTTGTTTTGTGTTGTGAAGGGTACAGGTATCGCATTGGCGCATCTTTCTATTTATAAAAAGAGTTTGATTTCAAAGAAATAAAATCCATAAGTTATGAAACTCAAGAAATTTTTAGATATTTTTTATAATGTTTTCTTGTATGTTCTAGCAATTATCGGTTTGATTTTTGCTGGGGTATTTTTTGCTATGCAGTTCGGACTACTGAACGTCAAAGGTTCTATGTCACAAAGAAATTCTTATTTTCAGATTGATAAAAAAGTAGTAAAAGGAGAAGTCCTAGTTGATAATGATATGCAAATAATTTGTAAGATAAATGTACTTTCAAAATACGCACCACTAACAGCTATAGAAATATATAAAAACCAAAAGAAAAACTTGGACACACAAGTTCTGAATCAAATGGTCACACTAGCTTCAAAAAGATTTGAAAACGATAATTCTTTTATTAGTGATATAAACAGTTGTAATCATGCCCTCTTTGAAGAGATAGACATACCGACTTCATCTTATGTTTGGGCTGATAGTGATGAATGGCGTTTAATGAAAGAAGTTTTTTCTCGTGACCAAGATGTGATTAATCGTGCAGCAAATGATGCAGGTGTACCAGCACGTAGTATAATAGCTGCTGTCATCGGAGAGCAGTTTCGTTTTTTTGGAGCGCGACGCGAAAGTTTCAAAAATTATTTTGAGCCGTTAAAAATACTGGCTTCACTATCTCAGACTTCTTATGGCATCGCGGGTATCAAACCAAAAACAGTTATGCAGATAGAAAATAATTTAAAAGATAAAAATTCTGTCTATTATTTAGGTACTGATATGGAGCATATTCTTGATTATAAAAATGGTCGCAATGAAAGTGAAGTTATGACTAGGATTACAAATACCAAAGACCCATACTATAGTTATCTGTATGTTGGACTGTATATAAAACAAATTCAAAATCAATGGCGAAATGCGGGCTATGATGTCGACAATCGTCCCGAGGTCTATACGACACTATATAATCTAGGTTTTTATTTTTCAAAACCAAACGATAATCCAAAAGCAGGAGGTAGTACGATAAAAGTGTCTGGTGTTGATTATACTTATGGTGACTTAGGCTACGAATTCTATTATAGTGGAGAGCTTTCTGATATTTTTCCAATTGGTGTACAATAGTATTATGGATTTCAATTTACTTTTACCAAAAGACTTATACCATAGTTATGTTGTAGTTGGTCGCAGAGATGACACTGTTTTAGAATTGGAAAATTATTTCAAGAATCAAGAAGAAAATTTTGAAATCATGGTAAAAATTTATGATGCTTTTACTGTCGAAGATAGTAGTGAGATAAAAGAGTGGCATTCTGTACGTAGTAATAATAACGAAAGAAAAATCTGTATTTTAGCTTTTCATTTTATTAATCATGATGCTGAAAGGACTCTACTAAAGATGCTCGAAGAACCAAAAGACAATACGCACTTTTTCTTGATAATTCCAAATGAAAAACTATTACTTGATACGATTTTGTCGCGTACACATGTTATAAAAAATAATATCGTAGTAAACGATGAAATTAAATATAAAAATGCTGTCGACTTTATCCGTAGTTCAATTCCTGTTCGTTTAGAAATAATTGCCGAGATGATAAAAAATTGTAAAGATGCAGATGGTAGTGGTAAATTACGAAATGAAGCGATAGTTTTCGTAAATATGATTGAAGATTGTTTGTATAAAAATTGGCGCAATGATAAAAAAGACGAGAATAGCATTATGGTTTTTGATGTACTGCAAAAATCACGCAAATATTTATCCATACCTGGTGCGTCAGTAAAAATGATTTTAGAACAAATCGCATTTGTGATATAATAAAAAAGGATTAATAAAATATAAAAATATGGCATACAATACAAATAATTTCAAAATACAATTAAAACAAATAGAACAATGGCTTTCTGATCAATACAGTGGAGTTCATACTGGTCGCGCAACCCCTCTGGTACTCGATAATGTGAGCATAGAAAGTTACGGTCAACGCGGACCAATCAAAAATATAGCTTCGATTGTGGTAGAGGATTCAAAGACTTTAAGAGTCGCCCCTTGGGATAAGTCTATGACAAAAGAAATCGAAAATTCTATCCGTGAAGCTGATCTAGGATTATCTCTTGTTTCCGATAGTGATGGAGTTAGAGTTATCTTTCCCATGCTTACAACCGAAAATCGTGTTAAATTAGTTAAAGTATTAAAAGAAAAGTTAGAAGAAGCTCGTATTCGTATACGTAAAGAACGTACAGATGAGATAGATTCAGTTTCAGATTTACCAGAAGATGAAGCTCATCGTGCAAAAGAAGAAATTCAAAAAAATGTCGACGAAAGTAATAAAAATCTTGAAGCTATTTTTTCTAAAAAAGAAGTAGATGTCATGAATTAAATTATAATTTGTGTTATAATACAAATATGTCAAATTTGAATGAAAAAATCATACCAGTAGTATACGAGCCTTGTGCAGAAGGTGGCTATATTGTCTATGCTCCAAGTTTGTCTGGTTGTAGTAGTCAAGGTGACACTCTCGAAGAAGCTACATTAAATATAAAAGAAGCAATAGAACTTTATTTAGAAGAGTCTGGTAGTAGTGTTCTTCCAAAACTTTCACCACTTATGGGTAGTGTATCTGTCTATGCCTAAATTTAAAGTCTACACAGCCAAAGAAATGGTTGATTTACTAGAAGAAAACGGTTTTGTTTTGGCTCGCCAAAAGGGTAGTCATCAGATATTTAAAAAAGATGGAAATAAATTAATAATAG
>JAYVGX010000029.1:0-10029 GCA_043771685.1 Minisyncoccota bacterium
CTAGTATCTACTAAATTGTCCCCATCATTATCTAGATTGTCAGAACATTGACTAAGTCTGATTACACCAGGAACACGATCCTCATCATTTATGTCTGAATTATAAGAAGCTGGGTTTTTAACATTGAAGTCCACGTAACAAGATGGATCATTTGCATCAAGGAGACCATCTAAATCGTCATCTATATTGTTGGAACATTCAGGTAGACTTTTAAGGTCTTTTCTTTCGTCGTTTTTGTATATCTTATAAGAGTATTTATTCTTCGAATCATAATCAGTGTGACAACCAGGCTCTCCCATATCTAGTATTCCATTTCCATCATTATCTATACCATCACTACATTCTGGTTTACTCAGACTATCACGGTTTTCATTGTCAATATTTTTATTGTAAGAGTTAGGATTGTTAGGATTGTAGTCAGTATGACAACCATGGTCTTTTTCGTCTATGAGACCATCCTTGTCATTGTCTTTACCATCACCACACTCGGCCACCTTGTTGTTTCCTTTGTTGTTTTGTTCTATTTTTTCTTGGTTTAGAACATCGGTATCTTTTTGTTTTGATGTTGGAAATATGGATTTAAATATTTTACTTAAAGAAGTAGGTTCTGTGTTTTTTGTTGTTGTTACCAGAGAATCTTTTTTATTATAGAAGTAATACCCTAAAAGCAATAGCAGGATAACAGCTATGAATGTAACTATGAATGCTTTTGTTTTTGGTTTGTTGTGTTCCATAATAAAATATTAATTATCTAGGTATCTTTGTATCTTTTGTTGGTGTTGATATGATTTCTCCAGAATTAGCTCTACGTTTCAATTCTTTCTTCTCTGTGGTTTTTTTAGGATTGTACACTTTATCTTCATAACAACCCTGATCGTCATCATCCATAAAACCATCCCCATCATTATCTATGCCATCACTACACTGTGGAGCCAATGGTGACACGACGGCCTTGCCTGTTTCGTTGGTTATATTGATATTTAAATTACCACAAGGGTCTGTGTATGTTGTATTTGGTGGTAAATTACAAGTCAAACTAACGAGTGCCTCCCCTCGAGATGCACGCTCAGCGTTTCTCCTTTCATTGGCTTTCTTTACTATAGCATCTACTTCTTTTTTAATTATACACAATTCTATTTGATTTGCTTTTGATTTAGATATTTGAGTCTTGTATTCTTCTATTTTCGCTGTAGTATTTTCGGAATAATCATCTAAGTTTTTTGTAAAATCCAGTCCATTTGCAGCCATTTGTAGATAGGCTGTACCCGCATTTGGATTAGTCATAGGACTGTATTTTTTATTTATATCCTGAACATAGTCTCTATAAAGATTCTCTGATGTGTACTCCCACTTTTTCTGTTGGAGTTCTAATGTATCTCTTAGAGTAGGTGATTGTATTACTACCCCTAAGAAATTCATCTTACCGTCAGTGTCATGATTTTGAGCAAAAACATCTTGAATATATGTTAGTACAACTTTGTAAAATTCTTCGTTTTTATTTGCAGTAAAGATTGAGCTATTTTTGAATATATTGTTATATTCATTTGGATTCGGATTGCTTAAGTATTCTTTGATCGGTGATTTACACGTATCAGTGTTTGTAATTAATCCTGTCACACTGTACTTAAATACACCCATATTTAGTATGTCAATGATCGAATTACAGACAGGCGTCCATCCTGCTTTTTTTCTAGCATCTTCTACTTTTACAACAAATCCATAAAGATAGCCAATGTATTTACTCAGGTTTTCTTCAGCTCTGCCTCTCCAAGCAGGGTTTGGTCCTGGTATACAGTAGTCTAGTTCTCCGACTGCTGGTGTGATTTTTGGCAAAGTAACCAAAGAACCTTTTGGTTTTTTGTTAACCTCGTTTACATAAACTATCTGATCAGATATGATACCTCTTTTTATTAGAACATCGTTTGGTCCTTTGAGGTCCCCTAAGTCGCGAGTTATATCAAATGCTCCATTGAAACCACTAAAGCTTTGATTCTTGCTACCATAAAATGTTCCGTTATCGTACGAGAAGCTATTTGAACCTATACCAAAAGAACTATCTGAGAAATCTGTTGAATCGACGTCTGTCAAGCCTTTTAATCCTTTTGATCTCATTCTATCTATCATGTTAGAAAAAACAGAAGCTAGAGATTCGTTGATACTATCAGCTAAAAGTAGCTGTGTCTCCGATAGGTTTGTTGTTGTGACTAATTTCTCTTTTATTACGAATCCTGGAGTCAATACTATTTCTTTTAAACAAGTTCTTGATTCTTTCCATTTATCTAGGGCTTTTTGCGTCTCTTCTGGAGTAGAGTCTGGTCGTATATCTGCGGGTTGTTCTGACCATTTACAATCTGTGTGGTCAAGCATCCCATCATTCCTGTCTAGCGTGTCTTTTTTCTGTGCTATTATTTTATTTTCTTGATCAGATTGATATTGAGACACTGCCATACTAAAACCAAGAGGGTTATTTGATTCTCTTTGTGTTAATGACAACCACGCGTCCCAGCCTCCTAATGAAAAATCGGATGCGTACTGGTTATTTGTTACTCCTGGTGGTAAGTACAATGATAAAGTCGATACCATAGAATCACCGAAATTCTTTGTGTTTTTATAGTCATTTACTAAACTACGTGCTACATCCATACCATAAGGATATAATCTTTCTCCTAAAGATGCTCCAATTAGTGTCGTGGTTTTTATTAAAGAATCTCTCACTAGACTATCATTATAAGAGTCCATATTTTGGATATAAAATGGGTCTCCTTGGAAGCCAGTATTTACCCATGAGAGTGTGTTTTTTGTCATCGAAGATAGTTGTGATTTTGCGAGATTATAAGCTATTCCATTGTAACAATTCTCTCTCCGGGTGTTTTTAGCGGTCTCTTCTTTCGTCTTAGGGTCAGCCACTTTTACTTCAGTGTCAGTCGCTCTTACTTCACAAAAATCACCTTCACAATATTCTGTGTTTTTTACTGCTCTATTCTCCAAAAATTTAGTGTACGCACCGTCTATTTTATTTACAGCAGACTCTACAAGTTTTTCACCTGCGTTTGTGCACATTGTAATATCACTCCCGACGTTTTTAAGTAATTGAGAGCTTGGGCTAAACTTATATTTTCTACTTTGCGCACTTTCTTTAAATGGATCATCAAAATTTAGAGGCTCATAAGCTAGTATTGTGTGAAATGGTAAAATAACGAATCCTAAGATTAAAAAAAGTTGGATTATTTTTTTGTTTTTCTTTACCAAATCCATTTGTCTATTTATTATAGCACTTTTTAAAAATATCCTAAAGATTGCTTATGTTTACGAGCAATATGTCTAGCTCTTTTTTATAATTTAATAATCCTTGCATTCCTTTTATTGGATTGTCTAATCCCATAGAAATCTGTTCTAAAGATTGTCCTGTTTTTGCGTAGCTATTTGCTAGGTTGACTGCATTTTTTGATATAGTTGTTGGGGTTGGGATATTTAATAGGTCTTTTGCGAAATTCTGATAAGAAATAGCTATCTGACCAACTATGGCAATTAGTTGAGGATCGTTGTTCTGTAGACCTTGCGCAACAAATGTTAATTCATTTCCTATATCTGCGTCTTTGTATTTTACAGCTAAATCTCTGAATGCTAAATAATAAGCACTTATGTTATCGCTACTGGACTCTATTGTTTTTATATTTGATATTGTGTATAAATCGGGGATTTCATCAGGGATAACTTTATCACCAATAGAATTTCCTATTGCATTCATGGAGTCTTCGTCGAGCTCTCCAGCTTGTTGTAATGCCATTATTGTTGCAAAAAATGCCCTAGAAAGATCTTCTGATTCTTTTTTTGCAGACCCTTCTGTGTTTAGACTATTACTATCTATTAAAGTGTTCTCATTCTTTTTATATAGTTCAGCTTTTTTGGCTAGTATGTATTCACGGTTTTCTTTACCATTAGTATTTGGATCTTTGCCCCAGAGTTTCTCCTCCCAATCAGAAATACCGTTGTTGTTGGTGTCTTTTTCTATTACGTCCTTTATCGTAACTGCCGACTGTATCTTTTCTATTCTTCTTTCTTTTATTTTATTTTTTATAAAGTTAAAGAGAAATCGAAAAGAAACAAATAAAATTATAATAATTAAAATTGCTATGACTTGTATTTGGAATTTTTTACTAGGGAGATATTTTTGCATTTATTTTAAAGATGTTCCGTAATAAGTTATTGTGTCCAAATTAACTATTTCTACTACTGGGGGTATCGAATATAGAGTGCAAGTAATCGGAGTTCTCGCTTGAGTATAAAGACCCAGTACTTGTTGATTTGCCTTTATAGAATAACCAGGTACGTTCCTGATCCCTGCCGGTATAGAGAATTCTTTTGTTGTACCATTTTTCCATTTGATGGTCATGGTTTTTCCAGGGACAACACAAACATAACCAGCTTTTTCTAGTGCTTCCACTTTAGTAGATTTGTCTCTAATTATTTTACCACCGAAGCTTTTACCCAAAGCATCAGCTGTATATGCAAATGTAAAAATTGTTAAAATCCCTAAAGCAATGTATGCTGACTTTCTTTTCATTGTTTTATTATACAATTTTTTCTAAAAATTTCACAATATTTAACCATTGTTCATATGGTATGTCCTCTGCGCGGACTTGTAATGGTAATTTTAATTCTCGGAATAGACTTTCTATCTGTTCTTTTTTTAAAACGCTTTCTAAATTCTTTTTTAGAACTTTTCTTTTGTGAGCAAAAGACTTTTTTATAATTTTGAAAAATAAATCTGTGAAGTTCTTCTCGACACTTTTTATATCATACATCGCTATGATTGCTGAGTCTACAGCAGGAGCAGGAGAGAAAAACTTCTTGCTAATCTTCATTATGTATTTAGGTTGAGAAAAAAGCTTTACTGAAAGCGACAAAATACTTTCTTTATTATCACGACAGACTATACGTTCGGCTACCTCTTTCTGGACAACGAGAACCATATTTTCTGGCTTATTGTCTTCCTCTTCTAGAAACTTTTTTAATATTAAACCAGTTATATTGTAAGGGATATTTGCGATTAATTTGTACGAATTTTCTCTCCTCCTTATCGAGGAGGAGTACCCGAAGGGGGAGGTGGTGATTAATTCAGGATTACCACCCCGGCTTAGAGCCACCCCTCCTTGAATAAGGAGGGGATCAAAGTCCAAACAGTCTCCTTCTATTAAAATCAATCTCCCTTCATTTATCTCTGTTTGGAACTTTTCTTGTAAGTGTTCTACGAGATCACGGTCCATTTCTATCGCTATTACTTGCTTTGCTTTATTTAATAAGTGAGTAGTCAAGGCTCCCTTCCCTGGACCTATTTCGACAACAGTATCGGTGTCTTTTATGAAACCCGCATCACAAAGAGCACGAAGAGCCACTTGTGATTTCAGGAAATTCTGCCCTAAAGACTTTTTCGCTTTATGAAAAGTCTCGGGCGAGAAGTTTTGTTTTGGAAACTTTTTTAGCCCTAAAGACTTCTTTGCTTTATGAATCATATTACCACAAGTATACCACCTTTTCTTTGTTATTATATTTTGTTTCTTCGACAGAAGTTAGGTGCACTGGTATGTCATTTAGAAATTCACTTGGCGCGTTCACTTGTTTCATACCAAATATCGTTCTTATGCTCGCATAACACAGATACAGTTTATACTCAGCCCGAGTTAGTGCTACATAGAAAAGTCTGCGTTCTTCTTCACTCTCACTTGCGTCTTTATTGTTGGTTCTGGCATGGGGAAACAAATCTTGTTCGAGTCCAGATATAAAAACATATTTGAATTCGAGACCTTTTGAAGCATGAACTGTCATGAGTCGCACCCCACCATTTTGATGCATCAAACTGTCTTGGTCAGAAGCCAATGCCGCATCAGACAAAAGAGTATCTAGTCCCTCCATCCCGTATTGGTCGTACTTTAAAGATAAACTCACCAATTCTTTTATATTTTCTAATTTCTCACCGTCTTCTGCACTCCCATTCTTTAATTCGTTTTCAATGCCACTTTTTTCAATAACATATCTGAGGGTTTCTGAGACAGTGTGGTCTTGGGCGTATTCATTTATCGATGTGAGTAAAGCATAAAATATATTTACTTTTGATTGCATGCTACTTGGTAACTGGTCAAACATACCAGAAAATATCTTTGTAATACTTACTTTCCCTATTCCACGAGCTGGTACATTTATTATTCTTTTTATATCACCTAGACTTTCTCTATTTAAAGAGGCACGAACATACGAAAGGACATTTTTGATCTCGGCTCTCTCAAAGAATTTTATTCCTAGGACTTGGTATGGGACTTGTTGACCTAGAAATGCTTCCTCGAGGATGCGTGATTGGAAATTAGCACGGTAAAGTACGGCTATCTCTGTCGGTTCGGCTTTTTTATCCTTTAATAAATTATAAACAGTTTCGGCTATAAATTGCGCTTCCCCTGTTTCATCGTATGCATTATATATAGTTATCGTGTCACCATCGTCTTTCTCTGTAAATAGATTTTTCGGTACACGAAAGATATTCTTCTCGATGACACTGTTAGCTGCTGCGATAATAGTCTTTGTCGAACGATAATTCTGTTCGAGCATTATTATCTTTGCATCTTTGTAATCTTTTTCGAAATGGAGCATATTTTTTATATTAGCCCCACGCCATGAATATATATTCTGGTCTGTATCCCCCACCACACAGATATTCTGCTCTTCTCCAACTAGTAGTTTAGCTAATGTGTACTGAACCTCGTTCGTGTCTTGGTACTCGTCGATCATTATGTATTTGAATCTATCGTGATATTTTTTATTTATATCTTTATTTTTTTCTAATATCTGTACACTTTTTATTAAAAGATCATCAAAGTCCAAAGACCCTTCTTTCTTTAGTGCATCGTCATAATAGTTCCATACTTTCGCAACTATTTCTTGGAATCCTGATTTTATATTTTGCGAAAATTGTTCACGACTTATAAAGTCCCCTTTAGATCGAGAGATGATTGATTTTATTTTTCTTGGTTCGTGTATTTTTGGATCCAAGTCGAACTTCTTTAATGCGTCTTTTATGTGGCCAATTGCATTACTCTCATCTGCTATCGTGAAATGCTTTGTTAGTCCTATGCTCTGCGCGTTTTCTCTTATTATATAGACACCTAATGAGTGGAAAGTACAAACCATCGGAGTGCTATCGTATTGACGGTCTGACAATAAGTCCACAACACGCTCGCGCATTTCTTTGGCAGCTTTGTTTGTAAAAGTCACAGCTAATATCTCATTTGGGCGAACCCCATTTCTTATCAAGTGTAGGATTCTATGGGTGAGGGTTTTGGTTTTGCCAGCACCGGCCCCAGCTACAATCAAAAGAGGCCCTTGCATATAAACAACGGCCTCTTTTTGTTTGTCATTTAGTTCTGATAGATAATCCATTTATCTATCTTAACATTTTTTTAAATAAAATCTATTTCTTGATTTCTGACATGAATTTCTGCGCTTCGTCGGCGATCATCGCTTCAAAGTTCGGTATTTTTAAACGAAAGAAATCAAACACTACTTCTGGTGTCGGATTCGTTGCTGTTATTTTTTCGAATTCATCGACTTGTTCATCAGGCATCTCTTCGAGAGCGCGCATAAGAACACTTTGATATATCATAGCACCAGTACTTGTTATTATTTCTTCTTGTTTACTAGCTTCTAAATTCTCTATTCCTAGTGCCTTTGCTAAAGTCTCGTGTATATTTGTTTGCATAATTTATTTATTAATTAATAATTTAACGATAATATCCCCCATTTGAATTATAATATCCGCTATTGTACCCACCATAATAACGATTGTTTCTAAAAATTAGATTAAGGAATCCATTAGTTATTTGTCCATTTCTCATAACTTTATATCGGTGTTCTGCTTGAGCATACGCAGCATCATAGAAACCATCTTTTCTACCTTTTTCATAATCTATCGCGTTTGATTGTTGAGAAAGATCTATTTTGATATTTTGTTGCTCCTTCTCGATTTTATCCATACTTTTGATCAGTCTCTCCTTGTATTCTTCCATTGTTTCTGTTCCTAGTGGATCAGTATTTAAGGCATTTGCTTTCAAGTGGAATTTTGCTTTTATCAATTCAGCGTCGTCTCGTAACTTTAGTATTTCTCCAGCACCCTTCATTTCGTAATTGTGGATTACTCCTAATGGTGTAACTGTTTGTCTGTCTATAACTATTCCTTGTCTTAGCAAAGCATCTAATGTATTTTTATCAAGTCCTTTTAAATGATCGTTTCCATGCAGATAGTAGTCCACTCCTAGTTTAGTTGGTTTTTCCCAAATGGGGTCTATTATAAATGGTTTTTCTATTTCTGTTTTGTCGATATCAGGCAAGTCTTTTTGATCTCCTTCTATTGCATAGTCTCCTTCATCTGTAAGTAAAGTTCCGTCGAGATTTTTTTGAGGTCCATCTATTTTATATTTATCATCACCCTCTTCTAAATCTGTGCCTTCATTTTCAATTCCACCGTATTCTAATTTTTCTGCAGGAATAGTTGCTTTACTATATTCATATTCGTTCAAGTCTTTTCCAGTTTCTAATTTATCACCTTCGTGATGTATCTCGGTCGCAACACCGTTTTGGTATTCTTGAACCATAATTTTTCCATTGGTATCAATTTTTAGTTCGTATGCAGCACCCACGTTTGCTTTTACTAATACTTGTCCATCAGGTCCTATATAACCTGTTTTTTCTCCTAAATGTTTCAAAAATAGTGCTTTTTCTGAAGCTGTTCCTTCTAATGGATAACCCATTTTTGTGGCTAACTCATGATTGGCTTCAAGTTGACTTTTGAAAGCATAAGTTACTCCAACATTGTGCTCACTGTCTATTAGTGCTTCTTTAGGAATGATATTTTCTTTTGCCTTTACTATTTCTTCTTGTGGAGTAACAACTTTTGTACTATCAGACGCACTTTCTTTGTTATCGTCAACTTTTTCTATTGTTGTTTTTTCTGTTTCACCACTTACAACTTCTTTTTCAGGAGTGTTAACTTCGGTACTATCAGTCGCATCTTCTTTGTTCTCTTCCACTTTTTCTACTGTTTTTTCAATTAAAATCTTTTCTTTAGGAGTATTAACTTCGGTACTATCAGTCGCACCTCCTTTGTTTTCGATTACTATTTCTGTTGTTACCTCATCATTATCAAAAATTACTTCTTCTGGTTTCTCATTATGTCCACCAAAAAGGTTTTTAAATTGACCCCAAATACTTACTTTGTTTTTATCCCAAACACGATCACCACCACCTAGAGTTCGCCCTGTATTTGTAAATTGTGTTTCGTTATTCGGTACTGTCGGATTTTTTATTCCAGGTGTTTCTAAATTAGTAGAACCAATACGTCCAGTTATTTCACCAGCAAGTATTGCCAAAGCATAACCCGTTACAATTCCAGCAGTCATTGCAAATGCTTGCGTCGCAAGTTTAGTTCTCCTGATTTTCTTCTCCAGTGAAACAAGCTGTTCTTCTGTTAGGTTTGTATTCCCTTTTTCCATTTCAAGTTTAGATATTTTTTCTTGTCCTTCACGGTTTATTTCTTTTATGGCTTTTGCTCCACCTATTCCCCCGATTATTCCACGTGCTATTTTTGTTCCAAACACACTTGCAGCAGCTACTCCAGTTACAGGTAGAAAAGCTACAGCGGTACCAGCTATAGCACTACTGAGCGCTAGTTTTCTCCATGTGTATCTGTAGTATGTTGGATTCCCATCTTTGTCTATTCCGTTTTGGAATCTAAAAATTTCTTTCCCACCATTCATAAACTGGCTATATGCAGATAATCCTGCGGCACCTTTTTGGAAACCTTGAGTTTCTTTAAGTTTATCCCAATTGGTTCCAATAAAATTTCCTGCTTTTGAAAGTTTTTCAAAAAGGAGTTTTTTTGCAGGGCTCAAAAAACTTTTTCTTATCTCTATCTTTGCTTTTTGTGCTTCCAATTTATCTTTAATCTCACTTTCTATTTTTGCTCTTTCTTTACTTTCATCCAGT
>JAYVGX010000030.1:0-3775 GCA_043771685.1 Minisyncoccota bacterium
TAAAAGAAATAAACGATGAAATAGAAAAAACAAAACAAGAAGCCGAAAAGTTGTACGAACAAACTCCAGAATACAAACAAAAAGAACAAGAAAAACTAGATGAAGCTAAAAAAATAGAACAAAAAGAAATAGCAAAAGAATTAAATTTTAATTTTAATTTTAAATTAGGCACTCTCGATGTTTCTAATATGGAAAATGTTGTTAAAAAATATGGCTTAGAAAAAACTAAAGAAGTCTTTGAGAAAAATATTAATAGTCAAATAAAACATGTTTTAGATCAAGATATAAGTAACCAAGGTTTAGATAAAGCAAAAGAACAAATTGAAAAATACAAAGAAGATAAAGAGAGATATGAATTATATTCTACTCAATATCCAAAAATGTTAACAAGCTTGCGTGATAAATTTATTGAGCTAAGAAAGGTAGCAAAAGAATTAGACAAGAGTGTCTCAAATAATAGTAATAAAACTATGGATTTTTTATTGTATGATGAGTCTGTTGTAGATTACAAATTAGAACAAATAGAAAACGAGGAAAATTATTCTAGAATAATGCAAGAGCATAGATCTGGCGGAAGTAACTACCATTATTTTGAATTAGATTCTATGAAAGAAGTTATTAAATCAATTGATTCAGTAATAGAAAAGTCTAATAAAGTGATAAAGAATCCTGAATCTTATAAAGATTTTCTAGAAGATTTAAAAAATCAAAAAAAATCTGACAATAAATCTAAATTAAAAGAAATTTATATCAGTCAACCCCAAGCCTCTGTTATCATTACAAACATAGAAAGACAGGAAAGTAAACTTTCTGTCGATGCGGCACAACAATTAGTTGATAAAGAAGAGAAAAAAATAATAGAAAAGGAAAAGTTACTTAAAGATAATATAGAAAATCAAATTGAAAGAGACTTTTTTTATGTAGAAGTTAGAAATAAACTTTCTAATAATAAAGATATTCATGATATAAAAAATGAATATTCAAGCTATGAGTACAAAAAGAAAGATTTAATGAATAGTTTAGCAGACGTATCTAAAAAAAGAATTGAATTGTCGGATATGATAAATGAAGAAGTTTCTGTTGATAAAAATGGAACTCTCATTCTTACTAAAAAGAGTGAAGAGCGCGATACTCTATATGAAAAAGTAGTAGGTTTGTCAGAAGCAATAGACAAGCTCTCAAGAGAAAAAATAAATTTAGAAAATGAATATGGGAAAATGGGTATGTTAGATGGTTTTAGTGGAAAGAAAAAGAAGACCGAAGAAAGAATAAAAGAAATTAAACTCAATCTTTATGGTCCTAATGATAATGATGGTATGTTAAAAGAAAAAGAAGATATAGATCAAAAAATGAGAAATATTCAAAAATATCCAAGGGTAGAATTAATTATGGAAAAGGCTGATTTGGATACAAAAGAAATGATGAATGGAGACCAAACTCTTTCTGAGTTATTTGCTAATATAGAAAAGGGTATAAAAGAAAAAGAAGCTATTGCTTTTGACCCAGAAAAAAAGAAATATTTAGATAAATATACAGAATTGAATACAAAAATAGAACGTAATAAATATGATTTTAAAAGAAAAATTGAAGAATTATCTAAGTAGTATTTTCCTTAAAATTTTGCTATAATAAACTCATATATGGCAAAAGAGGTTAAAAAAACTAAAAAAGAAGGCGCCTATGGTGCAGATGAAATCTCGGTTCTGGAGGGGTTAGAACCTGTCAGACGCCGTCCTGGGATGTACATCGGTTCAACTGGTGTTGATGGTCTACATCACTTGGTATGGGAGATATTTGATAACTCACGCGATGAAGCGATGGGTGGATTCTGTGATCATATCGAAGTTGTCATGCTTCCCGGCAATACTATCCGCGTAACAGACAATGGACGTGGTATTCCTGTTGATATGCACTCTAAAACAAAAGTCTCTGCACTCGAGACTGTTATGACTACACTACACGCTGGAGGTAAATTCGGAGGTGACGAAAGTGGTTATAAAGTTTCTGGAGGTCTACACGGAGTGGGTGCGTCTGTGGTAAATGCACTTTCTATTTATACAAAAGCCGAAGTTCATCGTGAAGGTGGCAAATACATGCAAGAGTACAGTCAAGGTAAAAAGAAAGCTGCTGTTAAAAAAATCGGTAATTCAAAGATGCACGGTACAACCATAACATTTACTCCTGATGAAGAGATATTTAAACAAGTCAAATTTAATATAAATACTATCGTTTCTCATTTGCGACAGCAGGCGTATCTCGTAAAAGGTTTACGCATCGACATCATAGATGCAAGTGAATGGAATCCACTCGAAGCAGGAAAGGGGAAAGAGAGAAAAGTCGATGCACTAGAAGATGTGTATTGGTTTTCAGAACTTAATCTAGAAGTTCCGTCTACGTCTTTTTATTTTGAAGGTGGTTTGATTTCTTTGGTAAAGTTCTACAATAAATCTTATAAAACTATTCACCCAAGTGTTTTCTATGTTGAAAAAGAAATCGATGATGTGGGTGTAGAGATAGCTCTACAATACGTCGACGATATGAATTCTCGTATCGTGCCTTTCGCTAACAATATCTACAATCCAGAAGGGGGAACACATATCACAGGTTTCAAAACGGCTCTTACTCGTGTGCTAAATACTTATGGTAAGAAAAATAATCTAATTAAAGAAGCTGACGGTGGATTCACAGGTGATGATGTCCTCGAAGGATTGATGGCTGTTGTGTCTGTCAAACTACGTGAAATCCAATTCGAAGGTCAAACAAAAGCTAAACTCGGATCGACAGAAGCCATGGGTGCAACAGCGACTGTATTTGGCGAAGCATTTAATGCATTTCTCGAAGAGAATCCAGATGAAGCCAAATTTATAATAAATAAATCTTTATTAGCATTACGTTCACGTAAAGCAGCCAAAGCTGCCAAAGACTCAGTATTACGTAAAGGTGCACTCGAAGGTATGACACTACCAGGGAAACTAGCCGACTGTCAGTCCAAGTCCGCGGAAGAATCTGAAATATTTATCGTAGAGGGAGACTCTGCGGGTGGTACAGCTAAAATGGGTCGCGACAGAAAGACTCAAGCTATCCTTCCACTCCGTGGAAAGATACTCAACGTAGAGCGTGCACGCTTGGATCGTATGCTAGGCTCTGAACAGATAAAAAATCTAGTTATTGCTATGGGTACATCTATCGGCGATACTTTTGATATAGAAAAAATGCGTTATCACAAACTAATTATCGCAACTGATGCTGACGTAGACGGAGCTCATATCCGAACGCTAATACTGACTTTGATGTACCGTTACTTCCGACCTGTTATCGACATAGGTTATGTTTATATCGCTCAACCACCACTTTTCAAAATCAAAAAAGGAAAAGAAGTAATGTACGCTTACAGCGACGAAGAACGTGATGCTCTTTTAGGCAAGGATGCACCGTCTCTTGAATCTCTCTTGGCTGAATCAGCAAATGAAGAAAATGGTATAGAAAATGAAGAAGAGAAAGAAGAAGAAGACGAGACAACAAAGAAAAAAGAAGCGAGTACTAAAATACATATTCAACGTTATAAAGGTCTCGGAGAAATGAATGCCGAAGAACTCTGGGAGACAACTATGGACCCTGCTCGTCGCGTTCTCAAACGCGTAACAATCGAAGATGCTACAGAATCAAACAAAGTTTTCGATATGCTCATGGGCTCTGAAGTCCCACCTCGTAAATCCTTCATCCAGTCTCATGCAAAGATGGCGAAGTTGGATATCTAATATTTATTATACAAAAT
>JAYVGX010000031.1:0-12827 GCA_043771685.1 Minisyncoccota bacterium
AGCAGTTCGAGCTTTAAATAATCGACCAAGAAAAAGACACAATTATTCGACACCTAGGGAAGAATTCAATGTGTAGTGATTTAGATTAGAACTTGGGAAATACCCTATAAAAATGTTATTTTACTTGGTTTTCTGGGTAGGGAATCTTCCATTACATGGACAGTACACCTTTTCCACCTCGCAAACTCGTACGGAAAAGGTCTTCGATCCCTACCACGCGAGACAAACAGTTGTCTCGCTCGGGGAGCAATATAAAAAACCGTACCAAAGTACGACTTTATATATTGCTCCCCGGGTAGGGATCGAACCTACGACCAATCGATTAACAGTCGATTGCTCTACCGCTGAGCTACCGAGGAATTTAGCTTTTTAAGGCTCTGATTATAGTAACAAAAAATAACTAAAAATGCAAAGATTGTGGGTCAATTTTATTGACAAAGTAAATTATTGTGATATTATTGATATAAGTTTTGTTTCTTTGAAATAAAGGGGAATTACGGTATTTAAATAATATTGCATTTTATTGGTGCACTTTAGTTTCTTTATGGGAATTAAAATGTGCTAACAAGGTGTTAGTACATTAAATAAAAAGAAAATGAAAAAACCCCATCAAGATTTAAAAAATAAAACTACATTCGAATTGGAAAATTTAGAATTAGTTTTCATAGAAGTCATTGGTAAACTACAAGGTTCCAACCCCGTACCTGTAGGATGCTATGTTAAAAATAAACATGGAAAATTTCTTCATGTTTGTAGTAAAAAAACACAAAAAATAGTTCCGAGCGCTTTGATTGGGTACGCACTAAACGGTGCAACAATTGCAGCTCTTTGTGAACCTATGAAAATAGGGAGTGATATTTCCCAAATAAGTGTTTTTGCTCAACCCGATGGGAAATTTATTCTGCATGAAGGTAAAAGTCAACATAACATTTATGTTGATTTAAAAAAAAGAGAAGTAGACATAAATTTTCTATCCTCAGCATCGAGGATATATTAATAAAAAGACCACTTGATTAAATTAATCAAGTGGTCCTTTTTTATTTGTAAAAAACTATTTTACAAAAGCGAGTTTCAATGCGTCTTGAGCAGTTTTCATTTCAGTTTTAAATGTTGCAATAGCAGCATCGACTGCAGTCTTGCGAGTCTCTGAAAGAGTCTTTAAACTGTTTTTCAAATCAGTATCTACCTTAGTTGCTTTAAAAGCTTCACGTGCAGTTTTTATACTTGCTTGGAAAGTTTGTTTAGTAGTAGCACTATCTGACCCAGCTGTACAACTTGCTTTTGCAGTTGCAATAGCACTGTTTATACTTGTTTGGAAAGTAGCAATACTTGTATCAAGTCCACCTTGTTTTGAAGCTATAAGCGCGTCTGCAGCTGTTCTGTAAGCTGCTATAGCAGTATCTACAGCAGATTGTCTCTTTGCTATAGCTGTGTCACTTGCAGTCTTGAAGGCTGTTACAGCAGCTTTTTGTGCGTCTGTAGTTGCTTTCTCTGTTAAAGAAGAATAACGATTGTCGTTTTTTGTAGAACGGATACCTCTTTCATTTGAAAGTTTCAAATCACGTTCTTTTCTGTTGTCTTCTACTTTTAACAAACGATCAGATTTTTTACTTTTCAAATTTAAATCTTTTTTATTTACTTCAGCTAAGATTTTTGCACCGACTGTGTCTATAGTTGCACAAAAGTTTTTATTTGTTTGGGGACCTTTATTTTCTTTTTTACCTTCTTTTTCTTCTCTCATTTCTTTCTTTTCAGGTTTCTCCATAGTTGTTGTAACTGCTGGAGTCTCGGCAAAAATTGCTAATGGGGAAGTAAGTGCTAATAAACTCAAAGTTGCGGCTGTCGTTTTAAATATTGTTTTCATATGGTGATGTTTTAAAATTATTAAATAAATCTATCTCTGTTTCTAATTGATTTGTTTCGTCTTGCTCTGATTGTGCGAGGGTTATGTCGCTTTCATCATCAGTAGAGAAACTATCTATAATGCTGTCGACAGATTCATTATACATAGTTGTATCTACTTGCGCTAGTTCATCTTTTTTTACATCCATTTTGTTTATAACTAAAAAAGCTATAACTAATAATGGAATACCAACAAATGCTATTTTTTTCATAAAAAAAGAAGTGTTTAGTTGATAAGGTGAAGGTATACCAGCCTTCATATATGTATTACGCTCGTCTTTTACTTTTGTGACATTCTGGAAAAGGGTACGAGAAGGAACCAATTTTGATATTTTGGTCTTTAAAAAGTTTTCAATTTTTATTTCCTCATTTTCCATTTTATGTATCGTAATTAATATTCTTTTCTTCTAGTAACTTTTTTATCTTTTTTAAACTTCTCGAATATATCTGGCGGGCATTGTCACTGGTTATGCCTAGACTCTGTCCGATATCCTCATAAGTCATAATACTTGTTATGCGCAAGGTCACGATTTCTTTTTCTTGATCTTCTAAGCTATCTAAAACAGTTCTCACTAGGTTAATATCTTCTTGATTCTCAAAACTTTCTTGAGGATCGGAGTCATTACTCTTGTAATCTTCTTCACTTTCTTCTAAAGACTCGTTTCTGTGACGTTTTTTATAACGCCAATGATCAATGATCTGTGTGCGGGCAATAGTAAAAAGTAATCTGATGCTGTGATTTCTATCTGTACCCTTGTTTTCTTGTTTTAAGAATTTGAGAAAAGTAGATGAGGTTAGGTCAGTGGCAGTGTCGTAGTTTTTTGTACGTAAAGAAAAGTACCTAAATACAGGAGTAAAATACTCTGTGTATAGAACTTCATCGTTGATTGTATCTTGATCTATTTGCGACATAATTAATGTTCTTTACTATTATAACGCAAAAAAAGAAAAAGTGTGACAAAATGATGTGTCTATACAAAGTAAAGAAGTAGCTAGTATGACAGAATGGCAAAATGCCTAGGTGGAATAAGCCGATAAATAAAAAATACACTCTCCCGAGTGTATTTTTTATTTAGTATTTATAAAATCATATGCACAACTTCATATAGACCCCAGAGTCCGAGACCTACAAAGGCGATAGTCCCGAGGAGTGAGATGATCGGGTTTTTGACGAGCTTGATAGTATAAGAAGGAGAGATGTAGAGGAAAATGTTTAGTATCATATGTCCCAAAAAGACTCCGATTGCAAAAGAAAAAACATTAACGACATTGAAAAGCGAAATATAACCAGCAAAGTCATCGAGACCCAAGATAAATGGTACAGTAAACGACACCACAAATAATTTTGCAAAGTTTAAATTATTGGCGTCTTTTATTTTTGTATTTGGAATAACGTATTTTAAAACTTTACCCGTGATAGTATTAAAGCTTTCTAGATATTTTCCAAACATATGTATCATTTTCTCAAACCAAGTTGGAAAAGCATTTTTAATTTCCAATGCATGATGAAGACCTTCTTCGGCTAATCTAAACAAAACGAGACTCGCTATAAATACCATCAAAGCAAGCAGTATTTTAACCTCTTTAAAAAATGCCCAAATAACAAGGATAACCATAGTACCTAGTGCATTACCCAGACCGGTTCCGATTTCTATAGCTATACGGCTACGCCAAGTATTGTTTTTCTCCATTAGTTTACCGATATATATCGCAAAGTCGATAGAGGTTTTTAAATAAATAGTGAGACCCACAAGGATACTCCCGAGTGATATAGGTAATAAGATGTCTTCTTTTGTAAAACGATTTAATATCTTTATTTCACTCCAAAGTAAAAAAACCAATACAAAGAAAGTTACGACAGTTGCTATTAATGGTAGTACTTGATTTTTAAATATGTTTTGACTCATAATTCTATTTGTAATTTTTTAAAAATTCTTGATAATCTATCTCTTTTTTACCTTCTGGGGTAACTTTTTCTATGATAAACTTGTTGTCATTGAAACTTGCTTTGTTTATTTTTATTCTTAGTTTTTTATTATTTTTCTCTATAAAGAAATAGATACCAGGCCAGCCATAGAATGCACGATATTTATTATAATTTAAATTATCTTCATTATTTTCTATATTTATTTCACCGTCTTCTTTTTTAATCTTAGTACAAATAGTTGCTTTAGTTTCGTCTTGAATTACAGGGTTTATTTTTCTGTCTATAATGTCTGGCAATGTATTTACCAATAATTCTGCACCTAGTTTAATTAGTTTTTCTTTCAAATTCTCTTTTGTATCATTTATGTCTATGGGTATTTCTTTTTGACTTATAACTGCACCTGCGTCGAGTTTATAAACCATTTGTTGCATTGCTATACCAGTATTGGTATCACCATTTAACAATGCTTGTTCCAGTGGTGAGGCTCCGCGGTATTTTGGTAGTAGAGAATAGTGGATATTTATCGTGCCGAGTTTTGGATTATTGATCACAGATTCGGGAATGATTTTGCCATAAGCTACAACTATATTTAAATCTAAATTATATTTTGTAATCTCATCTAAAAATTCTCTATTTAATTTTTGTGGCTTTAAGCTAGGAATATCGTTTTCTTTTGCAAAGATAGATACGGGGGATTCATGTATAGATAAACCACGACCAGAGTGCGTGTCTTCATTTGTAACAATAACTTTCGGTATGTAACCGTTTTCTTTTAAAATCTCTAGTGTCTTACTTGCAATGTCTGGAGTACCAAAAAATGCAAAAGAAAAATTATTTTGTATCTTCGGGTTTTGATTCATATGTGTCGCGAGCTTTATCTATAAATAATATGCCGTCTAAATGATCTGTTTCGTGTTGAAAAATATGAGCAAGTAAGTCTGTTCCAGATTTTGTAAATTCCTTGCCGTTTTCATCATAAGCCTTAATCGTCGCACGTGTCGCACGACGAACTTTACCGTAAATAGGACGCACAGAAAGACAACCTTCATGCAGTAGCTTCTTATCCTTGCTCATTTTTATAAAAACAGGATTTATAAAAACCATGTCTGCGTGAGTTTGTTTCTTGCTTTTTTTATCCATACTTTCTTTGTCTCCACGAATAAAATCGTGATCAAAAATTCGTCCTGAAACAATAAAAATACGCAAAGAAACCGCAATTTGTGGAGCGGCTATAGCCACCCCGTCGTCTTGACTGTTTAAGGCTTCCTTCATATCTCTTAAGATATTTTGGATTTTTTCTTTTTTTATTTCAGACACTGGTACCTCTTTTGCAATTTCTCGCAAAACTTTGTGTCCTTGTTGAACTATTTCTACCATATACTATATATTTTTAATATATTCTAACAATTTTGGAATTTTCACATTGACTTGAGAGCGGTTTTCCATATCACGGAAAATAACAGTATTTTCTAAAACTTCTTTTTGTCCGTAAATAATCGCATAAGGCATACCAAGTTTTTCAGCATTGGCTAGTTGACTACCTAGATTATCTTTAGAGATGGATTGTTCTATTGGTATTTTACCTTTTCTCAATATCTCGATAACATTTAGTGATTTTAATTTAGCTTCAAAGCCAAGTTGGATAAAATATATCTTTGGTTTCTTTAAAATACGAGGAGTAAGTTTAGAAAACCATGGCGCCTCGACAACACGGTCTACACCGATACTGATACCAACAGCTGGTACGTCTCTTTTGCTACCTAGTTGACGTGCGAGGTAATCGTAACGGCCACCAGAACAAATAGTGACCAATTTATTTTCATTCTCGGTGTCTGGAATCATGATTTCAAATACGCTACGTGTATAGTAAGAGAGACCACGAACCAGACATTTATTTATGTTGTATGGTATTTCCATTTCTTCTAAATATTCAAGAACTTCTTTGAAGTGCTTTTTGCATTCAGGACATAAAAAAGCAAGTGATTCCGGTGCATGCAAATTTAGCTCAATTGTTTTTTCTTCTTTTGAATCAAGTATTCTCAATGGGTTAGTCACTAATCGCTCACGGTCTATAGCGCCTAGTTTGTCGATATTTTTCTTATAATAAGAGACGAGTTCCTTGATGTATTTCGAACGACAAGCACTGTCTCCGATAGAATTGATATCGATAGATAGATCGTCGGCGCCTGCTTCTTTGAGTATTGTCCATGCTGTTTTTATAACTAAAGCATCTAATATACTCTTTTCACTACCAATGGCATCCATGTCGAATTGAGAAAATTGACGATAGCGACCTTTTTGAGGTTTGTCATGACGAAAAACCGGACCATAACTATAAGCGAGAACTGGCTGTGGTAATGATTGCATCCCATTTTCAATGTAAGAACGCATAAGTCCTGCTGTGTGTTCTGGACGGAGTGCCAAGATGTTCTCACCTTTAGTTTTAAAAGTGTACATTTCTTTGTCTATAATGTCTGTACCGACACCGATAGATGAAGTAAAAACTTGAGCGTCCTCGACGATAGGCGTATCGATAGGTTTGAAACCATAGTACACTGCTATCTCTTGGGCTTTTTCAAAAAACCCTTGGAAATAATAATAAAGAGGACCATCAATATCCCGCATACCTTTTACTGATTGCAACGCTTCTTTTTTTGCTTTTTTCTTTTCAATCATAATTATTTATCTTGTTGATAATATCCTGGTAAATAAGAAATATGTTTAAATGGTAGAAGTCGTAAATATGCTCTACCTACCAATTTCTTTCTTGGAACGACACCCCATTCTCTAGAATCATAACTGTGGTTGCGATTATCACCCATAACAAAGTATTCATCATCTTTTGTTTGATAAGAACCAGTGGTAGGGAAACTTTCATTTAAGTATGGTTCGTTGAGAGTGAATCCATCTGGATGATCTTTGTTCGTTATGGTTATCTTGCCGGAGGAGATGGATATTTTTTCATTTGGTAAACCGATTATTCTTTTTACAAAATAGCGTTTCGGATCAGCAGGGTATTTAAAGATTGCAACATCGCTACGATTTATGTTTCCACGAATATATGAAATCTCGTCAACGATTAAGTATTGTTTGTCATCAAATGTTGGAAACATTGAAAGTCCTGAAACAACAAAAGGTTGTGCGATAAACATGCGAATAGGTAGTACTATAGCTACAGCCACAATTGCATAGCGAACCAAGTCCCAAAGACTCTCTTTTTTTTCGCTCGTTTTTATTTCTTTATCCATATACAACACATATTATCACATAACAACTATTGACATAACATATAAATCTGTTTTATGATAAGGAAATGTATATATTTGGATTAGGAAATCCTGGAAAAGAATACGAACTAACACGTCACAATGCTGGACGAATTATTTTCTCGTATCTTAAAAAAGAATATGATTTACCAGACTGGAAAGAAGACCTAAAAATCAAATCACTAAAATCAAAAGGAGAAATAAACGGAGAGAAAGTAGAATTATTTATGCCAAATAATTTTATGAATAATTCTGGAACAAGCGTTGCGCCGATTATCGACACGCCTAAAAAATTAACAAAGTTAATTGTCATCTATGATGATTTAGATTTACCAATTGGAACACTAAAAATTTCTTTTAATAAAAGTTCTGGTGGGCACAATGGCCTCGAATCTGTAATTAAAAAAGTAAAGTCAAAAGAATTTGTTCGTATCCGTATCGGCATCATGCCTGTAACATCAACTGGTAAATATCGAAAACCAAAAGGGGAGGAAGCTGTGATGAAATTCCTACTTTCGAATTTTAAAGAAGATGAAATCAAAACTCTAAAGAAACTATCTAAAAAAATCGCAGAAATAATCGTGATCATTTCAACTGAAGGGAAAGATAAAGCGATGAGTGTTTATAATTAATCATTTCTGATTCTAATTAATAATATTTTTCTGATTGAAAATAAAAAAATCCACCGTGTAGCAGATTTTTTACTACGTTGGTGGATTATTTAGTGACGGGTGGATGAGAGTCAAATGCACCCATATTTACAAGAGACACATAGATTACACCTAAGACTAACACAGTTAATGCAATCTTGATTAGTGTCATCAATTTAATTTTTTTCATAATATTTTTTGTTAAAATAATGCCTACTCTTCTAAAGGATTTTCGGCTTTCTCCTTGTTTTTATATATTGTAACATATAAAATATATATGTCAAGTTTAATATAACTCTTAAATAATTAAAAAACCTCTCAAAAATGAGAGGTTTTTTAATGTGTATTTTATTTCGCGTCTTTTGCAAGGTGAACGAGAGTCATACGTTGGTCTTTTGGTTCAAAGAGTGTAACTTGGAAATTGTAAGTCTTTCCGAGTTCTAGACTTTTCTTCAAAAGTTCTTCAGAACCGAAACTTGAATTGTGGACCAAACCAGCAACTCCTTGTTTGATAGAAACAAGAGCACCGTGTTTGTTGAACTTGATAACAACTCCAGAAACGATGTCACCTTTTTTCAAAGTACTTTCGTATTCATTCCATGGATTTTCTTTCAAAGCTTTGATAGAAAGAGATATCTTACCATCTTTGATTTCTATTATTTTTGCTTTGATTTTGTCATCAACTTTAAACATAGAACGTGGATCCTCAACTAGACCCCAGTCAATTTCCGAGATGTGTACTAATCCTTCTAAACCATCTTCAACTTTGAGGAATACTCCAAAGTCTACGATTCCAGCAACAGTACAGTTTACTTCGTCGCCAACTGCGTATTTGCCCATGATTTCTTTTCTTTCTTCTGGGTTATTGTCTTTTTCAGAGAAGATAAGTTTGCCTTCTTTTGGAAGTGCAGAAATCATAACAACTGTTATACGTTTACCGATGAGCATTTTCAGTGCTTTCAATATCTTGTCTTTATCACTGTCTTCTACGCGAGGATAGTTTTCACTTTTTAATTGTGAAGCAGGTAAGAAACCAGCGATACCTTGCCATTCGAGTATCAAACCACCTTTATTAGCTTCTTTGATAGTTAATTCAAGCGCTGTTTTCTCCTTGATAGCTTTTTCAGCTTCAGACCAAATAAGAGCTTGTTTTGCTTCTTTTAGAGAAAGTTCGATGTAACCTTCTTCATTTACAGTTGCAACTATTTTTGCTTTTACTACGTCACCGATACTTACTTTTTTGATAATGTCTTTTGCATTAATAAATTCACGTCCATAAATGATACCTGTACCAAATGGTGCGATATCAATATAGATTGATGATTTTTTGATAGAAATAACAGGACCTTCAACCAAAGCATCTACTTGTGGTGGAATCTCTGTTTTTTCTAGCATCTTTCCGATACCAGAAAGCTCTAATTTTGCACTATCTACAATGTCTTCTACTTCTGTACTTTTTTTCATAAATTAAAAAAACCGCTTTTATCTATAAAATATAGATATTGCGGCAAAGGTTCGAGCTTCTTTTGCTTTTTCATTATAAACTAAAGAAATCACAATAGGGTTAAATCTCATACCTGTGCTAGTAATAGATTGTTTATACTATATATATGATTTTTTTGCAAATGTAAAATCCGATTTCTGTTTTGGTCTTTTTTCTTTTTAAAATAAGTGTTATACTAAAAATATGATAATCACATACATGGGAAAACAATGTTTTAAAATAACACAAGGTGACCTTGTTGTTGCATTTAACCCTATTTCAAAAGATGCTAAATACTCTGGCAAGGTTCCACATTTCGGTGCAGATATAGCACTATCAACAACTAATCACCCTAATTTTAATGGCTTTGAAAATCTGAGTCACGGTGACACTGTACCATTTGAAATCAAAGGTCCAGGAGACTATGAAATTAAAAATATTTTTATAAAAGGACTGTTATCTGAGACAGAAATAGATGGTAAGAAATATATAAATACTGTATATACAATGACCATCGACAATATAGCTCTATGTTTCCTTGGGGCTTTCAATAAAAATAAACTTGAGGCAAGTATCCGTGGAGAGATAGATTCTTGTGATATCGTTTTTGTTCCCCTCAATGATGATTTCATGTCAGTTTCAGATTCATTTGCGCTTTCAAATACTTTAGAACCAAAGATAATAATTCCTATGGATTATGATGAAAAAAACTTGAAAGCTTTTATAAAAGAAAGTGGGCAAGAAAAAATAATTCCAATAGACAAGTTAACAATAAAATCAAAAGAACTAGCTGGTCGCGAGGGTGAGATTATTATTCTTTCAAATTAATTTATATGAGAGCATACGTCAAAAAACTACAAAATAAGTCTGAAGAATCTCGTAAACAAATTTTATTTTTTACAATGGTTATATCTATGAGTCTGGTTGCAGGTGTTTTTATTTACGGACTAGGAAGTCAATTTAGAGAAATAGCAAAAAAAGAAGAAGCACAAAATAAAACTACGGGACCTTTTAGATTGATGGCTGATTCAATTTCTAAGAGTTATAAAAATATGACAGCAAGTGCTTTTAACTCTATGCCAAATAAACAAGATAGAGAACTTTTAAATTCAGTCGTTCCAGAAATTCCAGAAGGAAAACAAATCGAATTGATAGTAATAGATAAACAACAATAATATGGCAAAAAAAGAAATACCAAAAGAAAATATCGAAACAAAAGAACACGTCAATATTGTTTCTGTAGATATTAATTACGAGATGAAAAATTCTTTTATTGACTACGCCATGTCTGTTATCACAGATAGAGCATTGCCTGATGTCCGTGATGGTTTAAAGCCTGTGCACCGTCGTATTTTGTATGCAATGCAAGAGATGGGACTAACATCGAGTTCTCGTTTCCGTAAAAGTGCTGCGGTAGTTGGTGACGTGCTCGGTAAATACCACCCCCACGGTGACGTCGCTGTTTATGACTCTATGGTTGGTATGGCCCAAGACTTTTCTTATCGCTATCCACTTATCTGGGGTCAAGGTAACTTTGGTTCTATAGACGGAGACAATCCTGCTGCTATGCGTTATACAGAGGCTAAAATGGCAAAAATCGCAGCACAACTCCTTTTAGATTTGCATAAAGAAACAGTAGATTTTATTCCAAACTATGACCAAACTCGACGTGAACCAAAAGTTCTTCCAACTGCTGTTCCGAATCTGCTTTTAAATGGGACACTCGGTATCGCTGTTGGTATGGCGACAAATATACCGCCACATAACTTAACAGAAGTTATAAATGCGACACTTCATCTAATAGATAATCCAACTGCTACAACAGAGGATTTAATGCAACATATAAAAGGTCCTGATTTTCCTGTCGGAGGTATCGCTTATAATCAAAGTGATTTATTACATGCTTATTCAACAGGCCGTGGGGGAGTTGTGACTCGAGGTAATGCAGAAATAGTAGAGTTAAAAACTGGTAATTTCCAAATAATAATTACGTCTATACCTTATCGTGTAAATAAATCTAACCTAATAGAGGCCATAGCGAGTTTGGTTCAAGAAAAAAAGTTAGAAGGAGTCAAAGGTTTGAGAGACGAATCTGCAAAAGATATTCGCATCGCTATCGATCTAAAAAATGGAGTAATTCCTCAAAAAGTTTTAAATTATATTTATAAACATACTCAACTCGAACAATCTTTTAACTACAATATGGTGGCCCTCGTTGAAGGAGTACCGCAGACCCTCTCACTTAAGAGTTTACTCGAGAACTTTATCTCACATCGTACTGTTGTTGTTCGTCGTCGTACAGAGTACGACCTTAAAAAAGCAAAAGAACGTGAGCATATTTTATTGGGTCTGAAAAAAGCTCTGGATCATATCGACCGTGTTATAACTATCATTCGTGGTTCAAAAGACACAGCTCTCGCAAAGTTGAACTTGATGAAGGAATTTAAATTCTCTGACTTACAAGCCACTGCTATTTTAGAAATGAAGTTAGCGAAACTCGCAGGTCTCGAGAGAAAGAATATAGAACTCGAACTAAAAGAAAAACAAAATTTCATAGCCGAATGCGAAGCATTGCTGGCTTCTGTTAAAAAAATGTTAAAGGTTATATCAGTTGAGCTCGAAGAAATACGTGATAAATACGGTGACGCTCGTCGAACTAAAATAGTTAAAGGCGGAGTCAAAGCCATAAATGAAGAAGACTTAATAGAAGAAAAAGAATCAGTTCTTGTTTACACAGCAGGTGGTTATGTCAAACGTACCGATCCAGCTGAATATCATACTCAAAAGCGTGGTGGAGTTGGTGTTATCGATATCGAAACAAAAGAAGAGGATTTCGTTACTATGTTATTGTCTTGCAATACTCACAGTGATTTATTATTTTTTACCAATCTAGGTAAAGCGTATCAGATAAAGATGTATGACATCCCAGAAGGTCGTCGTGCGACAAAAGGTAAGTCTATAGCTAACTTTATATCACTCGAATCAAGTGAAAAAGTAACTTCTATTTTACCTATAGATAAGAAGATAATGCAATCTCTGGAAAGTCTAATGATGGTAACTAAATACGGTGTTGTAAAAAAAGTTGGTGCAGAGAGCTTTAAAGATGTTCGTCGAAGTGGTTTGATCGCTATTAAATTAGACAAAGGAGATGAATTGCAATCAGTTCTCGCTTTACAAAGTGGTGATGATGTCATGCTCGCAACCAATTTAGGTCAATCAATCCGTTTCAAAGAAAACGATGTTCGTGTGATGGGCAGAACAGCTGGAGGTGTTCGTGCTATTAAATTAGTAAAAGATGATGTTGTTATCGGTGTTGATTTAGTGAAAAAAGGTGAGACGGATTTATTCCTCTTAACACTTTCTGCTAATGGTCTCGGTAAAAAAACTAGTATCAAAGAATACAAAATACAAAAAAGAGGTGGTTCTGGAATCAAAACAGCAAAAGTCACTCCAAAGACAGGCAAGTTGATTGTTGCAAAGATAGTTGGAACTCAAGCTGAATTAATAGCTGTCTCAGCAAAAGGTCAGGTTATACGTGTTGATCTAAAATCAGTACCAACTTCTGGTCGTCAAACACAAGGTGTCACTATAATGAAACT
>JAYVGX010000032.1:0-49565 GCA_043771685.1 Minisyncoccota bacterium
GAAAGGTATCGAGCCTGATTTTATAGTTCCATTTACAATAGAAGACCTTAAAAATAAAAAAGATCCTGCATTAGAAAAAGCAATCAAATTATTAAAAAATTAATGAAAATTTATGAAAGTTATTTTACTAAAAGACATACCGAAAATAGGGAATAAGGATGACGTCAAAGATTTCAAAGAAGGCTATGCTCAAAATGTTCTATTGTCAAAAGGATTAGCTATTATCGCTACTCCTCACAACCTGTTGTTACTTAATACTCGTAAAGAAAAAATCACCAAACAGAAAGAAGAAGAGCAGAAAGATTTTACTAACTTTCTAGAATCTATAAACAATACTTTTACAATAAAAGTATTGGCAAATGAAAAAAATCATTTATTTAAAGCAATAAATAAAAAAGACATCGTAGAAGCTATTTCTAAAGAAATATCTAGTATTCATTTAAATGAAGAGAGTATTGAAATGGATCCAATAAAAGAGATAGGATCACATCAGATCAAGATCAAAAAATGGAATAGTCAAAAAGTTATAAACATAAACGTAATAAAATAAAACCCCTCAACGGGGTTTTATTTTATATAACGTTTACAACTTTTTTAACAGATGTAGTGTTATTGAATTTCATCTGTCTTTTTGAAGAAAAAGAAACTGTCCCAGGTTTTAAAGCAAATAAGGTATGATCTTTACCTACTGCAACATTTAAACCAGGCAAGATCTTTGTACCGCGTTGACGGATAATGATAGATCCTGCTTTTGCTTGTTCACCAGCATAAAGTTTAGTACCTAGATACTTTGGATTTGAGTCTTTTAAGTTTTTTGCCGAACCTCCAGCCTTCCTATGTGCCATATGTAATTGCGGTATTGACGCTTATTATTTATAATATACATATGAGTATACATAATATAACTGAAAAAATCAAGTCCCTCAGACGTGGATTACATGAATCCACTATAACTGTAGTAGTTATAGTGCTAGTTTCTCTCGGTTCTTTCTTTTTAGGTAGATTTTCAAACAGTAAAAACATTGACGAAAACAAAGTTCTTTCAGATAATAAAATTATTGATTCAAAAACAAATGTTGAAAATAGTGATGAGATTATCGAGTATACAAAAAAAGTACCTCAAGTAAACAAAGAAGAAGGGAAGTATTTAGCTTCAAAAAATGGTAAGATGTATTATCCAGTGAGTTGCAAGAGCGCTTCGAGGATAAAAGAAAAAAATCGAGTTTATTTTATAAATGAAAACGATGCTAAATATCTCGGCTATAGAAAAGCTGAGAATTGTAAATAAATGAAAACTTTAATTAAAATTATAATAATCTTTATACTTGTATTTTTAATATACACTATACGTGATGATGTAAGTCTTGTTCTGAATAAATATATCGCTGGTTCACAGCAAGAAAAAAAAAGCTTTAACATTGGAATAAAAGAGTTACCACCGATAACAAAAATAAATACAGATACTCAAAATCAGATAAACACAGGGCTAGTACAAAATATAAAAAACTTAACAGATAAAAATAAGAAATTATCCATCGAGGGTGTTTTACTTTATACAAACAAAAATAGAATAGATAATAAAATTCCTAATGAGTTAGTGTTAAATAAAAAGTTGAATAATTCTGCCGCGATCAAACTACAAGATATGTTTACTAATGAATATTTCGAACATGTATCACCAAAAGGTGTCTCAGTAGGAGATTTAGCTCAAAACGTAAATTACAACTATATCACAATTGGTGAGAATCTAGCCTTAGGTAACTTCAAAGATGATCAAACTTTAGTTGATGCATGGATGGCAAGCCCAGGTCACCGTGCAAATATTTTAAGTAATAAATATACAGAGATTGGTATCGCTACTGGTTATGGTAGCTATAAAGGACAGAATACATGGCTTGCTGTACAGCATTTTGGAACTCCAAAAGAAATATGTCCAGAGATAGACAACATTTTGTCTCAAACTATTAAAATCGAGCAAGAAATGTTAAACAAGACAGCTACAGAATTACAGAAACGCCTCGAAATGATCAACAGTGGGGCATTGTATCAAGGTCTAACTACTAATGAACAAATAGCCGTATATAACAATATGGTCAATTCTCATAATAAAAATATCGCCGATATTAAAGCAAAAATTTTAAATTATAATGCACAAGTAAAAAACTTCAATAATTGTTTACAGAATCATGTTTAATTTGACCATACTAATATCTCTTATCTAATGTTAGGGTATATAGCAATACTCTTGTATTTGTCTATATATCTTAAATAGTATCGTGTCGCACAATAAGCCTTCACCGCCTGCGTAGGGTTTGTAATAGGGAAGTTGCCAACAGATCAATTCATGATCCTTGCTATTGCCGCGTCTTCGTTTTACTTCTCGAATAAGGGCGATTCGTCACAGCCATTTGCAGGGAAGTAAATGGGTTTTCCACAAAGATTAACGCTTGCCTTATATACGACTATGTGATACTATCTAATATATAAAATATATCACATATATGAACGATTACACAGACAAATTCAACAAGCGAATTAGCACACCAGAGCCACATATTGTGGCTATTTTGGCTGAAATAGACGGTATAAGAGGTGAATTTAAATCTGGACTACGCATGACTCCACAGGCCATAACGAGCCTTAAAAAGTCAGTCCTGATAACATCTGCCGGAGCTTCAACTCGTATCGAGGGTTCAAAACTTTCTGATGAAGAGGTCAAGAAAATCCTCAGCAATTTGTCTATCTCAAAATTCTCAGATCGAGATTCTCAAGAAGTGCAGGGTTACCTTGAGACATTACAAAATGTGTTTGATAGTTATCAAACACTACCACTTCGTGAAGGTGTAATCACATCACTCCACAACGAACTAATGAAGTATTCAGATAAAGACAAACTACACAAAGGAAGTTACAAAAAACAAGAAAATCTCGTCGGTGTTGCCAATGAAAAAGGTGAAGTCACACAGGTAATATTTGAGACTACTCTTTCATGGCAGACACCAAAAGAAATGACAGAAATTGTCGAGTATTCATTTGATGAACTTGAAAAGAATCATTTTCATCCATTACTTGTGATTGCAAATTTTCTCGTAGAATTTCTGAAAATCCATCCATTTCAAGACGGTAATGGCCGTATGTCACGAGTACTTACCAACATGCTTTTACTTCGATCTGGGTATCAGTTTGTAGAATATGTATCACATGAGCAAATCATCGAACAACGAAAAGATGAATACTATTACGCACTTCGCAAATCTCAAGAATCATTCAAAACAGAAAATGACACCATTTCACCTTGGCTCAACTATTTTCTATCAGTAGTTAGAGAACAGGCAACCAAAGCGCTTGTGTATTTGCAGGAAGAAAAGTTCGAGGATACATTATCACCAAAGCAACTAGAAGTATGGAAGTACCTCGTTATTAATAATGAAGCAAGTCCCACACAGATATCAAAAGATACTGGCATTATTATTGCAACAGTGCGACAAGCATTACTTCGACTAATGGAACTCGAAAAGATCAAGCGAGTCGGTCGTGGTCCGCAGACTAGATATGTTAAAATTTAAAAGATATGCAAAACTCTAACCAAAACAAAAAAGTATTTTTCATCCACGGATTCGAAGGTAGTCCAAACGGTGCGTGGCGACCATGGATGATGGGGGAGCTCGATAAGCATGATATTTACGCATGCGCATTGTCTATGCCGAATCCAAAAACTCCTGAGGTATCAGAATGGATCAATGAAGTAAAGCGTCATGTTGACAGTAATCAACATGACAAGGTATACCTTGTCGGCCATTCTCTCGGCGGTACTGCTATTTTACGATATCTTGAAACATATCAAGGTAAAAATATTGATGGCGTGGTTATCATTTCTGCACCATGTCACAAAAATAAAAACCAAAAAATTGATACATTTTTGGATACAGATTTCAATTGGAATATTATGAAAAACAAAATTCCAAAAATTGCAGTAATACATGGCGATAATGATCCATATGTATCAATGTCAGATGCAGAAGAAACAGCAAAAGAACTTGGTGGCAAATTGATCGTCATACCAAATGGCAAACACCTTAATGGTTCGGCAGGGTTTGTAAGATTACCAGAATGTCTCGATGTCTTACTTGAGATGACAAAATAATTATATGGCAATATACGATGCTACAACAAAAGATAATAAATGCATTTTCTGCGAGATAGTCGCTGGGCATTTTGAAACACCCGGGATTTTCTGGCAAGATGATGAATTTATGGCATTTCTTTCTATTGATCCAAATTCCGAGGGATTTACTTGTGTAGTTCCAAAAGAACACTATGGAAGTGATGTGTTAAAGATGCCAAACGATGTATTACAAAGATTTATTATTGCTTCAAAACATGTAGCAAGTATCCTTGAAAAATACTATTCAGATGTAGGGAGGGTTGGTGTGCTGATAGAAGGGACTGGAATTGATCATGCACATATCAAACTTGTTCCAATGCACGGAACTGAAAATCTAAAGAAAGGTATTTGGCAACAATTTCTTTCTGGTAAAGAGTTTTGGTTCGACAAATATGAGGGGTGGATTTGCTCTGGTGGCGGTCCAAAAGCTGATCCTGAGAAACTCAAATTATTAGCACAAAATTTAATTGAATCCCAAAAATAACTTTATGAATATCTCCAGACCAAAATCAAAACAACCAATTCCAGAAAACGCAGTATGTGTTTTCAAGGGTAAGATGTTTGACACATACCAATGGGAACAACCAATGTACGATGGTTCAACCAAAACTTTTGAGAAACTCAAGCGACCAGATACAGTTGTGGTATTTCCTGTGCTTGATGATGGAAGTATTATGCTCACAGAACAAGAACAACCGGGCAAAGAACCATTTATCGGTGCTTGTGGGGGTCGTGTCGAAGAGGGTGAAGATATTTTGGAATCAGCAAAGCGAGAGTTCCTCGAAGAGACTGGTTATGAAGCATCAGAATATGTACTCTGAAAATCAGAACACCCTGCATCGAAAATTGATTGGGTTGTGTACTTCTTCATCGCCAAAGGTTGCAAGAAAGTCGCCGACCAAGCACTTGATGGTGGAGAGAAAATCGAATTGAAGAAAGTCACTTTTGATGAACTTCTTCAAATTGGTCGTGACAAAACATTTATGGAAAAAGAAATCACTCCAGACCTTTACGAAGCATTACTCGACCCTGCAAAATATGCAGAACTCAAGCAATTATTTGCACCACTACAATAATATGAAAACTATACTTGTCGATGCGGTGAATACATCAATCATAAAAGATGAAATTAGAAACTTTGTGCAGAATAAAGCAATGTTTGATTTGCTTGAAACATACCCAAATCCAAAACTTATTTTGACCAATGCAAATGACGAACAGATGATTCAGTTTGGACTGAACACTGTGCCATATCCAGTATTCACCATGAAGCATAATCCAGACAAACCAGACCCAATCTATTTCAAAACACTTCTCAAACAACATAATTTTGAGACAAAAGATGTTGTGTATTTTGAACACAATCCGGATGCAGTAGCTTCAGGACAATCAGTCGGCATTACTTCATATCATTACGACAAGGACGAAAAAGGTCTGATTGCTTTGAGAGAGTTTTTAGATTTAAATATTAAATAATATGCAATCACAAAACGTAAAATTTGTAGTATTTGTACCACTATCACACACAGACATTGTGCGTGAGGCTCTTGGTAGTGCTGGAGCTGGAAAGATTGGTAACTATGACTTTTGCTCATTCTCTGCTCTAGGTACTGGTCGCTATTGTGGTAATGCAAACTCAAATCCTACTATTGGTGAAACACTTAAATATGAATCAGTAGAGGAAGAGAAAATTGAAGTGATCATACCTAGAGAAATTCTCAAAGAAGTGATTGAAAAAGTAAAATTAGTACATCCATACGAAGAGGTCGCATTTGATATTTACCCACTAGAAGATTATGAATAGTATGAAAATCAAAGCAATAATATTCGACCTCTGGGAAACACTCGGTACTAAAAATGTCGGCATTTCAGAATCTCTGCGTGCCAAATTTGAAATAGAAAAAACTCCTGACTTTATGCATCTTTATGAACATGCAGTGCAATTGAAAAAGTGGAATACTGAAGATGAAATGGCGGAAAACTTTTTGAAAGATTTTAAACTTGAAAATACTGAAATAAATCGAATGTGGATTATTGAGTTGTTTCGAGAGGGGATAGATAAGGCGACATTATTTCCGGGCATACTTGAATTACTTCAAGATTTAAAGAATAAGGGATACAAGCTCGGATTCATTTCAAACACCACAGTATTTGAATCAGTGGTTCTTGATAAATGGAATGTTAAAGAATTACTTGATGTGATTTCTTTTTCATGGGAAGTTGGTTCTAAAAAACCAACAAAGGAAATCTTTGATATTACTCTTGAAAAATTAGGTGTAGCACCCGAAGAAGCTGTTTTTATAGATGATGGACAGAAAAATATTGATGCGGCTCAAAGTTTTGGTATGCATGGAATTAGATTTGAATCAGTAGATCAACTTGTCGCTGATTTACATAAACTAAATATTTATGAAATCTAACCCATGGCACATTCAAATACAAGCTGACACTTTGCTCTACTGGTATAGCAAACTCACAGGCACGAAAGGCAATGCCAAGGCTGCGGCTTTTTATCCTATACTTTTTACTACTAGTAAAATCCACCCCAAGATGCGTCCATATTTCATTAATCATGAAATCATTCATTTCACACAACAGAGGGAACTATGGATCTTGGGCGCATGGGCATACATGCTCTACGAATGGCTGTACTTGCGTCTCGTGAAAGGGAGATCTGCGTGGGATACATACCTGCTCCGCTCGACTGAGCAGGAAGCATACGACAATATGTTTGATTTAGAATACCTCGGAAAACGAGAGAAATTTGCCTACAAAAAGTACTGGTCAAACAAGCCTGTAGTCTGGAAAGATTATCTCAAGAAAATGCTCCAGATCGAAGAATTCCCAATCGTCTACGAACACACCGATGCACCGGGGACGATCTATCCCGAGCATTTCCATAAAGGCAAAGTCTCATTCTTCGTCACCTACGGATCAGTGACATTTTCTGGTGGTATCAAAAAGACTATCAAAACAGGTGAGCGATTCGACGTCCCAGTCGGTGTACACCACAGTGCCCTCGTTGGTCCCGATGGCTGCGACTATATCGTAGGTCAGGAGATAGAAAGGGATGCGTAAATAAATTATATGTTAAAAAATACTTCACAAACAAAGAGACTTTACATAATTGCATTCTTGCGAGGACTGTATTTCTACCTTCCGATTTTTACTCTTTTCTTTACCGACAAAGGTGTCTCACTAGCAAGCGTTATCATTGCACAAACTTGTTATTCGATTTTTTCTTTTCTTGGCGAAATACCAACAGGAGTATTTGCCGACAAGTTTGGTCAAAAGAAATCAGTCATCATTGGATATATCATTGAAATTGCAGGTATTATCGGATTACTATTTTCACCAACTGCAATTGGTCTTTTCATATCGTACTCAATTCGTGGTTTCGGTAGTTCATTTATCTCTGGTGCAGATGACGCTTGGACGTATGAAATTGCAAAGAATGAAGGGCAAGATTACAAGAAGGTGTCTGCTCGTATACAAACAATCGATCTGATCGGTGGTGCTTTATCTGCAGGTATTGCAGGTATTGTGGTTCAACTCTATGGTTCTGCGACATATACTTGGTTGATCATAGCAACAGCGGTTGCAATAGGGCTATCACTCGTTATATCCGCAACTTTGCGGGATTATATAGATGAAATACACGAGGAGCGACCAAAAATATGGAGTGGTATTATTTTGCCAACCATACAAATCCTCAAAAAGAATGTTGTGGTGCGAGCATTGCTTATTGTGCTTATTTTATCTCTCAACGGAGAGTACTTCTTGCAAAGCATTTACCAACCAATTTTTGTTGATAGAGCAGTACTACCAATATGGCTTGGGTTTGGTATGGCTATCGGAACACTGTTCAATGCAGTGATGACACAAAGTTGGGTACGACTTCATAAAACATATAAGTTCTCAACCCTACAATCTGCCTGTACTATTATCCTTGGTATTCTATTCGTTATATTTGCGAGTATATCAAATCCGATTATTACAATTGCATCGTACATAGCGATGATGGGACTATTCAACACGACACAACCGCTTATTTCTCAATATATTCACAAGGAGATTGAATCAAAAATACGAAGTACTGTCGGCTCGGCTATCTCGTTCGTCCGTACAGGGTTTCAGATAATGATGAGATTGTTGCTTGGTGCACTGGTTGGAGTATTCTCGCCACTCATAGCGATTGGATTTTTTGGAGTATATCTCGTCATTGGTGGATTTGTCGGCAAGAAAGTGTTGAAAGATTGTGGGTGTACAGATTAATGTATGGAAACAATTACCATAAAATGTGATAGATGTACTCAAGATCATTCATATAATATTTCTCAAAAAGATTTAGAGAGTGGGATGACTTTAAATATCGCATGTTTTAATATAAAAAGACTTCCCAAAATAACTAGTACTCGTATTGATTTTAGAAAGAACGCACTAAGTTCAACCAAGGAAAATATAGATAGAATTTCTTATTCTCACGGCTCACAAAATGCTGATGAGAAAATAAAGCGCATGAATGAGGTGAACGAACCGCGCATGTGGCTCATTTACGATTTCGATCAATATTTTGAAGAAATAATCAATACCTATATCATAGGGTCTTTTTATCCTACTGCAACCTCGTGTACAACTCTTGCAGAAAGATTGGTAAATTTATTTATACTCAAGTTGAGAGATTTGTACGATAAATCAATCCTAGAAAATGACATGCAAAAATATGTGTATACTCGAGATCAAAGCTGGCAATCATATGATTCAAACATGAAAGTCTTGAAAGCATGGGGGTTGCTCACTGATACCCAAAAAGAGCTGTTCAAGGGCTTACGAGATATACGAAATCGAGCTGTGCATTTTCATAATGAATTCGATGCAAAATCAGATGCTCTCACTGCTATAAAAACCCTACATAAGATACTTGATAGTTATTTCAGTACCTTTGTAAGGAAAGATGTTCTACGAGTATTTGAAATCCCCGGCGAGATATGGGTCAGAGAGGACAAGATTGATAATCCTTTTGTTAAAGTTTTTGTCTTGCCGTGCTCAAGCATGTTCGCTTCTTGTGGTGCTTATAATACAGAAAATATCTACCATGAGAATTCTGGTCTAATTGGTATTTTTGCCGAAGATGAGTTTATTAAACAGCGATTGGAATACAGTGATGGGCTCAAAGAAAATAGACCGGATTTGGAATACAAACCTGAATATAAAACTTTTGATTGGCAAAATATGGAAGTAAAATATCGAATTATTTAGCTGGATAAAATAGTTGAAAAATGATAAATTATATATATGAAATTTGAACAACCTCCCAAAATTGAAACGGAAAGACAAGAGCCTTCTGTTGAACAGGTCTCTTTTTCTGATCAAGAAAATAATATTAGTGAAGTGTTCAAACTTTGTCCAGAATTGGAAAGCATCGCTCTTGAAGGCGTTGGCATTGATGAATCTCTTGCAAATAAAATAGTCCGTTTATACAGAATCGAAAACAGAAACAAGAAAGTAGAGAAAAGCAAAGAAGGTGGAAATAATGATAAATACATTGGCCAATGGTTTACTACCGATTTATCCTATGCGATTGATTACATTGAGAATACCTACAACAAAAATGAGTCAGGGATAAATTATGATGACACTGTATTGCACTATACAGAGCTACCCGTAAAAGAAGCCTCTAAGTATCTAGTCTCAAAAGAAACAATCACAAGTGAAAAACTTGAAGCAGAGCCAGATAATTTTCATATAGAGGATCGTTCAAATCTACAAACACTAGAGCTTGCGGATTTATTACATACTTTTAAGAAAGGTGGTATTATCCGAACAAAATTTGGTTTTGATAAAAAACATATTGAGCCACTTATTCTCGATCAAATCTCTGAGTTAGTACCAGCCGATGGAACATTTGATGATGTTGTAGCTTTTGACGAAAAAAGAAAAGAAGCTATTGAAGAATATGGAAAATATCTGGAAACTATATTTCCAGAAAGCAAGCTCAAAGAAATTGTATACCACGGTACGAATAGAAAATTTGATAAATTTGAAAGACGTCACGGTTTAGATGACCTATCAGGTATCGAAGGTGTTGATGATTACTATTTCACAGACAGTAAAGAGCTTGCTCGATCCTTCGCAGAGAAATACAAAAAAGTATTGTATGCTATTTTCAAAAGCCACGAAAGTGGTAACGTTGACTGGTATTTTAAAAGGCAAGATACTGCGGGTGATTTTTCTGAATTTCAAGATTCAACAAAAGAGCTCTGGGAAGATATTCACAAGGAATGGAACTATATAGTTACCGAATCACATAAAAGTAGAGCGCTAGATGACATATTGCAAGATACTAACATTCAGTATTTTAGCAACAAGGAAGGATTCGGATTTAAGTTTGGAAAGATGCTGATGCCATATTATTTGATGAATGATTATGACTCATACAAAGAGTATCCCAATGGAACAGTAATACCTGTCATATTGGATTTAAAAAAACCATACATCAAAGAAGGCGATAGAAATTCTATGGATGGTATCTTGTCTGAAGCAGGTTATAGGCACAAAAAAGAAGACAGTGAGATTGATGGCGGAATACAGCAAGATTCCAGTGAGAAAAACATTGTGGTTTTTAATCCAGAACAAATTCACGTTCTTGGTTCAGAATTTGATGTTGAAAAATTCAAAGAATTTGTTAGTAAAAATGAGTCCAAAAAAGACAGACAAAGTATTGAGGGGTTCTTGAAAGAAAACGGTATTGAAAAAGTTCCTCACATTAAAACCAATTTCTTCTTTAATCAACACGCAACTGCCGAAGACGGTCAAATGGTTGCGGATAGGTTGAAAGACAAAGATATATTTATTCAAGAAAATGCAGGCTGGGATGATGAGAGACTTTTGACTTGGCAAAAAGTAACGAGTGGTGAGTTTACCGCCGATCAAGCTATTGAACACGAAAAAGCACGTGGTAAAGCATTCTTTTGGACTGAGTACTACAAATCTATTTTTGAAAATATACACGGAACAAATAAAGAGGTGTTGCTCGTTGATATAAAAGATGATAGTGAATTATACAAAGAAATTTATGACCTGATGAAAACTGATGGCGTGTACTGGAATATACTCGATAGATCAAAAACCTACGATGAAGTCATAGAACATATAGGCGATGCTTCACAATTAGAGTCACTTAGCCAAGAGGAACGAGAAAATGAGATATTGAAAAATACGAAACAGAATTTGCTTGAACTTCTCAAAAATAAACCTGAATTGCAAGACAAAGAAGAGTTGAATGTATTGTTCTCAATGGGATCATTCCATACACGGCTCTATCACGAGATGAAAAAAGATGGGAACGATGTTACTCGTGAGCATCAATCTATGCCCTATACGTTTTCGCCCCGAATGGAAGTAGAACGATTAGTGCATTTCAAAGGTAGAGAAGTGGCGGAATCATCTATGCCAAAAGTCCTTTTGTATTTACTACTTGGTAAAACTGGCGTTTTTCGACTCGACCAAATGAAGCACGAACAACAACATATTGTTATGAAGAAATTTAATACAGATGCTCAAATCAGAGAATTGTACGAAAGATACCAAAAATCTGAATCTGATGAGCAGTTTAGAAAAAAAATAAATGGCTGGATAGCTGAACAGTACAGGAAGTAAGCTACTTCATACCACTCATACCCTTGAACGATTCGATCTCCATACAAATCTGCGTATGGAGATCTTTTGTTATTTCCTCATTTTTGAATTCAACTCGATTCTTCCAATTATCGACAGCAAGAAATAATCGCCAATGCGATCCTCGGAAATCATAGAGAGCGATCAGCGTGAACGATCCGTCTAGCTTTTCGTGATACCACAAAGTGGTCTTGTCACCATCCCAAACATGCGCGTTTTTGCGCAGCATTTCAAATGGATCAAACTGATAATCATTTTCAATCATAGGTGTGTATGTTTTAGCATACTTTTTGAAATTGTCGTAATAATTGGGGTAGGGGATAGTGTGGGAGTTTGTCCCCTTTTATGCTTATAAATATAGACTTGCATTATTTATAATGTGGGAGTATAATCTAAAAACCTGATGAATCTCTTAACAGTGCCATGGCAGGGGACTCAGGAACAGGTAAAATATTATTAGAAATAAGCCTCTGTCCCTTGTCAGGGATAGCCCACAGCAGGCATTTGATTCATATCAAAGCCTTCTTTCGTTCCGATAGTGTGGGAGTTTACGATGTTGTTCTCGGAAAACATTTCAAGAACCCCTCAAACAGGCTTTTAATCATCAATAACAAATTTATGCTACTTAGAGAAGCAATCGAAAAATACTTGCTATGGAAAGGTGCCGAGACTAGAACAGCAGCAAAAGTCTACCGACCATTTCTAGAGCATTTCTATGATTACGTAGGTAACAAAGATACTCTGCAAATAACCCTTGAAGAGATATCGGCATTCCGAGCATCGTTGAAGTTAAAATACAACGATGGCAACATAGCCAACCATAACAACGTAATCAAAAACTTTTACAAATGGCTGGAAGCAAACCGTATCACAACAGTGCATCCATTCTTGATCCGTAACCCAAGGTTCCAGCCACCAGAGCGCCCAGTAGCAACGCCTGAAGAAGTAGAGAAAATGTGTGCAACCCTTAACCCGAATTCCTACGGAGATTTGATGCGACTCGTCGCGATCAAGTTGATGTGGGAGTCAATGATCCGTGTTAGTGAGCTTATAGAGCTAAATATTGATGCAATTGATCCGCAAAAGAATTTTGTGGAAATAGTAGGGAAGAAGAATTATAAAAAAAGATGGATCATGTGGTCGCCTGATACCCATCAACTCCTACTCACATACATTGCCAAAAGAAAAATGTTAGCTCCTCATGAAGCCTTGTTCGCGCATGAGAGCGCCGGGGTCACTCAGCGAATGGCAACTAGAAGTATTGAACGGTGGATGAAGGTTGCGCGAGAAAAAGCAAAACTCACCCAAGATATTTCTTGCCACGCGTTGCGACATGGCGGTGCTCATGAACTGGTCAAGAAAGGTGCGAGTCTTAAATTCCTCGGGCTTATACTCGGTCACTCGGATTCAAATCCACGAGCGGGGATGCAATATCTACGATTCAGCAAAGAAGAATCACTCGATGTCGTAGAGAAATTTGTGGGACTAAGATTCGACAGATTAGCACCAGAGCCTTTTGTTAGAACATATAATAACTACAGCATTGCATAGTATGATTTGTAAATGTGGGAGTTTTGTGATAAATTGTATTAATGAAAAGTACGAGCATTACGAAACCAAAGGGTGGTCGTGGCAAAGTCGAGATCCTACGAAATAAAGCCATTGTGACCCTATATGAGACCGATCCAAAGAGCTACAACACTAACACGTTGGGGAAGTTATTCAGCCGCGACAGGAAGACTATTCAGGGCATTATAGAGAGATTTGCACCTTCAAAGCAGAATACAGCCGAAATGAGCCGGTCCTAGGATATCCACTCATTTGGCAAAAAGTGCGGCGTAACGCTTGCTATATAAACCTAATTGATTTAAAATGTTTGTAGAACCTTGAAAATCAAATCTTCCACGAAACGATTCGGGTGTGTAGGGAAGAAGACTAGTGTAGTTATAAGCCGCTTAATGCGGATTTAAAAACAAGACACAGTGTCGCACAATATATCTTTACGACACTCGTATAATAAAAATAAACCCAAAGTAAAATACAATGGGTTATTTGACTACGTGCTTGTATAAGCATCGTCTAGCTTGGTTGTTCAACAATATTTTAAAAGAATTAAAAAGAAACCATTTCTTCCTTCCTTCCTTTTTTTCGTTCTCTTATTTCTTTTCTTTTTTCTTCTTCAGTTCTAGAAACTACATTTTTTCCATTTATAATTTCTTGTTTAATAGATTTGGGTTTAGAAATTATTTTAACTTCTGATTTACTAGCATCAACAACTTGCTTCACTGTCATTTTTGATGATTCAGTTGGTAAATGCCTTCTGCTATTTTTACCTTTTTTTGAATTTCCAGGGTTTTTTGATCTACACATGTTTTTTATTTTTTAAAGGATTAAAATACACATATTTACTTAATGTAAACATGTAAATAAATTATTTATTTACTTAAAAATAACAATTTTTTAGATAAAAGTCAATGAAATTTATAAACACCTCTGTTCCCTATTATTATTGACTATTTTATAAAAAAATGTTTAAATTATTAAAAATTATTTTACACCTAAATAAACATGGACATGCAAGAAATAGTAACCCGAGTAGCTTTTTGTAAGAAATGTTTTAAGAATGGTTCTCCAAAAAAAGGACAAAAAATAATGGTCCATGGATCTTCATCAAATTTATTTAAAATGATAGAAGCTTCAGATTACGGATATCCTGGTTTTACTCCCCATACTTTTGAAATTGTGAAATATTTAAGGGACGAAAAACTCCTAGTTTCAAGTATTTGTGGAATTGAGGGGTGCGGTTCCTATTTTGTTTATGAGGTTATTAATCATAGACAACGTCATAGTTTTTTAAAATTTATTGAAGAAAATTTAGAATTTGAAACTTTTACTTCAGAAAGGTGGAGTGCATTAATGTATTTATCTGAACATGACTTTGCGGAAATTTATAAAGTTTAAAAAACAAATAGCCTATTACTTTTATAAGTAATAGGCTATTTATATTTTAGAATTTAGCCTTGAACAAAAGTTAAAGCGATACCTTTTTTACTTGCACGACCAGTACGGCCGATGCGGTGTACATAAGTATCGTATGTTTGAGGAATCTCGTAGTTTATAACATGTGTTACATCAGGTATGTCGAGTCCACGCGCTGCTACATCGGTTGCTACCAGGACGTTTAGTGTATCGTCTTTGAAGCTCGACAAAGTACGTTGACGGTCATTGTGTCGTTTATCACCATGGATAGAACCAGCACGGAAACCACGTCTCTTTAATTCAACTGACAGTTTCTCGACTAGATGTTTTGTTTCAGCAAAAATAAGAACTTTTTTGAAATCAAGCTTTTTAGATAAAAGCTCTTCTAAGACATCCATCTTATCCACACCACGTTCTATGCGAACTATATCTTGTTCAACATTTTTTGATGTGTCTTGAGTTTTTACCATAATACGAACTGGATCTTGGGAGAATCTTTCAATTAATTTCTCAATCGGTTTAGGAAGTGTCGCAGAGAAAAATAATCCTTGTCTGTCTTTAGCTGTTTTTTCAAGTAAATATGTTATATCATCGATAAAACCCATGTCCAACATTCTGTCAGCTTCATCTAGTACAACAGATCGTGTATCAGATAAATCAATCTCGCCTTTTTTAACTAAATCCAAAAGTCTACCTGGAGTACCTATAACAAAGTTACATCCTTGGCGGAGTCTCTTTATTTGAGGAAAAATAGGTGCACCTCCGACACAAACTACAGCATACATTTTCAATAAACGAGCAAAGTCGTTGAATTCTTTTTCAATTTGAATCGCTAGTTCACGTGTCGGAGCTATAATGATAACAGTTTCGTTTCTATCATTTATAACTTTATTTATAAGAGGGATAAGAAATGCAGCTGTTTTACCAGTACCTGTATTGGCTATACCAAGTATGTCGCGACCTTCTAATGCACGTGGGATGGCCTTGTCTTGAATCGGACTTGGGTAAATGTATTGTTTATTTGCAATAGCTTGTTTGAGCTTTTCGTCGATTTTAAAATCAGCAAAAGTATGAGTTGGTAAGTAGATCTCTTCTTTTTCTATAACAGTTGCGCGACTAATAAAACGTGATACATCTATGCGTTCAAATGAACCACCACGGCGATTACCACCTGAACGATTACGATTGTTACCACCACTAAAACGTGCTGGTCCACGACTTCCTTGTCCAAAACTAGGACGAGAAGAACGTGAGCCTCCAGAAGAAGGTCTCGCTGAAGTAGAACTACGACGTGGTCCTGATTGTGTGGAAGATGCTCCACGTGAATAATTAGCTCCAGAGGAGCTTTTTGGTTTGTTGTTATACATAATTTAATTTTCTTGCGTGTTTCAAAAATAAAATTGAAACGCTCATACACACAAAGAGTTTTTCAATATTTGTATATTAGCATTAGTAAAATAAAATGTCAAGTATACATAAAAAACGTACATGATGTACGTTTTTTATGTATACTTTTTATTTAGCTTTAACAGCTTGTTTTCTGAAATTCTTCTTTGCTTTCTTTGCGTCTAGCATTACTTGTTTTACAGCCAATCTCTTCTTTGTTTTCTTAGAGTGAATTGATTTCGGTTTTGGACTCAGTGTGGTACTTCTTTTTGCCATATATTTTGTATATTTTTATTGATATAACCTATTATAGCCTATTTTAATATTTATGTTAATATAAATATATGTCAAAGATAATAGTTAACAAAATAGGCGGTGGGATACTGGTGGACAAATACATACCACTAATCCCCCTTCGTATTCAAGCACAAATTAAAAACGGCTACACTCCGATACTGGTAGTTTCTGCATTTCCTGGTATTACTGATGATATTCTTTTTTTTGCGAAACAAATTAAAGAAAATCAAAAAATAAATGAATCAATTTATATAAAAAGTATTTTGTCTAAACATACAAAGATTATAGATAGTTTCATTATCGATACAAAAATAAAGAATCAAACTTTAAATCAATTAGATGAGTTGTTTTTAAAATTTGAAAAGGATATAAAGCTTTTTATTGATAATAAAAAAAACACAGACAAGTCCCCTATTTACGAAGATGCATTGGTGGCTTATGGAGAGAGATTCGCTGCAACTATAATTGCAAAATTTCTAGAGAATAAAGATATGGTAACCAAAAGAGTTCTGGCTGAAGACATACCAATAATAACTGATGATAACTTTAAAGATGCAAATATCATAAAAGATATTTCTACAAAAAACCTCAATTCGTATTTTATAAAAAAAATAAAAAATAATTCCAACAGTGTATTAATCATTCCAGGTTTTACTGGTAAAACCAAAGCAGGAGCAACAACAACGCTAGGACGTGGTGGTACAGATACAGCCGCTTGTTTTATAGGTAGTGCATTAAAAGTAAAGAAAATAATTTTATGGAAAAACGTAGGTGGTGTGATGTCTTGTGATCCACGTTTAGTTACTAATGTTAAGAAGATAAGTACGATTAGCTACGATCAAGCCATAGAAGCAGGAAAAATAATCCACGAAAAAGCCATAGATTATGTAAAGAATAGTAAAACTCCGATAGAAATCACATCTATCGAGAATCCGAAGCACAGTACGACAATCAAAGATATCCGTACAAAAGAAAGTGGTGCTAAAATAATAAGTCTAAAGAGAAATGCCCAGTTATTTCTAATAAATGATGAAACATTAGGAATATCCGAACTAATTTCTTTTACTGGAAATGTTTTCTCAAAATATAAAACTGAAATAGTATTAATAAGTAACACTCGTTATGGTCTACAAGTTGTTGCTTATGATGAAAATGATTCTATGGAAAGTATAAAAAGAGAGATATCAAATAAAGTTCAAAAAGTAGAAAAGACAGTTTGTGATATGATATTCATGGTTGGACAATTTAATCCAAATGATGTTAGTGATTTCAACAATTTACTCATAAAACAAGGTGTCGATTTAAATATAAGTGCTTTTTATTATCAGAATTGTACACGAATAGAGGCTGTAATCAAAACCAAAAATATTGAAAAAGTCGTAAATGCTGTGCATGGTAAGTTTATAAAATAATTAATAATTTTCGAATATTATGAAAAAATTTAAAGTTGGAATACTGGGCGCAACTGGTATGGTTGGCCAAAAATACATTAGTTTACTAGAAAACCACCCGTATTTTAGTGTTGTTTATGTGGCTGCTTCTGAAAAATCAGCAGGCAAGACTTATAACGAAGCTGTAAAAGGCCGTTGGCATATGGAAAATGATATTCCTAAAAATGTAGCGAAATTAAATGTTTATGATGTCGAAGATGTAGCTACAGCTATCAAACAATGCGACTTTGTCTTTTCTGCTTTCGAGATCTCTGATAAAAAAGAAGTTATACGCATAGAGGAAGCTTATGCAAAAGCCGGACTCCCTGTTATATCAAATTCATCGGCGAACCGATGGACCAGTGACGTACCGATGATTATCCCTGAGATCAATAGTGATCATTCAAAAATCATTCCAACTCAGCAAAAGAATCATGGTTTTAAAAAAGGTTTTATCGCTTGCAAGCCTAACTGTAGTATACAAAGTTATCTCACTGCAATTTATGCTTTAGAGAAAGCAGGATTCCCTGTTTCAAAAATTATGGTTACTACTATGCAAGCAGTAAGTGGCGCTGGTTATCCAGGTGTACCGAGTCTCGACATGATAGATAACATTGTTCCCTATATCGGAGGTGAAGAAGAAAAAACAGAAAATGAACCGAAGAAGATTTTAGGTGAAATAAAAAATGGTGTCTTTAAGAAAAATAAAGATATTTCTATCTCTGCAACTTGCACACGTGTGCCTGTAACTGACGGCCATACAGCTGTGGTTCATATTAAATTCAAGAATAAAAAGCCAAGCATGGAAGAAATTGTAAAGATTTGGGATAAATTTTCTGGAGAGCCACAAAAACTCAAACTACCTTCTGCGCCAGTTCAACCTCTAATTTACAAAACAGAGGAAAACAGACCACAACCTAAAAAAGATCGTGATACAGAGAATGGTATGGTTTTATCGTTGGGAAGATTAGAAGAGTGTGAAGTTCTCGACTATAAATTCGTTGGCCTCTCTCACAATACTGTTCGTGGAGCATCCGGCGGTGCAATACTAATGGCTGAGTTATTAGTTGCACAGAAATATATTAAATAAAAATGTAAAACAAAAAAAGACTGACAATTGTTCGTCTTTTTTACTACCATCCTAGATTCTCACCAATTTCTTCAGCAGTTGTACGCTTGCGAGCCACCACTATATGCCCATTTTCGGCTATTATACGCTGTGGACGAGATATTAGGCAGTGATTCATAGATAATGCGTCCTGATACGCTCCTGTGTCAAATACGACCACATACATAGGTTCATTAGCACTTTCAGAAAAGTTATAGTCAGGTAAAGTTACAGACCCATCTACTCCACGGTAAACATCATCAGAATCACAAGTTGAACCCGCGAGCCAAACCTCGGTCAATTTATCGTCACCTTTATTGTTAACTGGAGCAATAAACCATTTTTGATCTATAGCCCAAGTGTCACACAAATCATTCATAAAACTACCGTCTATGATATACCACTTTTTTGCATCATTTTTCTTTTTATTTATTATCTTAGTGTCAATAATTTTGTAGATATTTATCTGTGCAGGCGCTACAACATAACGTCCCCATTCACAAATTAGGTTTGGATGTGGAACTCCGTGCTTTTCTGATTCAGACTTCATAAGCTCGAAAACTTTTTCCATTATCTTGTCTAAATTGTAACCTTTTGTACGAGTATATGGTATCGGCATTCCCCCACCGATATCTAGTGTATCAAGAGATGGATTTGTCTTTTTTAATTTGAAGTAAACATTGAGAGCGTATTTAATCGGCACTAAAATGTCTGCTGGTTTTTCAATTTGCGAACCGATATGATAGTGCAGTATTTTCAAGTTTTTGAAAGCACCCATTTCGTATATTTCTTTTGCAGAGAAACCAAAACGATCTAACTTTTTATTCCAATACGAAGTTGCCTTCACTGGCATGTCGAGACGTATACCGACATTGTATTTAGAGTGTTGCAAATTTTTTAATTCACTTGGGCCTTCAATAAGAGGAAATATTTTGACGCCTTTGTGTTGCATGTCGTCTATTAGGTTTAGATAGTCATTATTTTTTGGACCACTACAGAGTATGCGGATGTCTGGATTAAACTTTTCTTGTTCTAACATTCTTTTGATGAGCCACAAATCATTATAAGACGAAGTTTCCAAATGGGCGCCTTCACCAACGAGAGCCATGACAACTTCACGGTTTTGGTTTACTTTCATAGGATAATGATAGAAAAATTTGCCTTGATAGCCAACTTTTTTACTTACACTTGCTGCCAAGTCCATTAAATCTTCGAGACGTTCTTCAATAACGAATGGTAAAAGAATCTGCAATGATGTGCCGAATTTTTCTGCTAAGTAGCGTACATTATAAATATTGTGTCCCTCTTTAATAATCAAGTCTCCGTCTTTGTTGAAGTCGAAGTATTGAGTATTAAAATCACTAATCCCAAGCTTCCAAAGTTTTTTAGAAGCAACTGAAAGTTTAGTCATGTCTTTATATAAGGCGCAATTTCTTTTTGCCCACAAAAATGATAATAGATACAATCATATCATAAAATGAAGATATGTAAAGAAAAAGTGTCGCAAAGCTATGCTTTGCGACACTTTTTAAATCCCCTCTTCTTTCAACTTCTCCACTAATTCCTTTTCATTCTTGGAAAGCTTGTTTGGCATTTTTACTTGTATTTTGATGATGATATCTCCGCGTCCACGATTAGTCGGCACACCACGGCCTTTGACTCGCAATAGTTCCCCATGATTTATTCCACTCGGTATTTTAACTTCGATTTTATTACCATCGAGAGTTTCTAGATTGTAATTCATACCTAAAAGTGCATCAGTTAATTTAATAGACAAGTTCATTATCAGATTGGCTTCATCACGTTTAAACAAATGATGAGACTCGACTTTAACTCGTACATATAGGTCGCCCGTTGCACCACCTTTTACGCTCTCGCCATAACCATAAACACGGAGCATCTCTCCATTATTGATACCTTCTGGGATTTTTATTTCTACATCACTTTGTTTTTTAAAGACCCCATGACCATTACATGTACTGCATTTATGTTCTGGAATTTTACCACTACCTAAACATGTTTTACAGTTTGTAACTTGTTTAAAGCTACCTAGAATAGAGCGTTTGATTTCTGTTGTTTGACCTTTTCCATCACAATCCTTACAAGTTTTTAACTCTGTTCCAGTTTTTGCACCTGTACCTAGACAGACGTCACATGTCGATTGTTTATTAAGATTAATTTTCTTTACAACTCCAAAAATAGATTCTTTGAAAGTAATATTAACTTCTGTCTCTAGGTCACGGCCTTTTGGTTTAGCATTTCTTCTGCCACCTCCACCACCGAAAAAGTCGCCGAAAATATCACCCAAGTCACCCATGTCGAACTCTACACCACCTTGGCCGAAACCAGACGGGTCAAATCCACCAAAGCCCCCGAAACCGCCACCTTGTTGACCACCACCGAATTGTGGACCATCAGCGCCAAAACGGTCGTATTGTGACCGTTTTGAATCGTCTGAGAGAGTTTGATAAGCTTCGTTTACTTCTTTAAACTTTTTATCATCGCCACCATTTTTATCTGGGTGATGAGAATGAGCAAGTTTATGAAAAGCCTTCTTGATCTCATCCTTGGACGCAGTTTTATTTACACCTAATGTTTGATAATAATCTTTTGACATGTTGACTTTCTTTTTTAACTAAATTATAATATGAGTACAAATTGCCGTTAGGCACCCGAGGACCCCGAAAGGGGTCCGTTTCGTTTCTACTTAAACAATTGCATAAACTTCTCTTTAATCTCCTTAAAAACATTGTCGTTTATATGGGCTACACGACGAATCATTCTTTTTGAGCTCATTAATCTTAATTGAGAAAGTATAACATAAGAAATTTTTTCCTCATAAACACCATTTTCATTTAAGATATTTAGAACTAATTTAAAATGAAATTTATTGTCTTTTTCTTTTGATGTCAAAGGAAAACCAAAGAACATGCCTTTATGAAATTTCCTAAAAACTAAAACTGGTCTTTCATATTTATCATTTTTACCATCTTCTTCAAAACCAACATTCTCTCCCAATGAACACCACCAAATCTCTTGATCACGAAACAAAACTTCTTTTTTAGAATTTTCAATACTAGTTTTTATTTTATGCCAGTTTTGATAATCTTTTACCATAATTATTTTATGTATTTATTCACTTTTTATTAAAGCAAATATTAGAAAAGCAGAAAACATACCTACTAAAACCCAAATAAATAAGTCATTGCTATTTGCTAAAATACAAAAACCTATAAATAATGCCAGGGGGACGTAAGTAACTATATATGTACTAAAAATTTGCCTTAAATTATTTTTAAATGGAATTTTTTCAATAATTCTATAGCTTACCGTACTAGAATATCCCATTGAATTTATAAGGTATGTATTTTTTTCTCTTTTTCCTTCTTTGATAACTCTCAAACATTTTCTTGGAAAAATTGGTAAGAGAAATAATACGAACCATTCAGTGGTAATATAAGAATAGTTTACTGAGTTATAATCAGTTTTTCCATAATAAACATTTCCAATACCTTGAAATCTTGACATAATTATTTTTTATATTTTTTTAAAATTTGCACAAACTCGTTACTATCTTCTAAAGTCACACCATAAGAATTATCTTTCAATTTCCATACCTCTCCATCCCAGATAGATTCATCTTTAGTTGGTTTATAACCATCTTGTAAATAAACTATTTCTATATCACAAAAAGTATTTTCAAGATCTATACTACACACAACCGCAAAAAATGAAGAGATACTTTCTTTTTCAATTTTAATTAATTCTCCTATTTTAACATTAGGTTTTTTCATAATTATTCAGTCTTTGGATTTTCATTTACTTCTGCATCTTTTACCTCTGGGTTTTGTTCTGCTGTTGCTTCACTTGTTGGTTGGGCTTCAGGACTTGCTTTGCTTATTGCCTCACCGATTTTTGACATCTCTGTTGAAAGAGCTTCGAGGGCAGTTTTGATAGCTTGTAAATCTGTGCCGTCTTTTGCTTTGCGAACTTCGGCTATTTTTGCTTCTACGCTTGTCTTCAAACTAGCATCAACTTTGTCGCCGTATTCTTTGATTGATTTCTCGGCAGAAAAAATCATCATCTCGGCACTATTTTTTTCATCTACTAATTCTTTTTTCTTTGCATCTTCTTCAGCGTGAATCTCAGCGTCTTGTTGCATCTTCTTTATATCTGCGTCTGTTAAACCAGAACTCGCTTCGATACGGATAGATGACTCTTTACCACTTGCTTTGTCTTTTGCTTTAACATTTAATATTCCGTTAGCATCCACATCGAAAGTAACTTCGATTTGAGGCATACCGCGTGGTGCTGGTGGAATATCTCCAAGAATAAATCTTCCCAATGATTTATTGTCACTTGCTATCGGGCGTTCTCCTTGAGTGATATGTATCTCTACGCTTGTTTGATTATCAGCTGCAGTTGAGAAAATTTGAGATTTTGAACTTGGAATTGTAGTATTTCTTTCGATTAATTTTGTTGCCACACCACCGAGTGTTTCGATTCCAAGTGAAAGTGGTATAACGTCTAACAACAATACGTCTTTGACATCGCCTTGTAGGACTCCAGCTTGGACAGCAGCACCGAGGGCTACAACTTCGTCTGGGTTGATAGAACGATTCGGTTCTTTTCCAAAGAGTGATTTCACTGCTTCAACAATTGCGGGCATACGAGTCTGACCTCCAACCATTATGATTTCATTTATCTCAGACATCTTGAAAGGACTTGCTTCCATGGCACGTTTTGTTATCTCGATAGAACGGTCGATGTACTCTTGAGAAAGCTCTATAAGTTGCGCTTGATTCATCTTTAGCAATAAGTGTTGTGGTCCAGCGTCAGTTGAAGTTATAAATGGAATATTTATTTCTGTTTCTGCAGTTGTAGAAAGTTCTATCTTTGCTTTTTCTGCAGCTTCATCTAGGCGTTGTAGTGCAAGTGGGTCTTTTGTTATATCGACTCCTGAAGTTTTTTTGAATTCAGAGGCTAACCAAGAAATTATCTTTTGGTCAATGTCGCGTCCACCCATGTGCGAGTCGCCGTCTGTTGATTTAACTTCGATGACATCGTTAGAAACTTCGAGTACTGACACATCGAAAGTACCACCACCAAAGTCGTAAACAACTATTTTTTCATCTTTTTTAGAATTAAATCCGTATGCAAGAGCTGCGGCTGTTGGTTCATTGATTATTCTTTTAACATCCAGTCCTGCGATAGCGCCTGCATCTTTTGTAGCTTTTCTTTGTGCATCGTTAAAATATGCTGGAACTGTGATGATAGCTTCTGTTATTTTTTCACCAAGTTTCGCTTCAACATCAGCTTTTATTTTAGCTAAAATCATCGCACTAATTTCTTCTGGACGATTAAATTTATCGCCCATCTTTACTTCAACACCACCATCTGTACCTTTTTGAATTTGGAATGATGCTGTCTTTTGAGATTTCTGTATTTCTGGATCTTCGAAATTATGCCCCATGTATCTTTTGATACCATAAACTGTATTTTGTGGATTCGTAACTGCTTGACGTTTAGCCAAAAGACCAACGAGTCTCTCACCTGTTTTACTGATTGCCACGATTGACGGAGTTGTGCGTCCACCTTCGATGTTTTCAATTATCTTTGGTTGTCCACCTTCGATGATTGAAACCGCACTATTTGTTGTACCCAAGTCTATACCAATTATTTTTGCCATATTTTTTTACTTTGATTAATTAATAATTTTTTGATTTGTAGACCTATTATATACTCATCTTTTATTTTTGACAAGTATTTCGTGGTCGCATAATATATGTTGAAATACTATCCTTTATGTGATACTATAGATTCATGAATAAAAAACAAGATTTTTCAAAGAAAATCATGAAAATACTATCAGGAAAGTCGGCGGTGGCTGTAAATGATATTACTGATAGCATAATAGAAGACGGTCAGACCCCTTATGCTATTACTCGCTCTATAAAGGGCCTACAAGACGCTGGTTTGATAGAAAAGATACATTCAGGTCAGAATAACTATGCACGCCTAACAACTGATGGAAAGAAAAAAATGCATAGTTTAAAGTTAGAAAATGAAAACACTCTTGTAAATACAAGTTGGGATAATCAATGGCGTATTATACTTTTAGACTTACCAGAGAGTCGCAAAAATGAACGTGAGTCACTTCGCTATTTGTTAAAAAAAGCCGGCTTTCTTTGTTTAAAGAATTCGGCTTGGATTTCCCCTTTTCCTCTTGAGTATTTATTTACAAATATCAAAAAAGACCTAGGATTATCGACAGAGCTCGTAATAATCGTCACTTCACAAATAGATGAGATGACAGAGAAAGAATTAAGATTGATGTTTAATCATTAAATTTATAAACTTTAACTCGAGCGGGACGAATAACTTTATCATTTTTATTACTATCTAGTATTTTGTATCCAGACTGTACAATGTTTGAAACTAAATGATCTTCTTCTTTATTTGTTGTTTCTATGTTTTCTATTGCTTCATGAAATTTAGCATCAAAAGGTACACCAACGGTATTTATAGGAGTAACTGAATTATTTTCAAAACTCTTTAGGAATTGTGAGTAAATGTATTCTATGCCTGAGCGCCAACTAGAGTCTACTTTTTCCCACGCTTCTTTATTTGACATCGCCATATCGAAACTGTCCATTGAAGGCAGTAAATCCTCGATAAAATTCGCTACGATAAAGTTTTTGAGATCTTTTCTCTTGCCTTCCTCTTCTTTTTGTAAGTTAACGTAGTCAGCTCGAACTCTTTGTGAGAGAGTTAAGTACTCGTCTCTTTCAATACGTATTTTTTTATTTTCTTCTCGAAGTTTCTTTACGATGTCTTTAGTTGGGAGAACATCTCCGTCTTCTGTGCTCTCAATAAAAGACACATCATCTTCGAATTCTTCTTTGTCTAAGTCTACTATTTCTTCTTTTTGTATTTCTTCATCATTCATAAATATTATAATATACAAAAAACCAGACTTTCGCAAATCTGGTTTTGAGTATTTTTGTATTAACGTTTAGACCATTGTGGACTCTTACGAGCTTTCTTAAGACCGAATTTCTTACGTTCAACTTGACGAGGATCACGTTTAAGCATTTTTGCTTTTTTAAGAGGACCACGGAGTTCTGCATCGTACATAACTAATGCACGAGAGATACCATGACGGACTGCTTCTGCTTGAGCGTGACTTCCACCACCTTTTACAGTTGCAACAACTTCAAATTTCTCAGCAGGGTTTGATGTTTCAAAAGCTCCAGTAACAACCTTTTTAAGTTCTGCAGTTGGAAAGTAAACATTCAAATCTTTATCATTAAAAGTATAAGTAGTTTTAGCTCCCTTGTATAAACGCACAACAGCAGTTGCTGTTTTACGACGACCTATTGCTCTGTAGTATTCTTTTGTTGTTTTTTTATCTGTCATAAAAATGTTATTCGTTTACTGTTAAATTCTTCATCATTATAGGGCGGAGTTTATTTGAAGGTAACATACCGTAAACAGCATCTGTATATAAATCTTTCCAACCTTTCTTATCTATGATTTCTTTGTTGTTCAAAGATTTCAAACCACCTGGGTGACCAGAATAACGTAAGTGCAGAGTCTCATTTAATCTCTTTTCAGACATTTTTGTTTGTTTCGCATTTTCAATTATAACTTTAATTTCAGATGGGGCGTTGGAAACATAAGAAACAGTATTCTTGCCCATAAGATGCTTTGCAGCTTCACTTGCAACTCTACCTAAAATTTTCCCTGTAGCATCAATTGTATGTATGTTTTTCATATTATATAAATTCTATTACTGCCATTAAACTTGCGTCTCCCGCACGGCGACCTAGCTTTGTTATACGTGTGTACCCCCCGTTTCTTTCTTTGTACTTTGGAGATATGTCATCTATCAATTTATTTGCTTCTGATGTTAGGTTGTACAAACGAGAAATAACTAGACGACGAGATGCCAAAGTTCCGATAAGAGCTTTTGTGATCAGTTTCTCTATCATAGGGCGTAGTTCTTTTGCTTTTGCTTCTGTTGTTTCTATGCGACCATGTGCGATAAGAGCTAGCATTAGACCTTTCATTAAGGCATTACGTCCTGCGCGATTTCTATTAAATTTTCTTACATTGTTGTGGTGTCTCATATAATTTCATTAAAAATAACTACTTAAGTGTGATATTAAAAGAAGATAGAATTTTCTTTATTTCTAAAATACCTTTATCTCCGATACCTTCTATTTCAAGCAAGTCTTCCTTTTTCTTGCGAGCGATACCACCGATTGTGCGGATATTTGCAGAAGTTAAAGCATTTAAAGTTCTTGTTGAAAAATCTAATGTATCAATTCTTGTTTTAAGAATATCTGTAAATTCATTTGTATCGCCTTCTTTTTCTTTATCGTCTTCTTTGTCTTCTTTACTGCTGTGGTTTTCAGTTACTTCTACTTTCTTTTTTGCTTCTACTGTAAAACCAATAATAGCTTGAAGTTGTTCAACCATTACTACTATAGATTTCTCTAGAGCTTCACGTGCAGTCAAAGTGCCATCTGTTTCGATAGAAACTCTTAAACGATTGTGGTTTGTTTTATCACCAACACGCATGTTCTCAACTTCATAAGAAACACGACGAATAGGTGTGAAAATAGCATCCAAAGCAATCATACCAACTTCTGTTTTAGCTTTTTGATGTATATCTTTTGAAACGAAACCAAGTCCTTTTTGGACTGTCATTTCAATAGATAAATTAACTTTAGAAGTTATCTCAGCGATGTATAGATCTTTATTCAATACTTCAACTTGACCTCCAGTTTCGATATCTGAAGCCATAACTTTTTTAGGTCCTTTAACATTTATTTTTACAGTTTGTGGTTCATCTGTTAATAAGTTGAAACGAACTTGCTTCAGGTGAAGCAACATAGTTATAACATCTTCTTTTATTCCATCCATTGTAGAAAATTCGTGATCAACCCCTTCTATTTTAAGTGAAGTTATAGCTGCTCCAGGGATAGATGAAAGTATTATACGACGCAAAGAATTACCCAAAGTATGACCATAACCTGGGTAAAGACCGTCGATTTGATAAACACCTTTTGTGTTATCTTCAGAAACTATAGATAATTTTGATGGTAGTATTATATTTAGATCAGACATAAAATTTTGCTAAGCAAATTATTTAATAAAAATTTATACTAACGACTATAGAATTCAAGCACAGTGTTAAAATCTAAGAAACCGTCGGTGGTGTTTGGTTTACCTTGTATTGTTGATGAAAGTGTTTCAGGACTAAAAGAAAGCCAGTTAGGAACAGTGTATTCTTTCATCTTTTTTTCTATATCTGTAAAAAGAACACTCTTTTGACTTCCAAGACGAACAGAAACTATGTCGTTTAATTTAACACGAGCACTAGCGATAGTTGTCTTTTTTCCATTCAAAAGTATATGTCCATGAGAAACCATTTGGCGAGATAGTCTACGTGTGTGAGCCAAGCCTAAACGATAAACGACATTGTCTAGTCTGTTTTCTAAAAGTTCAAACAAATAAGTAGAAGCAATACTTCCTTTATGAGAAACTGCTTCGTTAACATAGTTTTGAAATTGAGTTTCACTTAAACCATAAGTAAAGCGAACTTTTTGTTTTTCCATAAATTGAGTAGCGTAAACAGAAAGAGCTTTAGGTTTTCTACTTTTTAGACCTTTTGCATGACGATTCTCAGACGCAACGAATTTAGCTGTTTGACACTTTTCAAACACACCAGAACCTAAACGTCTACAGATTTTATATTTTTGGGCTTGTTTCATTATTATTTTTCAATTAAACTCTTCGTGGTTTCTTAGCTTTTGGACCATTGTGTGGCACAGGAGTTATGTCGCGGATAGAAGTCAACTCTATATCATATGCCATAAATGCTCTAATTGTAGGTTCACGACCGCTACCAACACCTTTTACTTTTGCATCAACTTCTTTTATTCCTAAAGCCTTAGCTTTTTCTCCGATAACAGATCCGGCTTTTGAAGCAGCGAATGGTGTACCCTTTTTGGCACCTTTGAATCCAAGAGCTCCAGCTGAAGTCCAAAACAATGTATTGCCTTCTTTGTCAGAAAGAACCACCTTTGTATTGTTAAAAGTTGCTTCAACGTGTAGAGTTCCAGCGATAACTTTCTTTTTTGGAACTTTTACTTTAGATGAAGTTTCTACTGCTTTAACTTCATTGTTTTCTTCTTTTTCTTTAGTTATAATTTTAATTTTTCCCATATTAATTATGTTTTACTTTCTTTACGACGACCAGATGCCATTGTCTTTCTAACATTTCCACGAACTGTACGAGAATTTGTTTTTGTTCTTTGGCCGTTTACTGGAAGACCTCGCATATGTCTGATTCCACGGTATGCTTTTATGTCTTTAAGTCTTTTAATATTTGCAGAGATTTCACGTTTTAGACCTCCTTCGATTGAAAAACCTTCTATTAACTTACGGATAGCATTTTCTTGATCAAGAGTTAATATGTCACTTTTGTCATTTGGATTAACACCAACCTCTTTTAGTATTTTACGAGCACGAGAAAGACCGATACCATAGAGTGATGTAAGAGCGATGTCTAAATGTTTATTGTTTGGGATGTTGATACCGAGGATTCTCATAATTATTGTTTTTGTTTATGTTTAGGGTTGTCGCAAATAATATGAAGATGGCGTTTTCGTGACACCATTTTGCATTTCGCACAAATTTTTTTTACTGCTGATTTGATTTTCATATTATGTCTTTATATAAAATAAAAATAAAGGAATTAATCCTATATTTTTTGTATTTGAACACGTTGTAACATCCTACACTATTTGCCATATAAAAGCAAGTCTTTTTTAATTTCTTTTTATGATACGACCCTTGCCACCATATGGATCCAAAAGAACTTCTACTTTATCCCCTACTAGAACCTTGATTCTATGTAATCGCATCTTTCCAGATAGATAAGCAATAATGATTTTCCCTTCACCTAAATCAACTCTAAAAAGAGTATTCGGAAGTGCTTCAGTCACGATAGCCATCACTGTATTTTTATCATCTTGTTGATTCATTTTGTTTTATTAGTATACTAAACAAAACTTTTTAAGTCAAATAAAAAAAGCCTACAGTTAATGCAGGCTTCCTTTTTAATTAAAAAATTTAGAATTCAAATTCTCCTGAAGATATTTCTTCAAGAGCTTTTATACAAACCGGACCATCGCACATATACCCCATACTGTCTCGATGTTTCTTACTTGTAACTCCTTGTGGAACAAGAAGACCGTTTGAAATAGATATTATTCTACCGTAATTGACTCCTTTTCCTCTTTCAACTACGTGGACAGTCGAAGCTGTCCACTTCTGACCATCTTCGATAGCCATAGCGACAGGATTATTGCCAATATATTTTGGTTTACCTGTAGCTGGGTCTTTGATGCTTAGATCAGCTGGATAAACATTGATAATTGGTATGCGACCCAACAATGGCTTTATAATAACTAGCTCGAAATTATAAAGCAAAATTAGATCAGGTTTAAACCGACTTATTTTTTTTAAAACAAAATAAAAGTAGTCTTCTCTTGTTGAATGTGGCATGTTAGCTAATGAATCAGTAAATGGTGGCTCTTGAGCTAAACAAAACTTTCTAGGATTTACCTCTATAAAAGGGATATTTTTTTGTTTTAAAAATAATTTTCCTTCTGGGTTTAGCTGCTCAGTTGAAACTTCACAAGCCATATCGTAGTTTTTACCACAATTTTTATCTTTTGAAAATAAATATGGAGCAAGACTAACACCTCCAGAAGACATCAATACAATTCTTAATTTTCCCATATTATTGTTTTTTTAAATAGTTTAAATTTAACCTCAAAATACTATAATTGTGATTTATAGTCAAGAAAAAAAGTACTAGATTTATTGAGGTTATTTTACAATTATCTTTACCTTTTTAGAATCGAGAGGGATTTTTTTTAACCAAAATGGAAATATCCTGACACTAGCAGAGCCTATGCTTTCATTAGCTTGAAACATGTAGAGACTTTCATCTATTGTCTTACCTAATGTATTATTTTTAATCATATCTCTATTTGGGTGCCAAATAGCCTCAGTATCACCAGTTAGTTGGAAATCCAAGACTTCTGTATCTTTGGATATTGTAGATATATTTGGGTTGTAATTAAAGACCAAGTTCTCGACATTTTTGAATTCGATGTTTTGATACTCTTCATCTGTTTTATTTGGAACGTATTTTTTCAACATAAAAGTATCTAAATTTTTCTTTTTCAAAATAGGAGCCTTTATTGTTCCGTTAACAACTATCTTTGCTTGTTGGTTTTTAGACTGTAGAGTATTGTCATCGAACTTGTAATCAAAGAAAATAGAATCCTCATATAAAATATATCCATCCGGAACTTGGGCTTTCATTTTCTTAATCATTTCTTTTTTGAATTCAGTTTTTATTCTATCTTCTAAGATTTTTTTATCTGCATCGTTAACGATGTAAACAAAACCAGAAAAACCACCATTTATTTCCCCTTTTGATTTTGCGTATATATATTTGTATCTCGCACTGTCGTTTTTAAAATCATTGAAATAGAAATCTGTACTTGTATTGTTGTATGATTCACCAGCTAGAAATGCTGTAACTTTGGCATCAATGGAGCCTGGAACACTCTTTTTATCACCATCTTTTGTAAAACCTGGAACTTCAATTGTGTCATTTAATGTGTAAGTTTTTCCACTAGGATCAGATATAAAAATCCCAGATTTCATAATAAGTGGTTTCTTACTGTAATCATTGTAAATAGTAACTTCACCTGAGGCTTTTTTTGATATATTTGCTGTCTCAAGTAGGGTCAGATCCACTGAATCTGAAAAATCTATACTCATTATCTCGAAAGGAATTTTAGAGTCTAATCCTTTTAGAGAGTTCACATTTTGTTTCTCGATAGTAAATACTTGATGTTTAGATTTAATTATTATGTTTACTTTATTTAAAAAGAAAGAAATAATGTAAGCAAAGAAACAGATCATAATCAAAACAGAAATTATAAATACATAGATGGATTTTTTATTTGTTCCTACTACTTCTACTTCTTCTTCGGCATCTTTTTCTACATTTATTACTTCTGATTTATAGTTGTCCGTGTTAATTTTTATTTCTTTTCTTTGATTAAATGCTACAGGAATAGCTTTGTTTTTTTTTACAATTAAATCTACTCCTCGTTCACCTGGTTTTTTAATATCTTGTATTCTTCTAATCATTTATTTTTTTGTATATGCTATTGATTCAATCATTAAAAATGGATCACAATTTGTGTTTTTTACTTTACATATATCAGAAAAATCTTTATTTTCAAGTGAAACAACTGTACAGATATTGTTATAGAAGAGAGATTTAATTTTCTCTTGTTTTTGTAATAAATTTACAAAAAATATGTTTGAGTTAGTTTCAACTGTCAAGAATAAAGGATTCGCTACAGTGATAGGCTTGTCCTCATTATTAATAGATTCATAAAAAGATTCAGCATAAGACTCCTCGATGTTTTTCATCAGACTACTCATTTTTGTTTTTAAATTTTCTGCCATAGAATTGCTATTGTATAGACGAAATAATTCTGAGGCGTCACGTAGACTTATGTCTAATTTAGTTGAGATAGTTGAAAGTAAGGTTTTGCGACCAAAAGGAAAAGATGCTATTTTTGCTATCGCATTATTTTTTATAATAGTTATATCAGTTACATCTCCTCCTATATCCACCATCATATAAGAATCGAGCTCGCTATATCGGTCACGAATAGCTAAAAAAGAATCTAGAACAAAAGAAGAAAATTCAACAGGAGTTTCGTGAAAAACTTTCTCAAAAATACTCTTTAATGACGACAAAAATGATCCAGGAGAAGATGATACTATTATTCCTAAATCAACAGAATTGACCTTCTTACCAATTGGATTTGTAACTTGGTAACCATTTAAAGATATATTAAGAATATTTTTCTCAAAAATCTCTGGTATATCTGGATTTTCACCAAACTTTTCTTTATTTAAAATTTCATTAGCAGTTATTTCCTTCTTAAGTAACTCTGAAATGTTTTTTTCATCAAATAAAAAAGGTGTGTCGCGAGAATTTTTTATGGTTTTTGTTTGTGTTTCGTACCAAGGAGAAGCCAAAACACAAATTATATTCTTAGGTGCTCCTATTTTTTTATTGTATAGTTCATTTGCATTTATAGACAATGCTTCGAACATATCGGTAGATAAGTTCTCGTAGTTAATATCTTTTTTGTGATTTATATCAGTACGTACGAAAGCGATAATAGTTGGGTGAGTGTTTTTGTTATTTGAGACCTCCACCATAGCACTACCAACAGTACTCGATCCAATATCAAAAATAGCGATTATCTTTTTTTTATCTTTTTTATTAAAAAAACTCATAATAACATTTTTATTATAACACTTTTTTTAAGCTAACACACCTTTGATACGACGAATTCCAGCTGAAACAGCTTCTTCTTTTTGGATTGAAAATCGAGTTAGTTCTTTTGTGTTATTTATATGAGGTCCACCGCAGAATTCTTTAGAAAAACCATTACCATTTTCGTCTTCGATAAAATAAACAGACACAGTTTCTGGGTACTTGGCACCAAATTCCATTTGAGCACCGATTTTCTCTGCATCTTGTAATGACATCTCACGTCTGACCACATTTAAACCTTTTTCGATTTTATCATTAACCCAATTTTCCACTTTTTGTTTTTCTTCATCGGTTAATTTATGATCACAAACAAAGTCTATACGTAATCTTTCCTCGGTTATATTACTTCCTCTTTGTTTAATATCAGGATTTACAACTGCTTGAAGAGCAGAGAGTAATAAATGGTGTATAGTATGCAACTTGATAGTTTTATCATTATGATTTGCCAATCCACCTTTGAACATCCCTGCACTTGCTGTTTGAGATAACTTTTGATGTTCAGCCATTTTCTTATTAAAATCTTCCCTGTCTATTTCCATACCCTTTTCTTTTGCGAGTTCTTTTGTGAGTTCTATTGGGAAGCCGTAAGTTGTTGCCAGTATAAATGGATCAACTCCTTTTTCAAATTCTTTTTTACCATCATTTAAAGTTACAGAGAATTTTTGTTGTTCTGCTTTAAAGATAGAAATTATATCGATTTCTGCAATACGAGGATATATTTGTGAATAGAAATCAACATAGTATTTAATTATATTTGCTATTGTATTTTCTTCTAAATCCATTTTTTTCACATAAAAAACTGCCCGTCGAATTAAACGTCGGAGAACATAACCTTGGCTTTTATTTGCAGGTATAACACCGTCAGCAATTAGCATTGTTGACGCGCGTACATGATCCACAACAATACGACAAGAAAGATCATCAAAGTTCTTTGCACTTTGTCTAATCATATCCATCACTGGTTTCAAGATATCACTCTCATACGCAGTATTTTTTTCTTGCATAACAGCAGTTATACGCTCGAGTCCTGCACCAGTATCTACATTTTTTTGTTTTAATTTTCCGATTACTTTTCCATTTTTCTTTTCGTATTCCATGAAAACATCGTTCCAAATTTCGATGATAGTTTCTTTTCCAGTTTCTTGTATGAATTGTTCTTTTGAAATTTTTTGACCTATAAACTGACCACTCATATCGTAAAACATCTCGCTACATGGACCACAAGGACCATTATCACCTGGACTCCACCAGTTATCATCTGCTGGGAGTGCATAAATTCGGTTTTCTGGTATACCTAAACTCATCCAGATATCTTTGGATTCTTGATCGTACGGGGCATTTTCATCACCCTCAAAAATTGTTACATAAAGACGATTTACATCGAGACCAAGACCTTCTTCTTTTGAAGTCAGAAATTCATAAGACCAAGTTATAGCTTCTTGTTTAAAATAGCCTTGTCCGATTCCGTCAGTAGAATTAGGATCACCGAGTGACCAGTTCCCCATCATTTCAAAAAATGAAAAGTGTCGATCATCCCCAATGTCTTCTAAGTCTCCTGTTCTTACACATTTTTGTATATCTACGATTCTCTTACCCATTGGATGTTCTTGGCCGAGTAGGTACGGCACAAGCGGTTGCATACCGGCAGTATTGAAAAGCACCGATGGGTCGTTTTCAGGTACGAGTGATGCCGAAGGGATAACTTTATGTCCTCTGTTTTCAAAAAAATTCAAAAACCTATTTCGTATTTCATTTGATGTCATATAGCTCATATTTATATATTACACTAAATTCGGGAATAAAAAAAGACTTCATATGAAGTCTTTTTTTATAATTAATGGTCGTCGGAGGTAGAGTTTTTGAAGAAACGAGTTTTTTTGAATTGTTGTTCAAAAAACCAAAGGACTATAAAGACAAATAGGAGCATAATGGTTGCTATGATAGCAAGTTTAAACAGTCCAGATCCTGCAGCCATACCAATACCCGCAGAAACCCAAAGTCCTGTAGCAGTAGTTAAACCCATTAGTTTATTGTCTTTGGTAAATATCAAACCTGTGCCAATAAAACCGATACCGACAACAATTTGCGAAACAAGCATGAGTGGATTCGTACCTGGAAAGCTCGCGTATTGTGCAATCATTGCATCAGAAATAATAACAAATAAAGCCGAACCCATCGAAACGAGTGCGTACGTACGCATGCCTGCTGTCTTATGCGCCCAAACACGTTCGGTTCCGATAACGAAACCTAAAATTAATGCAATAAAAAGTTTTACAATAATATCTACAGTTGCTGTGTCAAAAAAATTTTCCATATATTATGCTAATTGTGTTACTTGTTCTTTTAATAAATTAAAGTCTTTTTTATCTACTTTTGTATGTAAATCTAAAGCGATAGAACCTATCATTTCTGTGTGTGAATCTAATTTTTTATTAATAAGTTCAAGTTTGTTATCTATTCTATCAAATTTGTCTTGACTTATTTTCATATATTCTTTAATAGCCTTTAGATCTTCAGAATGTTGCTCATTTAAAACACCAAGATACTTTTCCAAATTAGCCTGGTTATTTTTATTCATTATCTCTAAATATTCTATTATTTTATCTTCACCTTTTTCCATATGTTTTATTATACTACTACCCCACCTCCCATGCAAATATCTCCATCGTAAATGACGATAGACTGGCCAGATGAAACGATCGTTTCTTTTTCAAATGACACTACGTTGCCTTTTATATAGCAATCTAACTGTTCACCATGATAACGAATCTGCGCTGTGTACTTTTTATCTTGTTTTGGTGTTTTGTTAATCCAGTTTATTTGTTTCAAACAAAACGAAGAGAGTGATTTTTCCGAATGGTCTGGTGACTTACCCCGAGGACCTGAGGAAAAATCACTTTCGAGTTTTGTAGATACAGTAATAGTATTATTTTCTACATCTTTATTTACAACATACAAAGCTTTACTACTGTCAGTGTTTTTAGTAATTGTAAAACCATGCCTTTCGCCGAGTGTAAAAAACACTGCACCGTCATGATACCCTATGACAACACCATCTTCATTTAACACATTACCCTCCTTACTTTCTATGTAGTGTTTCAAAAAGTCTTTCATATCAAGTGGCCCCAAGAAACACACACCCTGACTGTCTTTTTTAGTGGCTACAGGTATTTTGCATTTTTCTGCGAGTTTTCTAACCTCCTTTTTTTCTAAATGACCAACTGGAAAAAGAGTATGGGATAAGTCGTCTTGATTGAGAGTCCAAAGAAAATAACTTTGGTCTTTGGATTCATCTGCCCCTTGTTTTAATTCAAATATATTTTCTCTAAGTTCCTTAACCCCATTTTCCGCTGTTGCAGAAAACGGCACGCCCCCACCCGTCACTTCTCGAAAATTATTTGAATTTACACGTGCATAGTGCCCTGTCGCGATAAAGTCTGCTCCATGTTTTTTTGCAAATTGCCAAAAAACACCGAACTTTACTTCACGGTTACACATGACGTCTGGGTTTGGTGTATTACCATTTTTGTATTCATTTATCATGTAGTCTGCGACTCCTTTTTTATAAGCCTCTACACCATCGCACTCTAAAAATGGAATATTTAGATGTGCGCAGACACGCATAGCATCACGACGCTCGTCACGCCATGTACACTCTATAAAGTCTGGTTGCCATGTACGAATAAAAACACCAACGACATTATACCCACTAAACCCATTCGGTGTCGGGCGACCAAAAAGTTTTTTATAGTTTTTTGGTGTAGCCTCTTTAAGTAGTGCAGCCGAAACAGAGCTGTCAACCCCGCCAGACATACCGACAAAGACAGTTTTATTTAAATTCTTTCCCATCTAGCAAATATACCACAAGGTAATAGTCTTTTGCTATCACTTTCTTCTATTGCTAATTCCCCTATTTCTATCTTGCCTTTATTGTTTTCCATCATATCTTGTAAATTATTTTCATATGCAATAGCAGAATAACCAGCTGTGTAGCCGTTTATTAGAACAAAAAGTGGTTCATCGGACAAGACTTTTTTACATAAATCCATCAACTTTATAAAGTGCTCTTCAATTTTCCATAATTCATCTTTTGGACCATGACCAAACGATGGTGGATCCATTATTATAGCGTCATACTTATTTCCTCGTTTTATTTCTCTTTCTAAAAACAAAATTACATCGTCGACTATCCAGCGTATCTTAGATTCTTTTAATCCTGACAACTCTGCGTTTAGACGTGCCCAAGCAACAGCAGTTTTAGACCCATCAACATGACAGACCTCTGTATAATCAAAACTTGAAGCAATAGTCGCGCCACCAGTATAAGCAAATAAATTTATAATTTTTATAGGTCTATTGTATTTACTTTTATTTTTCTCTATTACACTTTCTATCCATTGCCAGTTTGCAAGTTGTTCTGGGAAAAGACCGATATGTTTGAAAGAAGTAGGTTTAATAGAAAATTTGAAATTTCCATAATCAATAGTCCAATCAGATTGGACGTCTTTTTTAATATTCCATTTTGAACGACTGCCAGTACGTGTAAAAGTCAAATCAGCGTCTTGCCAAAATTTAATATTCTTTTTCTTTTTCCATAAAGCTTCGGGATCAGGACGAGACATAGTATATGAACCGTATCGCTCTAATTTCTGACCATCACCACTATCTATCAATTCGTAGTCTTTTTGTTTTTTTATTTTTTCAATCATATTATTTTAGATAATTCTTTATATTTTTTCGATGTTCATTATAATTACGAGCATAATATACTTGTCCACTTTTGTCATGCAAATAGTATAGATAAGGAGATGGAGTAGATGAAATAGATGCTTGTAAAGAAAGTGAACCTGGGTTACTAAGTGGTAACTTCGGTAAACCTTTTTCTTTATATGTAATAGGTGCAGCATCAACTTGTAACGGTAAACCAATAGACATACGTTTCCATAGTATACCAGAAATAATAGCAACATCTTCTGGTCCATTAGCTTCTTCTTCTAAAATAGAGGCCATAATGATGATATCTGATAGCGACTTATCAGTCATTTCAATTGAAGGTTGTAATTCTTTAATTTTTCTGTTAAAAGTATTATTCAATGTTTTACTTACTTCTTCTGTATTTGTTTTTTCTGTGAAAAAATAAGTGTCTGGGAAAAGATAGCCTTGAACATTGTTTTTATTACTTAAAAATTCTTGTTTATTAAAAAGTGGCAATTTGCGCTCCAAGATATCAGCCATCTGCTCATTGTTTGTGCCTTCTGGTAATGTCACAACTATCTTAGGAGCTTGAATTATTTTTGGTGGACGGTTTTTGTATTGAATATAAAAATTATATCCAGTAATACTAGAAAAAATAATAAACAAAAATAAAACTAAAACAGAATATAGTTTTCTATTCATATCTATAGTGGTAGATTAGCAGGTGGTTTAGCAATTTTAGATTCGATACGCTTGAAGCTCGGTGTTTCAGAAACCATACCTGGGAAGTGAAAAATCGTCGACAATTCTTGTGCAGATAGAACAAATAATTTTGGTTTATTTGGTGGGAAAAATATATTTATAGGAAAAGGATATTCGAAACCATATTGTATTGGTGGATGAAAAAAAGTACGCAAACGATAAAAATCAACCATTCTTTTTTTCATTTTGTCTAAAGCCAGTCCCGTAGGGTCAGACCATGGTGCATCGAACTGAGTGGAGTTTACACGCCAAAGTTCATTTATATTTGGTTGAGCATACTGACGAAAAAGTAGACGTGCATTACGACGAAGTTCCATGAACTGATCATAAGTACAGAGCTTTTTATCTGAAATGGTTACTAATCGGATACCACAATCAAAGTGTAGATATTTTAATTGATCAGAAATAGCACTGATTTTTGGTTTTAAGTGTTCAGGCATACCAACTTGTTTACCGAACGTACCAACTACATTGTCGTTTTTTTGTGTACGAGTATATGGTGCCAATAAATGTTCCATGAATTCAACAGCTCCTTGACTAAAATCAACATGCTTTCCAGTAGAATGACTATGGTAAGTTTTTATTGTTTGTCGAATTAAAATTTGTATCCACAATTGTTGACCTTGTGGTAAAGAACCTAGATATTCGATCGTAGGTGTTATAGGATCAACACGATACTCTTCTTTTATACCTGTCTTCATATCATCGCCGAAATCTTTCCAAGTTTTAAAAGGTAAAAAATCTTCATGAAGTTTATTGAATTCACATCCCCACATATTGTACGGACCGTTTTTATTGTATTGTGGTAAATCCCAAACATAATCATCTGTTTCGATAACTTTTGCTTGTGGGTATTGAGCATAAACTTGTGTTTCTACAAGTCCACGAATACGAGACGGGGTTCGGATAAAGAACCGTACACGTCCATCAATTGATACTATTTCAAGTGAGAACCAGAGCCACGGTGCACCGATAATATACTCTTCCCAGAATCCTTTGAAACTTTTTTGGTAAAAAGCATTTGCAAAAATCAACTCCATGGCTGATGGGCTTTTGATGACATCACGAGGGATCTGAATTTCAAGTAAAATCCACTTTATACCAACAATAAATTGTTCCTGTCTATAGTGATGCCACAAATGAACAGCGATTACTGAAAGTGGTATGAACAGTAAGTAGCCAATAATTGACAGTATGATACTAAGATAGTGTATATCGTTATTTGCAAAAAATTCAGCCATCATAAAATAGAGTTTTGTATTTGAGGAGCATTTACATGATTAGGTGTAGTAAAAACTCCAATTAAAATTGCAATAATAATAAAACCTAGGATGATAGCTATGATATGTCCGAAACCTTTTTTGTACATATTTAAATTATAACACAATAATCAATTAATCAAATATTTTTAAATACTTTTTTGTTTTATAAAACTTCCATTTTAGATTGCAAAGCAAATTACAATAAGCCAAACCTCTACCCTGACTTATCTCGGTACTTCCTTCTTCTAAACAGTTTTCACAACAAATAAAGTGCTCATGACAATTTAAATTTGCACAATTTACATAATGCTCTGTTTTAATACCACATTTCTTACATCGGCCTATTATTTCATGCTTGTCACCATTGAAATTCATAGTAATTCGCTTGTCAAAAACATAAAGAGAACCTTTGAAATCCTGTCCCGGATACTTTTCCATATAGCTTACTATTCCACCATCTAGCTGATAAACATCGGAAAAACCTTCACGCGCAAGTAAACCCGAGGCTTTTTCACAACGAACACCACCCGTACATACAGTCAAGACAACCTCATCTTTTATACTTTCTATTTTCTTAATATTCTTTTTTAAGTCACGGAAATTATTTAAATCTGGGAAGATGGTGCCTTCGAATTTACCAACTTGTAATTCGTAGTCATTTCTCATATCTACAATATGAAACTTTTTTCCTTCTTTGTACCATTTATGTAGATCCTCGGGTGTCAGATGCTTGCCAGTGATTTTATTTGGATCTATGTCCTGCTCATCACCTAAATGCAACGATACAATTTCTTTTCTTATTTTTATTGAGAGACGTGGAAAAGCATTACCGTCATTTGTACCGTCACTTATTTTCCAATGGATATCGGCAAAGCGTGGGTCACTTTTCATAATACTCATATATTCATTACAAGCAGCTTCAGTGCCTTCATAAGTACAGTTTATGCCTTCCTTTGCGATAATCCCACGACCTTTGAAAACAAGACGTCGACAAAGAACTTTTTGTTCTTCCCAAAGTTTTTGTGTGTCTTCTATGTGGACGTATTTGTAGAAAAGGATTATTTTGTATTTATCTTTCATTTTATGAATATATCAAAAATTTGTTTTTTTGTATATAGATATACAAGCTTAATTTGACAAAAGTCTATACAAATGATATCTTTAGTTAAATTTAAACAAAATAAATACTATGGAAAATTTACTAACTCTAGTCTCTGGTTTTTTGATGTTTTTTGGATTCTTAGTCCTTATTTGGGCTATGGTGATATTTAATAAGTATAGCTATGAACTTAGCTCAATTGTTTCTATTGGATCTTTCATTCTATTCTTTATGGCTGCTGTTTTTGCAAACAGTAATGGAGTAAATTATCTGACTTTTATTTCTGGAATGTTGTTCTTTGGAGTGATTGCAATAGTACTATTTTTTATTGCATTATTTAATCTACCCAAAGTATCTTATTCTTCAATGGAACTATTTAAAAAATAACTACTATCTTAAAATCCACTCATTATGCAAAATAATGAGGGACTTTTTTATTTACGATATTTCTTTGTTCTCCATTTATCAGCGATTTTTACACGAGTGAGCTGTCTCTCTAGTTCTGTTGCAAAGTGTTCGAAATCAACAACTTCATTATTGTCTCTTTGTTTCTTAAGTTCTTCTGCTTTCTCTAAAGATTTATTTATTTCATCATCAGTCAAACTTGAAACGTGTTCTGCGAAATCTGCCAAGATAGCAACGATAGTGTTACCTTTCTCGTCTTTTTTGATTTCAGCAAATCCTCCCACAACAGCGTATGGTATATCTTCATTGTTTTTATGCGCCACAATATCCCCACTAGCGAGACTGGCGATCAGTGGTATATGATCAGGCAGTATTGTTATCTCGCCATTTGTGGTTGGTATAGTTACACCTTCAACTTGTTCTTCGCCAACAAGCTCTTCTGGTGTTATGATTTTAAGATTTAATAATTTCATTTTAAATTAAAGAGCCCCTTTCATATAAAATTCATTTTCGGCCTTGTCATCGTGTTTTCCTTCAAGGATCTCTTTACATGAACGGATAGTATCAGAGAGCGGTACATATGCACCTTCTGCTCCTGTGAACTGTTCTGCCACAAAGAATGGTTGTGAGAGGAACTTTTGGATTTTACGAGCACGAACAACGAGGGCTTTATCAGCTTCTGACAATTCTTCCATACCTAAAATAGCGATGATGTCTTGGAGATCTTTATAGCGTTGCAAGACACGTTGGACTTCACGAGCGACTTCGTAGTGTTCTTTACCTACGATATTTGGGTCTAGAATCGTTGAAGATGAGTCTAGTGGATCAACAGCTGGATAAATACCTATTTCAGAAAGTGAACGATTCAGAACAACAGTAGAGTCGAGGTGAGAGAAAGTTGTCGCTGGTGCTGGGTCTGTTAAGTCATCGGCTGGTACGTAAACCGCTTGAACAGAGGTAACAGAACCTTTATCTGTACTTGTAATACGTTCCTGCATGTTTCCCATTTCTGAAGCTAGAGTTGGTTGGTAACCTACAGCACTTGGTATACGTCCGAGCAATGCTGAAACTTCAGATCCTGCTTGTGTAAAACGAAAGATATTGTCGATAAAGAAAAGGACATCTTTACCTTCTTGGTCTCGGAAATATTCTGCCATAGTAAGTCCCGAAAGAGCAACACGTAGTCTCGCTCCTGGTGGTTCATTCATTTGTCCAAAAACCATCGCTACTTTTGGTAGAACTCCAGATTCTTTCATTTCATGATAGAGGTCATTTCCTTCACGAGTACGTTCACCGACACCAGCAAAAACAGAGTAACCTCCATGATTTGATGCGATGTTGTGAATCAACTCTTGGATAACAACTGTTTTACCGACACCAGCACCTCCAAATAAACCAACTTTTCCACCTTTTAGAACTGGACAAATAAGGTCGATAACCTTGATACCAGTTTCTAGTATTTCAACTTTTGTAGCTTGCGAAACATAAGAAGGAGCCTCACGATGTATAGAAGATCGAGTTTTTGTAGCAACTTGTTTTCCGTCATCTATAACATCACCTAGGACATTAAAAATACGACCGAGAGTGTCTGTACCAACAGGAACAGATATAGGCGCTCCAGTATCAGTAACTTCCATCCCACGAGCGAGACCATCTGTAGTATCCATCGCAATAGCACGGATGACATTACCACCGATGTGTTGTTCGACTTCTAAAACAACCAACTTATCACCGTTCATGACAGTAAGCGCATTATAAATAGCTGGTAAGTTTTCTTCAAACTCTACATCAACGACCGGCCCTATAATTTTTTTTATTTTTCCTTTCATATTTTTTAATAAACTTTAATAATAAATTTAATTTATACTTGCCATACCGGCACTAATTTCTGATATCTCTTGGGTTATTCCTGCCTGACGAGCTTTGTTAAAAGCTAATGTTAAATCGTCAACCATCTCTCCAGCAGCTTCGTTTGCATTCTTCATCGCGACCATTCTAGCAGATTGTTCAGATGCATTTGATTCAAGTATCATCTGATAAACTTGCATTCTCACTAATTTCTCAGCCAAGCTTTCAATTAAAATATCTATTTTACCTTCAAACGAATACTGGATATTTTCTTTTTTTAAAACCTGCTGTTCGCTATTTTTACCTAAACTCTCTATTATCTCTTTTACCTCTTCTTTGTTTATTGGTAATAATTGTCGAATGTTTGCTTTTTGAGTCAGAGCAGATATAAAATCAGTATATATTACTTTTACATTTCTATAGGTACCTTCTTTGTATTTAAGTGTGACGAGTTCAGAAAGCGCTCGGACATCAGATAATTTAGTATTATCTGGTATCTCTATGAAAGAAGCGATTATATTTTGTCCTATTCTGCGCATCGCATTATCCCCCTTTTTACCTACAGATATAATTTCACAGTCTACCTCATTTTCTTTGAGTATAGAAAGTGCCTTTTTTATAGTTTGTGAATTATAAGAACCACAGAGACCACGATTCGAGGTTATCAAAACTACGAGGGTTTTTTTATTGTCTTTATTCTCTACAAAAAATGGATGGTTAATCTCTTCTAGGTTGCTAGATAGAGAGTTTAAAAGATCCCATGAATATGTCGCATAGAGTCGAGAAGAAAGCGTTGCATTTACTGCACGTTTCATCTTTGAAGCCGCCACTAGTTCCATCGCTTTTGTGATCTTCTTCGTGTTCTTCACACTCTTTATTCTGCTTTTTATTAATTTTTGATTAGACATATACTACGAGATCTTTACAATTTTTATTTATTATGCAGTAAATTTTTTTACAAAATCTTCGATTGCTTTTTTAATTGAATTTTCTGATTCGTCAGTCCACATTTTTTTCTCAGAAACATCAGTATAGAAATCTTTTGCATTTTGTTCAGTATAATCAGCGAGCTCTTCTTCGAATTGCTTGATTTTGTCTACTGGGACAGTATCCATATACCCCTTCACAAGCGCATACAGAGTCACTATTTGTTTTGTTGTATCAACTGGAGAGTATTGAGGCTGTTTGAGGACTTCTACCGCTCTTTTACCACGTTCTAATTGACGCTTAGTTGATTCATCGAGATCTGAACCGAATTGAGAAAATGCTTCGAGTTCGCGGAATTGCGCGAGATCGAGTTTGAGAGTTCCAGCCACTTTCTTCATGGCTTTAATCTGAGCACTACCTCCAACACGTGACACACTGTTCCCGACGTTTACCGCAGGACGGATACCCTTGTAGAATAAATCAGTTTCAAGAAATATTTGTCCATCTGTAATAGAGATAACGTTTGTTGGAATGTATGCAGATATATCACCACCTTGAGTTTCGATGATTGGAAATGCAGTGATAGAACCACCTCCGTAATCTTTGTTTCTTCGACATGCACGTTCAAGTAAACGTGAGTGCAAGTAGAACACATCTCCAGGATAAGCTTCACGGCCTGGTGGTCGGCGAAGAAGAAGTGAGATTTCGCGGTATGCTACAGCGTGTTTTGAAAGATCATCATAAATGATAAGCACATCTTTCCCTTGATCCATAAAGTATTCAGCGATAGATACTCCAGTATAAGGAGCGATGTATGAGAGAGCTGCTGCTTCAGAACTACCCGCAGAAACTATAACCGTATAGTCCATAGCTCCACCTTCTTCAAGTCTGGTTTGTAGTTTTCTTAACTTCGAATCTTTTTGACCGATAGATACATAAACACAAATCATGTTTTGTCCTTTTTGATTCAAAATCGCATCAATTGCAATCGCAGTTTTACCTGTTTGACGATCACCGATGATAAGCTCACGTTGTCCGCGACCAACTGGGATAATAGCATCGATAGCTTTGATACCTGTTTGCACTGGTTGATCAACACTTTGACGAGACATAACTCCACTTGCAACACGTTCAATAGGATTGAATTGTTTCGCTACTATTTTACCCTTACCATCAATTGGTTCCCCTAGAGCATTTAACACACGACCAATCTGATTATCTGAAACTGGTACAGACAATATTTCTCCTGTAGATTTCACTTCATCACCTTCTTTAATCTTTGAGAATTCTCCGAGAATGATTATACCCACTGAATCTTCATCCAAGTTAAGAGCAACACCCTTTGCTCCTGACGCAAAAACAACCATTTCTGATGCTTTTAAATCAGAAAGACCTGAGACTTTTGCAATACCATCAGATACTTCCATAACATAACCAACTTTCTCAGCTTTTACTTCTATGCTGAATTTTTCAAGATGTTTTTTTAAATTTTCTATAATGTCATTTTTTATCATATTATATTTGAGAAATTAAATAATTTTGTAATTGGTGCAATCTTGTTGATAGTGTCAGGTTTATAACTTCATCAGCCACTTGTATCTTTATACCTCCTAGATGTTTTTTATTTTCTACAACTTCGAGGTGAATCTTGTTTACATTGTATCGCTTTTTTAATTCATCCTCTAGTATGTCAGATGTTTCTTTTGATAAAGGATGAGGTGTTTCTATATGAGCTCGGATTACACCTTCTTTCTTGTCTATTATCTTTTGGAGATGAGACAATACTTCCGGAGCTTTACCCATGATATTTCTTTCCATAAGAAAGTCTGTTGTACTAGAAAGGATACTATCTAAATTCTTTCCTTCCATTTCCAAAGAAGCTTCATAGACAGCTTGAGCTATTTTTTTTGTAGATATATTTAACATATTATTTAAGCTTCTTTTATGTGCTTGAGTTGTTTATTAGTAAAAGAATGATCTATGTCATCTTCGAGAAGTTTTTCTGTAGCTCTAACAACCAGAGAAACAACTTCTAGTTTCGCCTCATCTAGAATACGAGCCTTTTCTGATTCAAGAATCTTTTTTGTATTATCGAGCATCGATTGTACTTCTATCTTTGCTTCGTCGAGCATTTTTTGTTTTTTTATCTCAGCGTCTTCTTTAGCTTCTTTCCAGATTTCATGACCTTCGACACGTACTCTCGCTAAAATTTCTTCAGATTCTTTTTGAGTTAGTTCGAGAACATTTTCATTGTGCTTAGCATCTGTGATACCTTTTTCAATTCGTTCTGTTCTCTCCTTCATAACTTTCTTTAGAGGTTTTAGAGCAAATAAATAAAAAATAGCTAAAACAACTCCGAAATTTAACGCTTGAGCGATGATTATTTTCCAGTCTATGTGAAATGTTTCGATAAATGAATCCATAAATAATTTGTTTAATGATAATTTTTTGATACCTAATTTCTAGCAACTAGAGATAGAGTTCTAATTACTAGTGTTAGATATCAACTTTTACTTAATTGAAAAAGCGATAACGAGTGCGTAAATCGCGATTGCTTCCGCAAATGCTGATGCGATAAGCATAGGTACGAAAACCTTACTTGAAGCTTCTGGATTACGTCCAATTGCTTCCATGGCTTTACTACCAATCATACCGATAGCAAGAGCTGGTGCTATTGATCCAAGACCGATAGCTATTGCTTTTGCGAGTGTTGCTGTTTCCATAATAATTATAAATATTAACTAATAATAATTTCCGACTTTTGTATTCAGGAAATTTTTATTGAAAATATAATCAAATATCTTTTCAATAAAAATTTCCCGATATACTTTAAACTGTTTTTAATTCTAAATTCTTATTTTCTTCATGCTTTTTATCATCATGATCATGATCGTGTGATGCAATCGTATAGTAAACAAGAGTTAGTACAGCAAATATAAAAGCCTGTATAACTCCAACAAAAACTTCCAAAATTATAAACGGTGTTGGTAGTAAATATGCGATAATTGCTCCCATCGATGCAAGCAGAACTTCTCCTGCAAAAACGTTACCGAAAAGACGAAAAGATAGAGATGCGACTTTAGCGAATTCACCTATTAATTCAAGGAAACCGACAGCAAACATGATAGGAGCGGTCATCAGGATTGTTGGTTCTTTCTTTATTTTTCTAAATATACTACCTAACGCTTTTAGATTAATATATTTATTTATTGTTTTCCAAAGTCCAATTGAGAAAATACCGAAAAGATTTGCTCCTAGAACTGAAAGAATGGCAAGTGGTAATGTACCGTTTATGTCTGCAGTACCACTACGAATTAGTGGTATGAAAACTTTACCGTGATCAGTCATTTCTATTAGACCGAAACCACCAAATGGCATTATTCCCATCCAATTATTCAGCAGAACTATAAAAAATACTGTAAAAACTATAGGGAATGCTTTATCTGTAATTTTTCTATCTCCTGTTATTTGATCAGCTAATTTTTCTACGCCTTCAATGATGAATTCAAATAAATTCTGAATTCCTCTTGGTATTTGTTTTATAGATGTTCGAATTACGATTGATATTATTGTGATCATCACAACAACTATCCAACTAGTAAAAAGAGCGTTTGTGATAGTAAAAGAACCAATATGAAAAATAGGCTCAGCATATAGTGTCGGAACATGAGCTACATGAGCTTCTTCTTGATATATTGTTGTATCAGTATTTAATTCGTTGTTATTTGATGTCATAATTTATTTAATTTCTTTTTTGTCTATTTCTTCGTTTTTTAATTTATCTAAATATTCTTTTATACATTTCCATATACTCATGATTGATACTCCAAAAGCAACTAAAATAAGTCCTAAGAATATCCAAGGTGTTGTCTGATATCTATTGTCTAGATATTTTCCAATAGGAAGCGCAACTATTATAGGGACAGCTATCGCTGTCGATACTTTTGCAAAAACTATTATACCTGGTTTCCACCAATCATTTTTATTATCCATTTTATTTATTTTAGAACCAGTGCGTGTGGAAAGAATCGAACTTTCGGCCTCTGTCTTTCAAATGGCAACGAATCGTAAAATGAAATAAACTACCGCCCTGCGTGCGTGTGGAAAGAATCGAACTTTCGGCCTCTGTCTTATCAGGACAGCGTTCTACCACTGAACTACACACGCACGCAAAGAATTAGTTTTTATTTCATTTTCGATGAGCGCACCATTTGTATTTAATCAGAGGACAGAGTTCTACCACACAACTACACAAAGCGTGGGATTTCTCCGTACAGACATTGATTCAAATTTAAAGAACAAGGATATTGTAACAGAAAAAACTCAAATTTGCAAACAAAAATCCCCTACTTTCGTAAGGGGTTTTTGAGCATAACAATATATGTTATCTGTTTCCGCGGAATCCTCCTCCACCTTGTGGACGTTCTTCCATAGGGCGAGCTTCGTTTACAGTAAGATTGCGACCATCGAAATCTTTACCATCGAACATACTAACTGCATTTGTTGCATCAGCATCGTTTTCGAATTCAACGAAACCAAAACCTTTTGAACGACCAGTCATTTTATCCATGATGATAGTTGCTGAAGAAACAGCACCTGCACCACTAAAATGAGCTTTTAGTTCATCGTTAGTTGTTTTATAAGGAAGACCACCAACGTATAACTTTTTTGCCATATATGACACTATGCTTCTTGTAGTAATACTTTCATACACACTACTTGAAGGAAACTAATTTATAAATGTAATACAAATGCCTATTTTCACAGACTTTAACTACTTTGACTAGTATAACACATATATTTTAAAACACAATAAAAAAAGACCTAGCATGTAATGCGAGGTCTTTCTAAATTATTATTTAATCTAATATTTATAATTTCGAATCGAATCTAATTTCTGAAATATTCACAGTCCGACGCTTACGTTTGAAATTTATAATTTCGGGAGATATTCTTTCAAAGTCATATATTATTGCTCTAAACCTTAATATACTATCCTTCTCGTTTTTGCTTCTATAAAAATAGATACTAACATAACAGTCTATGTCTCCATACAAGCAAAGTCCA
>JAYVGX010000033.1:0-5276 GCA_043771685.1 Minisyncoccota bacterium
ATATTGAACGCGAAATATATTTAGTGAAAAAAGATAGTTTGATGCGTCAAAAAATCTCGCTTCAAGCAAAATCTTCATCTGCCCGAGCCGAGAGAAAGAATTGGGTCGAACCCCTGCGGAAATGGATTTTGGATTCAAAACGCGCGGGGTTTCTAGCAACCAGTGAAAATCTCCACGAGATGCGAGATTTTCTTCGTTCTTTTGGAACGAACCCCGCGCTAAAAGACAAAACTATTTCAATCTCATTTTGCCCGCCCTCGGATTTCGCCCGAGCCCAAAAGACGGATTCCATTCTTTCGCTATATCACGCGCCTTCGGCGCGCGGACATTTTTCCCTTTCCGAACACGAAGTTTCAGTGTGTGACCCTACCGGGAATCGAACCCGGATTTTATCCTTGAGAAGGATACGTCCTAACCGTTAGACGATAGGGCCATGGGTTAAAAATACCAGAAAAGTATTTTTTTTACAAGGTATTCTTATATTCTTGATAGACCACAATAATGCTATACTATTTTTATGGACTTAAAAATAATCCTCGGAGCAATCGCAGTAATTTTAGCTTTCATAAGCTCTGCTATTTATATCCAAGATATATTCAAGGGTAATACAAAACCTCACGTTTATACTTGGCTTATTTGGAGTATAGTTACATGGATAGCTTTTGGTGGACAATTTGTATCAGGAGGAGGACCTGGGGCTTGGGCAACAGGAGCTTCTGCATTTCTTACTACTTTCATACTCTTCCTTTCATTAAAAGGTAATTATGGGACTAAAGATATTACTAATTTTGATAAAATATGTTTATTTTTAGCATTAGTTTCTATCTTGCCGTGGCTTTTAGTTGATAGTATTTTATGGTCAGTTATACTTGCATCTTTGATTGATGTAATAGGATTTTTCCCTACAATGCGTAAGACTTGGTCTAATCCTAAAAGCGAATCTTTGAAATCTATGTGGGTTGATTTTGTTAAGCACTCATTATCAATAATGTCTATGAGAAACTATTCTTTAATCACATGGCTATACCCTGCAGCAGTCTTATTAACAAAAATTATTATAATAACTGAAATAATTTATTTAAGGAAATTTAAAAATAAAGTTATCTTATAGTGTGTTTTCTATTTTATAATCCTTTGCTATTTTCCACACACCCTTTTCTCTAAAAGCCGGTATGGTTTGTCTTCTACCATAGTTAATAAGACCCACAAGGGATAGAGAATGTTTTTTTGAATACTCGGCAAGGGTTATTATTTCTTTACCTTCCAAATAAGTGATTCTTTTATGCAAACTTTCAGACAATGCTAGATAGACAACTTGTTCCATTCCTTTTGTCGACTTGTCGTCTCTAAATTTTGAAAAAGTTTTATAATAAGTATGTTTTTCTTTATCACGAATAATAATATTTGGGTAACCAAATTCTTGAAGTTGTAAATTTATAAGAACTCTTCCTATGCGTCCGTTACCGTCACAAAATGGATGGATTGTTTCGAATTGTAGATGGAAATGAGCGATTTTTGTAAAAATATTTATATCATGATTTGTTTTGTATTCATGCATTAGTACTTCTATCATACGCAAAATATGTTCTGGTGCTGGAGCGATATGTTTTCCGACTCTAACATATTCACCTTCAGCTCTAAATCTACCAGCAATCGAGTCATCTATACCAGCAATCAATAAATTATGGATAAATAATATGCTTGTTTGATTTAAAACAATCGAATCTTTTTTATTTTTTATGTATTCATAAACACGGGCTAAATTTTTAGCTTCAAATACTTCGCGCAATGTATAGTCTTTTGAAACTTCCAAGTCCAGAAGTATCTTTTCGGTATCCGGCAAAGTTAAAGTAGAATTTTCAATAGCATTGGAGTTATAGACCGATTCTGCAAGCTCTACTTGGGTAAGTACATCCAAAAGCGATTCCTTACCTTTTCTAAGTAAATCATATTTTTTCTTTAAATCTATTAAATTTTGGGCCTTTTTGTTTAATTTATTCATAAATATATACTCTTATTATAGTAAATTTACTTTTTTTGTCAATAAAAACGTAAATCTGTAACTAAAACAGAGAATATTTACGTTTTTTACCTATTCATCCACTCTTTATCCTGACGACATAAGAGCTTGGAGGCTTGGGTTGGGTCGGACATCAGTTTGATAACGACTTTTTCGAGACGTGTGCCCTGTGAGCCTTTTAGAAGTATAACGTCCCCTTTTTTAATAAAACTCTCCAGAAAAACATTTGTATCGTCTGTATTGTTAAAGCTATAGATATTTTTTTCTTTAAAACCTTTTTCTATTGCACCCACTCTTATGTTTTTTGCACGCAAACCAACCGTGATGATGATATCGGCGATGGTACTTGCTTCATAGCCTGTTTCTTTGTGACTTTCTTCTGTTAGTTTCCCTAGCTCTAACATGTCACCTAAAATAGCAATTTTCCTCTTGGCTTTAATATTTTTTAGAACTTCTAGAGCTGCACTCATAGCGATAGGTGAAGAATTATAAGTGTCGTCTATGAGAGTCGTATCATCACGACCTGGTATCAAACAAAGTCTGCCTTTTGGGGTAACGTATTTGGAAATAGCATTTATCGATTCTAGCATAGGACAACCAATCTCTTGGACACAAGCAAGCGTCGCTAAAGCCTGCCCTACATAATGCATACCTATCATGTTGTCTAGATTAACTGGGAAAACATTGCCATTGTATTCTAACTTGAAGCTAATACCGATTGGGATATCTGTGTCCCCTTTATTTTTATAATTATAGTTTGCATAACTTGCTTTGTAAGTTGCATTTTCGTTGAAACCATAAGACACAGCGCGTCTGTTGGCTTTTTCGTGTAGAGCATAGACCTTTTCATCATCGTGATTTAGAATCAATAAACCGTCTTTTTTCATACCGAAAGCTAGAGCACTCTTTTCTTCTATTATCTGATCGGCGTCACGAAAGAACTCGACATGCACTGGTTTGTCTGGGAAACATGTGATGATGACGATATCGGCGTGTAACCACTTTGAAACATTTTTAATATCATTTGGTTTCCCGGCACCAACTTCTAAAATTAAATATTCTGGGTATTTAGTTTTCCAAACTAAAAGCCAGAAGCCAAAAATTATATTTTCGAGCCAAAGAAAAAAATTGTTCCAACCGTTAGGGAGACCGAGTATGGTCAGTGGAATACCTATCTCGCTATTGAAACTTTTTTCACTTTTACGAACTTTTTTAAATTCTGATAAAACAGTAAAAACTGCGTCCTTGGTGGAAGTCTTGCCTACGGAGCCAGTTATGGCGACAATCTTTGGTTTGTATTTCTTTAAAACCATTTGCGCTTGCCATGTTATTATATTTGTTACTATTTTCTTTAGAATTTTTTTCATATTAACGATCTGGTGGTACATTGTAATAATTTAATAAAAAGTTGGTTAGATTTACAAAAGGAGGAATCAGTGTCTGTGAAGCATATTTCACACCTTTTGGGTTTTTTAGATACATAAAGACTAGGAATTTCGGATTATAGGCTGGGAAATAACCAAAGAAAGAGTGAGTATGCCGATCTGTATAATAACCTCCACCGCCTTCTATTGCAACCTGAGCTGTTCCTGTTTTACTTGCGACGCTATAGTGCTCTATCTTGTGACCACCATTGTCATAGGTCTCGAAAACGTGAACTAGCATCCGTGTTATCGTTTCTGAAGTCTCTTTTGTTATTATAGCATCTTCATTAGCCTTTATTTCGATATTCTTTGATAAACCAGTTTCGTAACGTATTTGTTTTACTAAGTGTGGTTGTATCAAATAACCACCATTTGCTAAGCTTGAAAACGCTCTGACGGCTTCTATAGGAGTCATAGCTATACCCTGACCAAAAGAGGCGTTAGCGTACTCTATGTCGCGGGGACTTTCCAAGTTCTTTATCAAACCAGAAGTCTCGTTTGGTAGATCAATCCCTGTTTTTTCTCCTAAGCCATAAGCCTTCATATACTCACGGAATTTATCATTACCCATTTTTTGTTGTACATAAACCATCCCCGTATTTAGGGATTGATCTAGAACCATTTGCATAGTCGCTTTTCCGCGACCTTTCTTGTCGAAATTGTTTATTTTCTTTGTATTGACTGTCACTTGCCCACTATCGAAGTAAGTTGATTCTGGGGTGATTTTCTTTTCATTTATAGCAGCGGCGATAACGAGAGGCTTGATAACTGAACCGAATTCATACACATTTTCAACTGCAGTGTTGCGATAAACACTCAGATTTTTTACATCACCGAAATTATTTAAATCAAATGTTGGTAGTAATGCTATAGAGTATATCTCGCCTGTTTTTGGATCTATGACTATAGCTCCGGCTTCTTCGGCATTCCATTTTTCTAAGGTTGCTTTTAGTTGTTCTTCTACGTTTTGTTGAACTGTTGGTTCTATCGTTGTAACGATGTCACCCTTTTTTGTATCAGTAACTACTTCTTTTATATCTGCAAAAACCTCGGCGAAAAAATTGACATAAAGTTCATCGTTTGGTTTAGACAAAACTTTATCATAATAACGCTCCAGACCATACTGACCAACTCTGTTATTTTCTTTGAAAGCTAGAAAGCCGAGCGTATGTGCTGCTAATTGCTGTCCAGGATATGAACGCCAGTTATCTTTAAAAATAGAAACACCTTCGATTTTTAGTGCATCTATGGCATTTGCTTGTTCTAGAGTGAGATGAATAGCTACTTCTTCATAAGGGTCATTTTTCTTTGTTGCGCGAGCCATAAATGTATCCTTGTCTATTTTAAGATATGGCGCGAGTGCTTCATATGCTTTATCAGCTGATACTATTTTAGATGTCGAGAGGGCGACCTTGAATCCTGATGACATAGCTCCGGCTGCCACTGGATTGCCATCCTTTGTTGAGAAAAATATAGTTCCACGATTAAAAACATTGCTTGAGGATGTAGAGTACTGACGCTCAGCTTTTTCTGTATAAGCTTTTTTGTGAACAACTGAAACTAGGAAAATCTTTGTTATTAGAATAAATGCAAAGAAAAAAACACACACTGAGATGATTCGTAATCTTTTTGTAAAACTTGCCGAATCCATTATCTTATAGCAACAGATGTTACTGTTCTATTAGCAAAGATAACATCTTTTGTATTAACATATCCGATAGATAATGCATAATTCTTGTCTATCTTGTTTAAATCATTTAGATAAGCAAGTTCCAGGTTACTGACATGACTACTCAAACTATATAATTTCTTTTCTAGAGTCTTGCGAGCTA
>JAYVGX010000034.1:0-79460 GCA_043771685.1 Minisyncoccota bacterium
AGCGCACTAATAAGAACATAAAAAACTATAACTTTAGAGTTTTTTGTTGGTAAGATTGTATCTATTCTTTCTGTTATTGTATTCATATTTTTTTTATTATTCTTAATTTTGAACTTCGACTTCTAGGGTTGTTAATAATTTCTTCTTCGCTTGGTATGATTGGTTTTTTTGTAATGATATTTGCTTTATTTTCTTCTTTTAATTTTATAAATTCATGTTTGACTATTCTGTCTTCGAGGCTATGGAAACTGACGATTGCCATCACTCCGTCTTTTTCTAAAACATGGAATCCTTTTTCTATAACAGTTTGTAGATTTACTAATTCACTATTTGTTGCAATGCGTAATGCCTGAAAGGTTCGCGTGGCTGGGTGGATTTTCAACTTTTTATAGAATCCTCCAACAGCACTTTTTATAACTTCGACGAGCTCAAATGTGGTTTTGATTTCTTTCACACTTCTTGCTTCGACTATTGCGCGGGCGATCTTTCTCGAGTACTTTTCTCCACCAAAACCATAGATGATATCAGCGATACTTTCTTCTTCCCAAGTGTTTACTATGTCTGAGGCAGTGATATCTGTTTCTTTCGGTTCCTTTTGCATTGTCATTAAAAGTGGTTGATCTTTCATAAAAGTAAATCCTCTTTCTGCTTCTTCTAGTTGAAAAGATGACAGACCTAAATCAAGTAAAATTTTATTGACTTTATTTATCTTTAGATCACTTAGAACTTTATCGATATCTTGGAAACCTGAATTTACAAAAATTGTGTCATGCTTCAGACCCTTTAGTCTCTTTTCTGCTCGTGGTATAGCATCAGAATCTAAATCCAGACCGATGACTTTTACATCAGAGCCGAATCTTTTTACGATTTCATAAGTGTGTCCGCCACCACCGAGTGTGCCGTCGACAATAATGTCACCTTTTTGTATATCAAGTCCATCTACCGTTTCTTTTAATAAAACTGATATATGTTCCATATTTTAAAGAACTCCTATACTACCTAACTTGTCTGCCAAAATATCGGCTTGTTTTTCGACTGCATTTTTGTAAGTACTCCACGCCTTTTCGCTCCATATTTCGACACGATTTTGTACACCTATAACCACGACCTTGCTACCGAGGGCTGAACGATTCTTCAAATTTTCCGGGATCAATATTCGTCCATTTGCGTCTATATCTGTAGACACAGCCTGACCAAACATAAATCTCGAAAAACTTCTATTGTCGCTTGCTATCATCGAACCATCAGATAACTTTTCAGAAATCTTTTGCCATTCTTTCAAAGTAAAAAGTGAAAGACAATTGTCGAGCCCTGGGGCAAGAACAACAACACGGCCCAACTCCTTGCGGAATTTTACTGGCAATGACATTCTGTTCTTTTCGTCTAGACTATGTGTGTATTCTCCGATTAACATATATTTTTAAATGAGATATTTCTTAAAACAAGATTACTTGTTCGGGCAAATTACCCTTGGGCGAACATTTTTTACTAAAAATGTTTTAGCCCACTTTATCCCACTTACATCTATTATAAACCACTTTGTCCCACAACACAAACAATTCCCCCACTTTTCTGTGGATAACATTTAAAAAACACTTATCAAATTTTGATAAGTGTTTTTTAAATAAAATATTTTATTCCTTTGGACGCATTATTGGGAAGAATATGACATCGCGGAGGTTTTTTTGTTCTGTGAGTATCGCAACGAGACGGTCTATGCCCATACCGAAACCAGTCATTGGTGGCATACCATGCTCCATAGCAGTGAGGAAACGTTCGTCTATTTGCATAGCTTCTTCGTCACCATCTAACTTTGCTTTTGATTGTGATTCTAAAAGTGCACGTTGTAAATTCGGGTCAACTAATTCTGCGTACTGATTTGTTATCTCCGCTCCAGCTATCACCAGTTGCGCTACTTGTGCTGTACCATCTGGGTTTTGTTGTGCTAGGGGTTTCAAGTCACCAGGCCAATTTATAACAAAAGTTGGATTAATAATTTTTGGTCGTGAAGATTTTTTGTAAATATGGTCTAATAGATTGCCCAACCCTGCTTTACTAGCTTCGTCTTCTTTCATACCCCATTTGACCGCATGAGTACGCGCTTCTTCGAGTGTTATATTTTTTATATCGATACCGGCATTGTCTTTGAGTAAATCATCAAAAGAAATTCTAAGCCAGACACCATCAAAATCAACTTCATTTTCATTGCCTTCTTTGTCGTAAACTTTAAATGTAGTCTTGCCTATGATATCGAGCGCCAGATGACGCAATAACTCTTCTGTCCATTTTATATTTGTATCGAGAGTCTGATATGCAGCATACCATTCTATCATTGTAAACTCTTGGATATGTGTCGGATCAGAGCCTTCGTTGCGGAAGTTCTTGCCTATTTCGTACACACGCTCGTAGCCACCAACCATCAACATCTTGTGTTCGAGTTCCAATGCGATACGAAGAACCATCGGCATGTCATAATCAGCATGATGTGTTTCGAAAACTTTAGCCATCGCCCCACCTGCTTGGTTTTGTAAAATAGGAGTTTCTATTTCTAAGAAATTTTTATTATCGAAGAAATGACGTATAGCTTTGATTATTCTTGATCGATTCAAAAAACGATCATAGACTTCTTTATCCATGATGATATCTAGATAACGCTTACGGTAAGTCTCCTCTATGTCTTGTAGGCCATGCCATTTATCAGGCAACGGAGCCAGAGCCTTTGTAGCCATCATCCATTCTTTAATTAAAATACTTTGTTCCCCTCTTTGCGTTACAAACAATGTCCCTGTGACAGATATAAAGTCACCATTGTCGACAGTATCGACAAACATATTAAAAATATCTTCGGACAATTCATCTTTTTTCAAAACTGCTTGGAAACGATCGTGTCCGTCTTGTAAAACAATAAAAAGTATCGCGCCTTGTCCACGGATGATCATCACACGCCCAGCGATAGACACACTATCACCTGAGAGTTCTAACTCTTCAAATTTATTTTTAATTTCGGATATAGAATAATCACGTTTAACAAAATTCGCATAAGGATTTAAACCTGATGTTTTCAATTTTTCAATTTTTTCAAGTCGCGCTCCCCGTAATTCTTCAAGAGATGCCATAATATTTTTATTGAATATCTATAATTGTATAATTTACTTTTCCTTTTGGAGTTGAAACTTCTACTTTGTCATTTTTTGCTTTTCCGAAAAGTGCTTCGCCGATTGGTGACTTGTTAGATATCTTGTTTGCACTTATGTCTGCTTCTTCAGAGCCAACTATGTTATAGATTAGATTTTCTTTTGAACCTTCACGTCTAACAGTGATAGTCGTTCCGATCTCTACCTTTTCACTTTTATGTTTCTTGACGAGAACTGAGGATTGCAAAACATACTCTATTTTGTGGATACGGTCTTCTGTTTTTCCTTGATCTTCACGAGCTTGATGGTACTCAGCATTTTCAGACAGATCTCCCAATGCTTTAGCTGATTCGAGAGCATCTAGAATCTCTTTTCTTTTGGTATTTTTTAAGTAAACGAGTTCTTCTTGTAATGATTGCTTCTTTTCTTCTGTAATATAATTTATTTCTTCCATAATAAGTCTATTTTAGACTATTTTCTTTTATAAGTCAAAGAAGTCCTACTGTAAATACTCTGGAGTATAAATGGTCATATAGTCGAGAACTTCTCTCATAACTCTAGTCGCATTACCAGAAGCAGACTTTGGACCACGCTCCATCAATACTACAAAAGCATAACGTGGTTTCTCGTAAGGGAAAAATCCGATAATCCAAGAATTCGTATTTGTATTTCCATAGCCGACCTGAGCTGTACCAGACTTCGCAGCAACTTTTATTTTTTCTAGATCTAGAGCCTTACCGGTCCCCTCAGTTACTGTCAGACGCATGCCTTGATGTATAATTTTTAATTTATCTAAATCGAGATTTATATTTTGTTTTTTGTTTGCTAAATCAATAGAATCTTTATTTAAATGTGGAGTAACAAGTTCCCCACCATTTGCAAGTGAACCGACAGCTCGTAACATGTCGATAGGTGTTACTTGAAAACCATACTGCCCTATAGAAGTATTGTATGTGTCACCCAGATACCAAGCCTCGCCTTTAAATGTTTTAGCTTTCCATCCTGGATTTGGAATTATACTTTGCTTTTCTGAATTAATATCTATATTTGTTTTATCTTCAACACCAAAAAGTTTCATATATTTTTGTATTTTACTTATACCTAAACCAGGTTGATCCTGATAACCACCACCTATTTGATAAAAATATACATCGGATGAAACAGCTATAGCACGACGCATATCGACATAGCCAAAAGAACCGTGATCTTTAAAGATTGTTTTAGCTCCCTTTTTATAAGGATTCGGAACTGAGATAGAACCATTAGATAAAATATTTTTATTTGGATCGATAACATTTTCAACTAGAGCTGCGTAGCCTATAAAAGGCTTTACGATAGAACCAGGTGCATACAAACCAGCAACTGGTCTGTTTAGAAATACTTTTCTTTTATCTGTAAAATAACCTTGGATAGTTTCTTTGTCTTTGCCACTTGATAGGACGTTTGAATTGTATTCAGGGAAACTAGTCATTGTTAATAATTCACCATTTTCTAAATCCATAATCATTCCTGCTCCTCCAGAGAAAGATGAATTACGAGCCATTTCAGCGATTCTTTCGTGCATTTTTGACTGAATACGAGAATCGATTGTTAGATTGATATTGCGACCAGGAATCTTTTCTGTCACGACATTTTCATATTGAACAACACCTTTCACGTCTTCTTGGGTGACTTTGACACCATTTATACCAGTTAGTTCTTTATCATAAACTTTTTCTATTCCATCTTTACCTATAAAATTCTCTTGCCAAAAACGCCCTGAAGCATCAGTTGCAGGAGCACTAGTATAACCAAGCAATAAACCGAAACCAGGTTCTTTGTAATACGCTCTTCTCAAGAAAGCAAATTGATCAATAGTATTTTTGTCTTCACTTTCATTCCAAGCCAGTGGTACACCATTTCTGTCATAGATTAAACCACGATCAGCAAAAATAGGTTCTTTTTTTAAACTATTATTTTCACTTTTCTTTAGATACTCATCTCCTTTTAATATTTGCAAAGTAAATGCTTTCCAAGAAAAAAATAAAAATACCAAAGAAAAGAAAGCTCCGAGAAAAAACAAAGATCTCTTAGAGATAGACTTCTCTAGTCTGCCTTCGAACTGTTGAGTATTGAAATTCGGCAGATTCTTAGAATCTAGAAATATTTCATCTGGATCTATGTCGTTATTTATATATTTTTTACTTTTTTTAAATTTCATATTTATTTAGGCGCAAATAATCTTTTGAAAGATCTAATAATTTAAAAATTGTAAAGACAGCAATAGTGTATAGTATCTCGAATCTAAAACCCGCATAGAAATTCATTATGTATAAAGCATAGATGAGTACTGATACTACGATAAATTCAAAAAATTTGTTAAATATAAAAATACCCACAAATGCAAAGAGTAGACTGACCCAATAAGGCAAAAGAAAAAATGCAAATATTATAGATAAGTCATAAAAAATTCGTTTCATCCATCTATCATATACTTACAAAGGCACTAAATCAATACGGCCGATTTTAACGATTTCTAATAAAAGAAATAATGAAACCTAACAAACGAATCACGAGTAGGACCAATAAGCTGTAAAAGATGACTTTATTCTTTAATATAAAATCAATGGAGGACAAGAAAAATAATTTAACATATTCAAATGGATGCCCAGAAGAAAGAAAGTTTTTACTTTTATTCAAAGATGAGTCGTTTGAATTTTTAACAGAATTATAATCAGAACCATTAACTGTAGCTCCATCATTTTTAATAAAAGTTTCTAAATCAGAAACAACATCACTAACTTTTATATTTTTTTGTATTTCTTCTTTTGATTTTTCTGTACTTAACTGCAATTTTTGACGCAAATTTTCTATCTTTGAAAGATTCGACATCGCAAAAGTACTGACACTTTCAGGTAACACTTCATTTATCTTTGAAGGTATGTCGTCTAGATTATTTTTGGCAACAACCGTATCTTTTAGAGAATTGGCATTAATACTTTTAGTCATAACAGGAATAAATTTTTTATCTTTATTCGTTTCGCTGTGATTCAACGAGATTGGTTCTTTTTTTGTACCGGACATTAATTGCGGTGAAATAATCTTTGCTGATATAACGTGATCACCGGATGTAATTTTCCAAGGTAAAGACACTTCAACCAAAGATTTAACAGGTACTTCTATATTTCTATAACCCAAGATCGTATTCTTGTCATAGAATTCGACACGCATAGAAACAGGATTTGCATCTGCGTTCCACACAGCTGTATAGATAGAAACAGTATTGCCTTCGATTAGATCATCATTTGAATACCATATCTGACCAGGCAAAAATCCTGTCGAACTTTCAGCGTAAACATTTGAATAAGAAATAAAAAACAAAAAAATAAAGATTATTATTTTGTAGATGTTTTTTATTTTCATATTTTTAAAAATTTATTTTAAAGTAAAAGAAGCTTTAACAGTTAACATTATGTTTTTCTCTACCTTGGAAGTGTCATATGAGCCATAGTCAGATATATCTAAAGAATTAGCAGACAGGACTTGAACTACGCCAGAACTTGCGCTTTTTAATTGACCGACTTTTTTACCAGACGATTCAGCGAGTTTACTTGCGCGAGCTTTGGCATCTTTTACTGCTTCAGATAACAATGCAACTCTTTCTTCTGGTAATTTACTATAGGTAAATTCTAGAGATTGTGTTGAGAAGATAACACCCTTTTCAATAAGTGGTTGGATGTTTTTTGCAACATCTGATATTTTATTTACATCATCAGAATTTACATCAATGGTTTGGCGAAGTGTGTAGGAACGCTCCGCACCATTTGGTTGATCGTAATTTTGATCCATAAATACAGGAGATACGATGATCTGATCATTTGGGATATTTTTCTCTTTTAGGAAATTCTGAACTTCTAATAAATCACGAGACATATCTGCGTAACCTTGTTTGAGAGTTGAAGCTTTTGTAACATGAGTTACGACACCAACCCATTTAACATGATCACTAGTTACTTGTTTGGTTGCAGAACCTGTAACAGTTAGAGTATTGTCAAAAGACTTTAATTTATAAAAAACAAAACTTCCAATACTAGCACTAATAATAATAGCCAAACCCAAGACAAATTTTGTATTTAAAAAACTATATTTATTGTTATTTTCCATGTAGATAATTATACCACTTTTTTAAAAAAGTACATATGATATACTTCTACCAATGAATACAGAAATTAAAGAAAAGCTACTGGAGACACTACATAATCAAAATAAGCATATTTTAGCAAATGTTATTGAAAAAAATGCAGATGTGTCTATTAGTTCATATTCAGAGAAACTCTGGGATTACAAAGCAACGCGACCAATAGAGCAAGCCCTAATAGATGCTTTTAAAAAAGAATTTACCCGTTTAGATATAAAAAAAGAAACACAAGAAGAAATCATCGATTCTATATCCAGAACACGCAGTATCCAAACAGCGCCACATATAGGACTGCATGAAAGTAGTCGCATGCTAATGATCCACTACCTAACAACTCTCGGAATAAACAAAGACGAATGGTACGTTGTAGGAACTTTTTCTGGTATTCCTTTTTCAAATGATTCATATCCTGCGTCCATTTCATTTTCGAAAAATCATACATTTAGTGATATTTTTGAGAATGAGGACTTGTACTACACAGATGCAATAAAAAAACAAAAAGACCGCGAACGTGATCTACCAAATGAATCATATATGAGGTTGAGCGTAGCAGAACCGAAAGACAAAAACAGTATCGTTTACAGAAGCGACACTCCGAAAACATATGTAGATATATATCCTCATTTAGACAAAAAACTCAGGGACTCGCTCGTTGAACCAAAGCTCGAAACATCTTTTACAAAGACAATGTTGGAGTCTAATAAAAACTTAATATCAAACATAATTCATCATAAGAAAATAATTTTTATCGACATAAACGAAGTGATCAGTAATTATTTGCAAATCGTTTTACAAGACAAAGAACATTTTATATACAAAATATTCTTTGATGAGAAAATGCACAGAGATATGATAGATACTTTCAGCGTCCATGAACACTTTTTTTATTACACAGAAATTGAAACAAAAAAACAACATCATGCATATATTGATAACTTTTTACTTAAATCAAAGAATCTAGAAACTAAAATTCAAAACGAAAGTCTAATCAAACTCTTAGCGGAAACACAACTATGTCCTGGAATATTTATTGGTTTTACTGCTTTGTCATTTTTAAATGATTTTCAATGTTTCGGTAGCTTTAAACAGATCGAATATCTAACACGTTACAAGAAAATCTGGCAAGAATCTAATCTACTACCTGTTGATATCTCTCATGTACCCACAGATTCACTTACTACTGGTGAACTATCTGATGAGAATTTACGATTTATAACACCTATAGACATAGCTCTCGGTTCCGAATGGCAGGTCGACAACAATCAAACATTTGGTGATATAATCGAACCGATGATTCCCCTCTTACAAGCTTTCAAAAATTAAGCTACAATACAGAACATATGGAAATTCCAAAGAAAGTACACTTTATAGGTATATGCGGTAAGGGCATGGCAGGGCTTGCTATTATTCTTCGTGAAAAAGGCTTTGTCGTTTCAGGGAGCGATGAAGGATTCTACGATCCACTTTATAGTTACTTAGTAGAACAAAAGATAAATTTTATCGATGGTTATAAAAAAGAAAATATCCCAAATGATGTGTCTCTTATTATTATCGGTAAACATGCCAAACTTGTTACACAAACAAACGAAGAAGTAGCGGCTGCTTACGAGATGGGAGTCCCTGTCAAATCATTCCCCGAAGTTATAGATGATTTAACAAAAGAAACAGACAATACAGTTGTTGCTGGTAGTTTCGGTAAATCAAGTTGCACAGCATTTCTAGTCTGGGTACTTTTATATGCAAAAAAAGATCCATCGTATTTTGTTGGAGCATTGCCCTATAATTTCAAAAATACTGCACATCAAGGTAAGGACAAAGAATTTATATTAGAGGGCGACGAATATCCGTCTTCGAACACAGACGCAACGTCTAAATTTTTATATTATAATCCAAAAACAGTACTACTGACTTCTTGTGAGCATGACCATATAAATGTATTTCCAACACCTGCTGACTATTTACAACCGTTTGAGAAACTTACAAATTTATTGAAAGATGATGATTTACTTATAAAAAATCTCAATGGTGCAAATATCGAAGAAGTGACTAAAAATGTAATAGCAAAGCAAGTTACTTATTCACTGTCTGATGAAAAGGCCAATTATTATGCGGGAGATATTTCTTATGGAGAAAAAACAGCATTTGACTTATACAATAATGGTAACAAACTTTGTACACTTGAAACAAATCAACTCGGTTCTTATATGGTAGAAAATATTGTTGGTTGTAGTGCTTTGTTATTAGAAAAGAAATTAGTCAGCATCGAGCAATTACAAAAAGCATGTGAATTATTCTTAGGAGTTGCTGGACGTATGGATAAAAAAGAAAACACTTCGAGTGTATTAGTTTATGAAGCATTTGGTTCTTCTCAGAGTAAGCTCGCTTCGAGTTTCGAAGCACTTAAGCTACATTTCCCAAATAAAAAAATCATAGCTTTATTTGAACCACACACATTTTCATGGAGAAATAAAAATGCATTGTCTTGGTACACACATACTTTTGATGATGCAAAGCATGTTTTGGTTTTCGAGCCACCGAGTCATGGGGCAAATAACGATCAACTTTCACTCGATGAAATCGTTTCCAAAATTAGAGAAAATCATAGTTCTGTCTTCCCTTTTCATAATAGCAACGAGGGCTTAGAAATATTAAAAACTATTGTGGAAAAAGACGATATTATACTTCTGGTTACTTCTGGAGATCTGGGTGGTATTATCCCCCAAGTTCCTAAAATGGTGGAGGAATTATTTAGAAATCTTTAATATTTAATTCTCGTGGATTACTTATAATAAGTACTTTTTTATCTTTAACGGACTTAAGTAAATCGAGCATTACCTTTCTATGTGTCTTATCCCAATTTAAAACCCAAATAAAAAAGGACCATGTTATGACATTTTTTGATTCTTCCGGGCGCCCCAACCTTTTATATAAACCTAATTTAATTTTAAAATATCTTTTAAAGATTCTGTATAATTTAATATAAGTAGGTGTATTTATGTATATTATTAAATCAGCCCAATTAATTCTAACTTGCAACGCACTTGTATAATTACCTTCTACGACAGCAGTATCTTTCAATAAAAATTCTTTACTTACTTCTTCCCACTTATCTTTATCTTTTGGGTTCCAATCTGGATTTAAAAATAAATTATCTAAATGATAAACTGGGCAATTAAAATAAATAGAAATTCTATTAGCCAAAGTAGATTTACCTGAACCACTTCCCCCTAGAATTATAATTTTTTTATATTTTTTCATTTTATTTTAAATTCTTAACATCATCTTCTATCATCTTAACAATTTCTGGAAATTTAGAAATCCTGAAATGTCCATTTTTACTTTTGTAAATTATTATTTTTGAATTAGGTAATTTAGCTCTATATTTTTCTGCATGGCCAACTGGCACATCATCGTCATCTTCTGAGAAGATTAAAGTTACATCTTTACAATTTTTTTCGAGTAAAGATAGATCTTTCTTAAGTTCGAATCCTCCAACCAAATCTTCTTCAAAACAAGTATCGTCAAAAGGAGGACAAACTAAGTAAACAGAGAGTATCTTTTTAGGAAATTTATTTTCTGATAAATATTTAGCTAGAAATATTCCGCCTAAAGAATTACCAATAAAAATAATATTATTTTTTATAAATGTTATATATCTTTCAAAATGAATTTTCCATTCTTTATATTTAGCATCATCTGCTAGAGGCATACCAGGTCTAATAATTTCAAACTTTTTACCTAATTTTTCATCCATATAATCTGTCGCCCATCTTTTCTTCTTCTCAATAGATATATTTCTAGTTTTTAAAAAATGTAAATAATCTTTATCATTTTTAAAAGTCATCCCTCCATGAACCATAAGTATTTGTAATTTTTGTTTTTTCATATGTTTCAATTAAAATAATTCTTCAATTCCTCCATATCATCGAAATGGTTTTTGATACCATTTATTTCTTGGTAAGTTTCGTGGCCCTTGCCTGCAACCATTATAAAGTCGCCATCAACTGCCATATAACACGCTTGTTTTATAGCCTTGTGACGATCTGGAATTACTTTTACTTTTTGCGCTAATTCTTTATTATCGAAACTTTCTAATCCAACTATCATATCTTTTATAATATCATCTGGATTTTCTGTCCGTGGATTGTCCGATGTCAGGATGACGATATCACTCATGTCGTATGCGATTTTTGCCATGATAGGTCTCTTGGTTTTATCCCTATCACCACCACAACCAACGACGGTAATTATTTTTTGTTTTTTATCTTCACGTAAATCATTGGTAGTATTTAGTACATTTAAAAGTGCATCTGGAGTGTGAGCATAGTCGACAATACAAGTTATATTGTTTGGTTTTTTGAAGTATTGGAAGCGTCCAATTACAGGATCGAGCTCTTTTATATACAACCTTACCTTGTTGCGGTCTTCGTCGCACAATACAGCTGTCCCAAAACAAGCCAGAACATTGTAATTGTTAAACTCACCTATTAATTTATGTTCTAATCTTTCAGTAAAGTCAGCGTTGTCGTGCAAAGCATTCTCTTTATTTAAACTATAAAAATACTTTTTTGCTTTAGAGTCTTTTAACATAAAGCTCCCATATTTATCATCCATATTCGACAAAGCAAAAGCCTCGGCTGGTAATTGGTCAAAGAACTTTTTCTTTGCCTCGGCATAATTCTCAAAAGTTTTGTGATAGTCTATATGATCATGAGTCAGATTAGTAAAGACTCCACCAGCAAAAGAAAGACCTGCAATTCTTTTTTGATCAATAGCATGAGAAGAGACTTCCATAAAAACGTACTCACAACCGTGATCAGCCATACGAGAAAGTATTTTGTTTAAAGTTATTGAATCTGGAGTTGTTCGCTCTGCGTCTTGTATTTGATCATTTATTTTTATACAAACTGTACCTATGAGACCTACGCGCCAATCCATCTTGCGATAAAGTTGGTGCAATAATGTCGTCACTGTTGTTTTACCATTGGTACCTGTCACACCGATGAGTTTCAACTTCTCTGTTGGAAAGTCATAGTACGCATGAGCAATGTGCCCAATTGCTTCATGAGTTGATCCCACGCGGATATATGTCACATCTGTATGGTATGCTATCAATTCTTTTTCGTGGACTATAACAGTTGCGCCATTTTCTATAGCACTCGATATAAAGTTATGCCCATCGACTTTGTCGCCAGCTAAAGCCACAAATAAACCACTTTCTTTGGCTTCATTAGAAGAAAGATAAATACCAGAAATTTCCCTCTCCAAAAAACCCTTTACTTCCAATGGGTTTATTTCACCAATTATGTCTTGCAGATGTTTCATAATTAAATTTTAGCACGAAAACAACACAAAAGAAAACAGACAACTCTTGGCGAATTGTCTGTTATTTTTGTAGCCACTTGTTGTATTCTTCTATTATTATTTGAGGGACACGTTCGATATTGTTTTCTGGTAAACCAGTATCGATGACGCAGTCGTAGTTAGTTTCATCTTGATGATCATTTATATCATACAAATCCTTATAACGTTTTCTTTCGCTTTCTAAACGAAAATTAATTGCATTCAAAATTGAATCTTTTGTATGAAAATTACCAGATTCATTTTGTCTGTTTTTGTTTTCTGTATCTTTCAAAATCCTTTCAGCTGCAATTTCTGGTTTTAATTTTAAAAAAACTTTAAAAGATTCTGGTATGAAGAACCAAGCTAAACGTCCATCGACAACTATATTTTCCATACTTACTAATTCTTTATTTGAATTATCTAAAATCTCGTCGATACTTGGATCAGTTTCGGCCGCGATACTTAATTCATTTAGGGTAACTCCTCTTTCTTGAGCCAAGATTCTCATAAAATCACCAGTTGATTTATGAGTATACGAAAGTAATGAAGCAACAGCTTTCCCGGTTGTTGATTTACCTGCTCCTAAATTTCCTGTGATTGTTATGATTTGTTTTTTCATATAAAGATAATTAAAGTTTGAATTTCTTTTAAGAACAATAGCATAGAAAGTAGATATAGTCAAAAAGACTTTTTTTTGATACACTCATAAAATGAAAATCCTTGCTATAGAAACATCTTGCGACGAGACAGCTTTATGTATTGTCGAGATGAATCAAGAAAATAACCAAATAAATATAGAGATACAAGCCAATGAAATAGCATCCCAGATAGCACTCCATGCACAATACGGTGGTGTCTACCCTGCTATGGCTAAACGCGAGCACGTCAAAAACATTTACCCGATTTTAATCCAAGTTTTAAAAGAGAGTAACAATTATTTTGAAAGTAAAGACAGTTTTAGTAAAGAGCAAACAGAAAAATTAAAAGAAATTCTAAACCACGAACAAGAATTGTGTGATTTAATTTTAAACTCGTCGAAATTAGAAAAACCAGACATAGACAACATCGCTGTGACTTATGGTCCAGGGCTCGAGCCAGCACTTTGGGTTGGAGTCAATTTTGCGCAAGCGCTTTCATATATCTGGGATATACCACTTCTACCGGTCAATCACATGGAAGGTCATTTAGTTTCGAGTTTACTTCCAATTTACGAAAAAAATAAAAAAATAATTTTAAAAGAAATGCCAGAAAGTGCAATTGGCCTTTTGGTTTCTGGTGGTCATACACAAATAGTAAAAATAGAAAATAAAAACCAATACGAGATTATCGGACAAACTGTCGACGATGCCGTCGGCGAGGCTTATGACAAGGTAGCGCGCATGCTCGAACTGCCTTATCCAGGAGGACCACAGATTTCAAGGCTGGCAGAGATGGGGCGAGAAGCTCCCCTCCTTATCGAGGAGGGGGTTGGGGGTGGTGATCTAAAAATTAATCACCACCCCGCCTTATCAGGCACCCCTCCTCGTCAAGGAGGGGGTATCAAATTCCCTCGCCCGATGCTTCACTCAGGTGATTATAATTTTTCTTTCTCAGGATTAAAGACTGCAGTGTTGTACTATATACGTGACAATGAAATAAAAAATGAAGAAGACAAAGTAAATATAGCACTTGCTTTCGAAGACGCAGCTGTCGGCGTTCTCGTTTCAAAAACAATGCATGCATTAGAAGAAAATGGTGCGACTCATTTACTGCTCGGGGGTGGAGTCAGTGCTAATAAACATTTACGATCAGAACTTTTACAGAAATGTGGTGAATCTAATGTAACAATCTATGAACCAGTCCGCGAAATAACCGGCGACAATGCTCTGATGATCGCAATGGCAGGATTTTTAAACCCACAAACAACAACACAAAAAGTCACAGCGCAAGGTAATTTGTCTTTGTAAAAACCCTTTTAAAATGTTATATTTTATACATGCCTGAATACAAAGAACCAAATATTGATAAGAAATTTCTAAAACCATACGACGCCAATGAAACTGAAAAAAGGATTTATGAACTTTGGGAGCAAAGTGGTCTATTCAACCCAGATGTATGTGTAGAAAAAGGTCACACTAAAGGTGATGCACTTCCCTTTACTATCATCATGCCTCCAGCTAATGCCAATGGAAATCTACACGCAGGACACGGTTTAGTTATGACTATCGAGGACATCATCACTCGTTATAAACGCATGCAAGGATATAAAGCACTTTGGTTACCGGGACTCGACCATGCTGGTTTTGAAACTCAAGTTGTTTATGAAAAAAAATTAGAAAAAGAAGGACGCTCTCGTTTTGGTATGGATCGAAATGATTTATACAAAGAAATTTTAGATTTCACAAAAACTAATTCTGTAAATATCCAATCACAGATCCGTGATATGGGTGCTTCTTGTGATTGGTCACGCGAACAATTCACACTCAATGACAATATAATTAAAACAGTTTACAGTACGTTTAAAAAACTAGAAAACGATGGTCTACTTTATCGTGGTAAAAAAATAGTGTCTTGGTGTAGTAAACATCAAACATCATTTTCTAATTTGGAAATACTAGATGAAGAAAGAATAGAACCATTTTATTATTTAAAATACGGACCATTCATAATAGCTACATCTCGTCCTGAAACAAAGTTCGGTGACAAATACGTTGTCATGCACCCAGACGACACTCGCTATAACCAATACGAACATGGACAACAATTAGAATTGGAATGGATCAATGGTCCTATCACGACAACTGTTATAAAAGACGAAAGTGTCGACATGGAATTTGGGACTGGAGTCATGACCATCACCCCGAACCACGACCAAACAGACTTTGAAATCGCTCAGAGATACAACTTGGACCACGAACAAGTAATAGATGATAACGGTAAATTATTAAACATAGCAGGCGAATTCTCAGGTTTACATATAAATAAAGCCCGACCTCTTATAATAGAGAAACTGCAATCAAAAGGACTTGTGGATAGAATCGATGAGAACTATAAGCATGTAGTCCGAACTTGTTATAAATGCAATACAATTATAGAACCACAAATAAAAAGTCAGTGGTTTATAAATATGAAGCCATTAGCAGAAAAAGCTCTCGAGAAAATAAACGCTGATGAAATAAAATACATACCTGAGCATTACAAGAAAGTAAGCGTTGCTTGGCTTGAAAATATAATGGATTGGAATATCTCTCGTCAGATTGTTTGGGGTATACCGATACCAGCGCAAATATGTGACAGTTGTGATACAGGCTATGTAGACCTAGACAATACTATAAAAACTTGTAAAAAATGTGGCAAAGAAACAAGAGCAGATGTAGACACTTTTGATACTTGGTTCTCGTCTGGTCAGTGGCCTTATGCGACTCTTGGTTTTCCTGATAATCCAGACTTTAAAAATTATTATCCGACCGATGTTATGGAGACAGCCGGAGAAATTATTTTCTTTTGGGTTTCTCGGATGATCATGCTCGGACTTTATGTTACAGGAGAACTCCCTTTCAAAACTGTTTACTTGCATGGATTAGTCCTTGATGCAAAAGGTAAAAAGATGAGTAAAAGTAAAGGTAATGTTATAAGCCCTTTAGACTTAACAGCCAAATACGGTACCGATGCATTTCGAATTGGTTTGATAGTTGGAAATACTCCTGGAACTTCCCTTGCACTTTCTGAAGACAAGATACGAGCTTATAAAAACTTTGCTAACAAGCTCTGGAACATAACTCGCTTTGTTTTAAGTTCAACAGAAGATGTCAAAATAGATTATGATTTTATAAATTATTCTGAAAATGATAAAAATTTGATAAAAGAAAGAGATGAACTGATAAATGAATTAACAAAAGAAATGGATGAATTCAAATTCTATATTGCTGCCGAGAAAACATATCATTATATTTGGGACACTTATGCAAGTACGATACTCGAAGAAAGTAAAAAGATATTTGAAGATACTAGTGATGAAAATAAAGTTTCTCGCCAGCAATTCTTGCTTCACACTCTAGAAAAGATTTTAATAATATTGCATCCTTTTATGCCATTTGTCACAGAAGAGATATGGCAAACGTGGAAAAACAACAACAGTATTTTAATGGTCCAGAAATGGCCACAAAATAAATAATATGCAATTTGAAATACAAACTATAATTTACGCAATCCTCGGTGGTGCACTACCAGCTATTGGATGGTTGTGGTTTTGGATACATCAAGAAGACGAGAATCATGAGCCACTGGGGCTTATAGTAATGTCTTTTATTGTGGGCTCTCTACTGGTATTTTTTGCTATTGCCTTAGAACGATTTACTTTTAATCTAGGCATACAAGGAACAGCTCAAATAATAGTCTGGGCTGCAATCGAAGAACTTTTGAAGCTAGCTGGTTTTGCTGTTATTATGTATGGACATAGTTCCATAGACGAACCTATCGATTATCCGATGTATCTAATCGCTGTTGCTCTAGGTTTTGCTGCTCTTGAGAATGTGCTTTATTTACTTAAACCAGAACTAGGTGTAGGAACTATCGTTAGTTTGTTTACTGGTAATTTAAGATTCCTTGGATCAACTCTTTTACACGCGATAGCGAGCTCGATGATTGGTAGTGCCATCGCTCTATCTATTTATCTAAATAAAAACCGTGCTCTTTATTTATTTTTTGGAATAACTGCTGCTATAGTATTGCATAGTGTCTTTAATTTTTTTATAATGGATGTAAGCGGCAAAAACTTTCTTTCTGTTTTTGGTTTTCTTTGGATTGTCGCGATTATAAATATTTTAATTTTTGAAAAATTAAAACGCATAGGATCTTAATCTTTATTATAAAATAATATATGTCAAATAAAAAATCTTTTTTTGAAAGAATAACAGGTAGTATGAAAATGAGCGACGAAGACGAGAGCGATGTCGAAGCTATCTACGGAAATAGTAAAAAGTTAAATATTATCGAGAAAGAAAATCCATCTACTCATAATCATAATGAAATTTCAGAGAATAACTGGGACGAAGAAGCTGAACTTACTTGCGATCTTTATGACACTCCAAATGAAATAATTGTTCAGACAATGGTTGCTGGTGTTTCTCCTGAAAATTTATCTATTAACATAACTCGCGATAGTATAACCATCCGTGGTAAACGTGAAGACACACGATCTGGATCATCTATTAACTTTTTTATACAAGAACTGTACTGGGGTTCTTTTGCTCGAAAAATAGACCTTCCAGATGAAATAGACCCAGACCAATGTGAAGCTATAGAAAAGCACGGCTTATTGATAGTCAAGATGCCAAAGATAGATAAAAACAGAGAAACAAAAGTAAAGATTAAATCTATATAAGACGAAACCGCCTAAGGCGGTTTTTTGGTAATTGAAAGATATAGCTTAGGGCGTTAGTGTTCTGTAATCACAGATACTTTTATACTCTGCCGCGAAAGTGCGTTGGCACTTTCTCTCAAGCACAAACAAAGACTTGATCTCGCATAATTTTCTGGTGAAAATTTGCACGATCCCGTCTCGCGCCGTCGCGCTCCGACTTTCAAGTCTGCCGCGAAAGTGAAATTGTTCACTTTCTCTCAAGCACAAACAAAAAAAAAGAGCTTACGCTCTTTTTTTTGTTTGTGCTTGAGGGCAGACTTGAACTGCCGACATCTCCCTCTTCAGGGGAGCGCTCTACCAACTGAGCTACTCAAGCATTATTAATTTAAACTTATACATTACTTTTATATCACGAATTGCTTTTTCTACCAAAACAGCTACTCAAGCATATAATATTTCTTTCATTTAAAAACAACTTATATTTTAAAAACTGCGTTATTTACCAAAACAACTACTCAAGGAAATCAAACTAATTCTATTTTAATTACTCAATTCTTCTAATAATTTCATTTGAGATTCTTTTAAATCTTGGACTGATGATTGTGATGTTCCATCTCCTCCTGTGTATGCATCCAAAACTCCATTAAAGTTTGGCAATATAGACTTGATAAAATATCCTGCTCCAATAAAAGAAAGAATGATAAATGTCCAATACACAGCACGTGAAATCATATTTATCTTATGACCACGAACAAGCACCTTTAACATATTGTTATTTTCTTTGGCTATTTGGACTTCCTCTTTTAAGAGCATTTTTGTTTCTTCATCCATTAGGTCTAATATAGCATATTTAGACAAAAAATAAAAGGCAGTAGTATACTGCCTTTATTGTTAAATAATGTTTCTTTATACAATACTCATTTCGTATGTTGAGTTTTCAGTTTCGATAAAGAATTCTTTTTCGTTTTTTTTAACCACTGTAACAACCATACTTGTTACAGGATGTTCAAAATTCTGTTGTTCACCATACTTATTTTTTAGAATTCGAAGACACCTTATTGGTGATCCTACGCCTCCACTGTAAAAAACAAATAGTCTGTGTTTTTTCTTAGCTTTTACTGGTTTTTGATTTTGTCTTGCTAATCTAATTAGCAAAACTTCCGTTCCTGTTGGAACGATCAAAGATGGCATTTTTTCCATAATTAAATAAGGGTTTAGAATTTTTTTAAAAGAACAAAAAAAACTAGTCTTAAAGTTTTGAGGCTTAAAGACTAGTTTTTGATAAAATTTTGTGGAGAGAAATGTTAGCAAAAATCAGTCTTCAAGTTTAAAATACACACCACTTTACGTGTACAATTTTTAAACAGACTAATATTTTTCAAATTTCTTAACATATTTTTATTGTTACATAATGACTCAAACAAGTCAACGAATTTTCCACAAGTGTGTTTATTGTACCAAGCTCGAACCTATTTCCAAAATCGCTAATGTGCCACTCGCGGAGCGCGTCCCACCTTCTGGCTTTGAAAAAGCCGTTGAGTTCTGTGTTGGTGCCATCGACAGGAATCGAACCTGTATTTAGGGCTTAGGAGTCCCTCGTTCTATCCATTGAACTACGACGGCATTTCTATAAAGATTTTTTTATTTCTTTTATTAAACTCATTATTAATTTAAAATAATATTCTGATTTTGTTACTCTAACACGACACATACCATACTTCAATTTACCTTCTTTTTTACCGTAAAGAACATTAACATTCAATATTTGATTTAATGGTATCTTTAAAAGATTAGCCCAATATTTTCTAACGACATCTTTATCTAAATCAGAATAAACACGTAAAGTAATTCTTAAGTCTTCTTTTTGAACTCCAATTTCTTCTAGGCATTTAATGAAAATTCTGATCAAATCTGGGTCACTATTAACCAAGTTTAATTCTTTCTTGTTGCCTTCTCCCCAATACAAACACGACAAAATAAAAAGTAAATCCCTATTTTTTATATTACCGATTAAATTTTTAGCATTTAATTCAGAATCCTGCCATTTTTTAAAAGAACGAACCTTACTACCTCCTTGTTTGTCTTTCAAAATTTGAATATATTTTGGTAAAACTACTACCTCTTGAATATACCTATGTATAGTTGCATTACCTCTATTTGTTAATTTTCTTATTTCTGGCAAACTGTGACCCGTTTGTCTTAATTTTATTATATATTCAATTTCTACATTGTTAAGCCTTTTCATAAACTAATTATAACAGAAAATACACTACCATACTAGGACGATAGTGTACTTTCTGTTTACCTATTCTGTTATACCCAATAGTTCTACTATCTTTGGTTTATTGAAACCAACTATAACATTATTTTTAATTAATATAACTGGTACACCCATTTGGCCACTTTTTTCAATCATCTCTTTTCTTTTTTCTGGATTCTCACCAACATTGAAGTCCTCGAACTCTACTCCTTTTTCTTTAAAGAAATCTTTTGCCATGTGACAGAAATGACATGAATTTGTACTGTATATTGTTACTTTTTCCATAAAATTTTTACCTTGCGGTCTTATTATTAATCTCTATTTATTATAGCATACGAGTCAAGCATACTAAATTATTTTTTAAACATCCTTTTTGCAAAACCCCAGAAACTATGATCTATAACCTCTTCTTGAGCTTCTGAGGTTGTTTGTTGTGAATCTACGATAGCTACAACTTTTTCACCAGCGAAGGCGACCTTATATTTATCACGAATTGACTCCTCTATCCCTATATCAGTTTTTAATTTATCAATATCTTTATTTAACAAGTCCTCTCTTTTTGCCAATAAGTCTAATTGATTAACAACCATTGCCTTTTTGCGGGTTGTTTCTTTTTCTTTTTTAACCAAAACAAATAAATTATAAGAAAATACTATTATAACAATCAATATAAAGAAAAAAAACGGACTTGAGTGGTAGAAATGGTTCTTTTGATTTTGCTTGAATTTTGTCATAAAAAGTACTATAATTATATCATGTTTTTCAGCAAACGTAATCAAAAAAGAATGCACAAAATATTCGCAGTAATCTCTGTTATAGTTATAATCAGTATGGTTTTACTGTATTCTGCGGCTTCTTTCTTCTAATAATTAACGGTCCCCACTTCTCATCATCTTGAGGAATACATCGTGAGAGATATTTATCTTTGCATTTGCCTGCAAACGTTTTTTACCTTTCTTTTGCTTCTCTAGTAACTTCTTCTTACGACTCACATCCCCTCCTCCGACAACTTTACTACCGTGCATAAGCACGTCTTTACGAAACGCTGACACAGACTCTGAGGAGATGATACGCCCCAATGCTTTGCCTTGGATCTTGAAATTAAATTGTTGGCGAGGGATAATATTTTTTAGTTTCTCTACTTGAAATTTGGCTTCTTCTTCGACTTTGCGACGTGATATAACTTGGGTAAATGCAGGCATGACCTCATCGGCGACTATTATGTCGAGCCTAACAACATCGGCGTCTTTGTAGTCAGTGATCTGGTACGAAATAGAAGCATAGCCAGAAGTTATACTTTTCATATCATCGAAAAAGTGGCGCATTAGTTCACGCAGTGGCATCGTAAGTTCAATGGTCGAACGATTATCACCAAAGTTCTCTGTAGTCTTTACAATTGCATCGTGGTCAAAGAAAAACGGCATGAGGACGCTAGTATAAATAGATGGAGTGATAACTTTAGCATCTACCCATGGTTCGCTTACGCGGTTAGCATTGCCATCGTCTGGGAAAAGGTGTGGTGAATAGACTATTTCTTCTTTACCATTTTTTAATGTAACTTTATAAATAATAGACGGTAAAGTAACAATCAGTTCGAGGTCAAACTCACGATGAAGTCTCTCGGTGATTATTTCTAAATGTAGCATCCCAAGAAATCCACAACGGAAACCTCGGCCTAGTATACCGGAGGCTTCTTCTTCATAAGAAAAAGACGAGTCCGATAAACGTAAACGTGACAAGGCTTGTTTTAAATTCGTAAAATCATCCTGACTTTCCGGATAAACCGAAGCCCAAACAACTGGACTTGGGTTCATATAACCAGGCAAAGGCATAACTGGTCTCTTTGCATAAGTTATAGTATCACCGACAGAGGCTATTCCTGGTTTTTTGATACCAGTTACAACATAACCAATTTCACCAGTAGATAGACTGTCTTTGGGTATTTCACTTGGCGAGAAAACTCCGACTTCGAGTGCAATAAATTTTTCTTCTGAAACAGCAAACAACAGTTGCTCACCTTTTTTGAAACTTCCTTCTATGACACGAATATAAACTATAACTCCGCGATGGTTGTCGTATTTGAAATCGAAAACCAAAGCCGATGCTTTATTTTGAATAATTTCATATTCTTTTGGGGCTGGGACTCTTTTTACAACTTCAGCTAGCAATTCTTTTACACCCTCACCTGTGCGTCCTGAAACAGCCATGATAGTGTCGGGGTCAATGTCGAGCAATACTGCAACCTCCATCTTTACTTCGTCTACTCGTGCCAAAGGTGAGTCGATTTTTGAAACAACAGGTATGATAACGAGCCCGAGTTCTCGAGCTAGATTGAGAGTTGTCAGAGTTTGTGCTTGGACACCCTGAGTCGCATCTACGAGCAATATAGAGCCTTCTACCGCCTTTAGAGCCCGCGAGACTTCGTAGGAGAAGTCCACGTGCCCGGGTGTGTCGATAAGGTTTAAAATAAACTTTTCATTACCAATTTGGTAGTCCATTCTAACGGGCTGCATCTTGATTGTGATACCACGCTCACGCTCAAGTTCCATCGAGTCGAGAACTTGGTCTTTCATTTTGCGTTTTTCGATAGTACCAGTGAGTTCTATCATGCGATCGGCAAGAGTCGATTTCCCATGGTCAATATGGGCTATAATTGTGAAATTCCTAATAGATTTTGTATCCATTTGTATATCTTAACAGAAAAATGCTTAAAAATAAAGGCTACTCTATAAACCCACCAACTTGGTGATTCCATAAGTCTGCATAGTCGCCGCCGCGGGCTATGAGATCGGCATGAGTTCCCTGTTCGGTTATTTTTCCATCTTCGAGAACTATGATGCGATCCATTTTAGAAATTGTAGAGAGTCTGTGGGCGATGACGATTGTGGTTTTATTTTTCATCAATTCATCAAAAGCTTTTTGAATGTATGTCTCGCTTACACTATCAAGCGACGATGTTGCTTCGTCTAAAATAAGTATTGGAGCGTCTTTTATCATCGCGCGAGCGATAGCTACACGCTGTCTTTCACCACCAGAGAGTTTGACCCCACGTTCACCAACATATGTTTCGTATTTGTAAGGTAACTTTTCGATAAAGTCATGAGCATAGGCTTTCTTTGCAACTTCTATAACATCCTCATCTGTTGCATTGTCTTTCCCATAAGCAATGTTTTCGCGAATTGTCCTGTGAAATAAAATTGATTCTTGTGGTACATAAGAAATAACAGAACGTAAATCATCTTGAGTCACATTGCGGATATCTTGTCCGTCGATAGTTACACCTCCAGCAGATACATCAGAAAAACGCAGTATCAAATTAGTAAAAGTAGACTTACCTGCACCCGAGTGGCCAACCAAACCAATTCTTTCGCCAGGTGCAATATCTATAGAAAAGTTCGAAAATACTTCTTGTCCATTTTTATAAGAAAAAGAAACATTGTTGAAAACCAAATGGCCTTTGGTCATATTTAATTTCTCTGGATTTTTAGGGTCCTCGATATCTGGAACTGTTTCAAATATTTCGACAACCTCTTTCATTTCTGCTGCAGATTTTGTAAACTTCATCATAGCATTACTTAAATCCCAAAGTTTCTCATAAATAGTAATCATATATGTTTGTATCAAAACTACTGTTCCTGTACTTATTTGACCCTTAAGCCAAAGCTTTATAAGTAAATACAATAATAAACTTAATGTTATAGAACCAAAAAGAGCCTGAGCTATTTCTATTTTTCCTCCAAAAAACCAAGCTTTTTTACTTTTAGTTTCTGCCTGAGTTGTTATTTCTCTAAATTTTTCTTTTTCATTTTTTTTTGCAGAAAATATTTTAACTGCTAACATATTGCCAAAGACATCAGATAATCTACCACTTAATTTTGAATCACTTGTAGATTCATCAGCATCATAAATAATTTTCGTTTTTAAGAATAAAATTATTATAAGAATATAAATAAAAACAAAAAGAGAGAAAACGACACAAGCTTGTTTTGATTGATTATACAAAACAAAAAACATACCTATGAATGCAATCAAGGTTCCATAAAACTGATAGATCAATATATCAAACATTGTTTCAAATGATCGCACAAAACGATTAGATTTTGTTACTAAAGAACCAGCGAACGTGTTGGCAAAAAATGTTTGTGAATTATTTGTGATTTTACTAAAAGAAAAGTTGCGTAATTCTTTTATAACTTTTATTTCAAAATCATAAATCATAAACTTTCCTAATCTTGAAATTAAGGTTAAAGAAAAATTTATTATTACAATTATAAGAACTAAATTAAGCAGAGTAGGTTCTAGTAGTAAACGATTCATCTCATCCACAGATGAAGATAAATTATCTATGATTCTTTTAAAGAAAATTGGCTTAATAACATTTTCCAATAAAGCTCTTATTCCGAATAATAGAAAAGAACCATAAAACAAAAACTTGTATTTTCGCATAGACGGCCAGACGTATTTAAATATAGAGCGAAATAATGACATCTATAAAATATACCAAAAAAAGCTTAAAAAGCAAAGCTTATTTAAAAAGACAATCTTAAACTAAAGTTCTTTCTGTTCTGGAGCTATAACCCGACCACGCCAGAATTTGTGACTTAGAGTATCGATTAAATCGAATAATTCTTTGTTTTTCATGAGAGCCAGAATTATAACACCCAATCCTATACCAATGAGTCCTGAAAAGAGACCTTGCAACAAGATACCGTAACCAGTATTTATATCTAGTATATTATCTAAAATCCCCAACATAACATAAGAAGTCGTACCCATCACAACAGAAGCAACTGCACTCTGCAAGAAGCTCTGGAACAACTCAGACGAATGATATGGGAAGAAATCTTTTTTGAAATAAATCCAAAGTAAAATAAAATTTAAAAAAGAACCGATACTATACGCCAATGGTAAAGCCAGGAGTTTAGTACCTGAAACGTGCTGAACTCTCAATAAGGATTCTAGGTTAGAAAGAATAAATGGATAATTTTCAAAAATAAATAGGAATAGAAAAGCGAAAATTATAATCATAATAGAAGAAAATACACTTATTAGAAGTGGTTTTTTTGTATTTCCTGAAGCATAGTATGAACGAACCAACAACAAAACTAAACTTTGAGTAACTAAAGACACTATAAACAATGCTACAGCTGCAGCTGTTAAACGTGTGTCTGACCAAGAGAATCTCTGCGAGCCCAGAACTACACGTACTATCTGTGCACGCAAAACAGCGAGTAATGCGATTATAGGTAATGACCAGAAAATAATACTCCTTGCAGTAGAAACTATTTGTTTAACAAAAGCATCCATGTCTTTATTGGAAAATGATTTAACTAATACAGGAAAAGCTGCTACAGAATAAGAAATACCGATAATGCCGACAGGTACTGATTGTAGATTATAAGAAAAAGTAAAAAGAGAAATAGAACCAGGTACTAATAATGAAGCAAGAGATATCAGAACTATAAATACTAAACTCGTACAAGACAAAGCAACAGTTCTAGGGAAAGAAGTTCTGACAACTTTATAAATTTCTGTCCAAGATATTTTACTAGTAAATAATGGGAAAAAGCCATGCGAAATAATCACAGGTATCTGTATAGATAAATGCAACAAAGCACCGATAACCACACCAAATGCGAGTCCTGTAACACCTAGTTTTGGATATAGATAAGCTACACCAAACAATATTCCTAAGTTATAAAAAACGGGCGACAAAGAGAATACAAAGAAATTTCTAAATAGTTGAGTAACCGTTCCGAGCATATTAGAAAGTCCGATAAATATAGGAGACAAAAGCATGATACGACTGATTTTGATTAATAAAACAAGTTGTTCATTATTAAAACCTGGAGCAACTAGTGGTGCGATGTACGGCATCAAAATAGCTATTACAATACTCGCAATTAACATGAAAACCATATAAACAGTAAAAATACTATTTAGAAAAATCCGAGCTTTATCATTATTTTTATCGTCAATACGATCAACCAAGAAAGGCAACAATACAGTCACTGAAGCCAGCGATGCGACAGATATGTATAGGAAATCAGGAATTCTAAATGCAGCATAATAAACATCTAAAATAGGTCCTGATCCTATACTGTTCACCAACATTCTGTCACGTATTAGACCTAGAATTTGAGAAAGCAGAGAGAAAATTCCAAGCACTAAAGCAGCCTCACCTATCGGACCTTGCTTGCTGTTAAAAAATTTTATAAAACGCTTTACCATTTATTAATTTTTTTGAGTTGTTTTTTCAGTTGTCTTTTCTACGACAGGTTCTGGAGGATTTGAGATTGATCTAATAGCTTCTTTTACATCAGCATTTTCTGGCTCAATATCTTCTAAGATTTTAAATTGTTCCAGAGCTTTACCATTTGAATTTGTTTTTTGATACGCTTTACCTAACATGAAACGAGCATTTGAGTTGTTTCTATTTAAGAAAACTGCATTTTCAAACGCAACCACAGCTTCTGAGTAAGATCCATCAGCATAACGTAATTGTCCACTTTGGAAGTAAAGGTTGGATTCAGATGGGAAATAGTAAATTGCTGTATCTATCTGTTCAATAGCACCCTTTATATTATTTTGATTTACAAAAATTTGAGCTTTTAGGATTAGAGCATCTGCATAATTTGGTTTTATTTGTAGGGCTTGGTTGATAAATTCAATCGCTTTATCTGTATTTGAATTACTAAATTCTAATCTAGCGAGACTTAAAATAATATTTGGATTATTTGGAGAAAGTACTAATGCTTTATTGTAAGCATCGACTGAATTTTCGTAACTTTTTTCAATTTTTAATTGAGATAAACTAGCGTACAGATTACCCAAATTAAGATGATTTAGGTATTGTTTTTTATCATTAGTTACAGCGAGTTTAGCACTATACTCTGATTGACTAACTAATTGTTGGACGCTAGTTTTTATACGATCAGCAGAAATTTCTTTATTATTTAAAATAAAACCAATCTGAGATAGATATATTTGTGAAAGTGATCTAAGATAAGTATCTTTATTATCTAGGACGAATGCATTATTTTGCATAATTACAGCCTTGTCGAGACCTTCAGCACTGTTTTCGACATTTACACTTTGTGCAAAATACATAACAGAAACAAATTTTTTTGCATATGTATAAGTTAAGAAGATTGTTCCAATAATTAGAATCATCAATAATAGTATAGAGAAGAAGCTATGTCTTGGGTCATCTAAGAAAGAAAACTTTATCACAGGAATACTTTTATTGTAAACAAGCATACCGATCAAGACTCCACTCGATAAGAATGCAATCATGAGCATCGTTACATTTGGTGTGTAGATGATACAAATAATCCAAGAATATATAACGGTCAACAGTAAACTCAATAAGAAATAATTATTTAAACTATCTTTATAAGAAACTTTCATAAATTTAAATCCTCTGTAGAGAATGGACAATATAAAGATCAAGAAAGCTACTGCACCGAGAACTCCAACGGTCGATAGTAGTGTTGGTAAAAATCCAAAACCAAAAGAAAAATCATTATTCCAAAATGGTGTAAGGTATATATCCATAGGACGCCACTTTGCCCAGTCGATAATAAAAGTATTTGGACCAGTTCCTAATACAGGATTATAGAGGAATGCTTTATAAGCAACATGACTAGTTGAACTGATGTTTGGACGAATATCTATATTTGGAATTGGAATATATTTATTTGTAAAAGAAGATATATTTGTTCCTCCCACAATAAACACGAAACAAATCAATATTGAAATCATAGCTACGAATGGGAACTTCTTTTTATTCTCTCCACCATGAAAGATAGCTACACCTGCTTGCTGGAAAGAAATACTATAAACAAGTAACACAACAGAGAAGATACCTATTAGAATCCAAACAAAAGAAATATTTATAATAGCTAAGAATACAAAAGACGAAACTAGTAGGAAATACTGTAGAAACTTAAAGATACCTTTACTCTTTAGTAGATCGATAGTATAAACACACAACAATGCTATCAATCCGAAGAATATAGCGAAGTCTGTCCATGTCCCAAATAAATTACCATAGCTCACACTTCTTAGGAAGTTGCCAAAAATACCTGGTTTAATTAAATTACCGAGAATCAAAATTATCTCGAATAGTACTAAAACAGCAGCACTAGCAAAAAGTGAGATCTGGAAATACCAAAGTCTCCTTTCTGTTTGGAAATAAGTAGCAGACAAGAAGAATACCAAGAACATAATCAACATTGAAGAAAAAGTTCCGACTTCGAAACCACTACCAAAAAAAGATAGATTTTTAGAAACAGAGAAGAATGACGAAATCAAGAAGATCAAAGGGATAGCTAATCCAAATAACACTGATCTATCCCGTGGTATATGAAAAACTCCTTCACCTAATCTAGCTACTAACCAAAAACAAAGAGAGATAGTTATCCCTATTGAAAAGAAAAATCCTTTCGCTGCAAAAAGTGACATCGAGGAATAAGGCAAGAAGAAGAAGATAGAGATAAACACTGTTGCGAATAGTGAGACGAAAGAGAGTTTATTAATAAATGATATTGTTTTTTTTTCCATACAAATACTATGATAATTTTTATTTATAATTGATTTTATTATACTACACAAATAATTTTAAAACTACACTACAATGTTAATAAGTCGATCTTTTACATAAATCACTCTTTTAACTTCTTTTTCTTTGGTCCAGCTAATTATCGTTTCATTATTTAGAGCTTGTTTTTTAACCTCTGCTTCACTTGTGTCTTTTGGTATCAATATTTCTGCTCTAACTTTTCCATTAACTTGGATAATGATTTTTATCTCTTCATCTACTATTTTCTTACTATCGAACTTTGGCCACGGACTTTTATGAATTGACTTCTTTTCACCTGTATCATGCCACATCTCTTCTGTTACATGTGGGGCAAAAGGTGCAAGGATTTGTAATAATTTCTTGAAATCATTTACAGATAAATTTTTGGTTTTTTCAAATTCATTTACGAAAACCATCAAACTAGAGACCGCGGTATTGAAACTCATGCTTTCGATGTCTTCTCCTACTTTTTTTATTGTTTTGTGTAAAACTTTTTCTAAATTTGAATCTGTTTTATTTTTTTTATTTAAAACTTGTTCTTGAATTTTCCAAACTTTTTCTAAAAAACGACGTGGGCCAATCAAACTTTCCATAGACCAAGAAACTGATTGATCAAAAGGACCCATAAACATCTCGTATAAACGCAAGGTGTCGGCACCGTAATTATTTATTATTTCTTCAGGAGAAACAGTATTGCCGAGTGATTTAGACATCTTGCTACCACCTTCGGTTAATATCATACCGTGACTCGTACGTTTCGCATATGGTTCAGATGTCGGGACTAATTTTAGATCATATAAAAATTTATGCCAGAAACGAGAATAGAGTAAGTGCAATGTCGTATGTTCCATACCACCGTTATACCAAGACACTCCATTTTTTAACCAATAAGACAAAGCTTTTTTACTGGCAAATTCTTTTTTATTTTTAGGATCAGCATAGCGTAAATAATACCAAGAGCTTCCTGCCCAATTTGGCATTGTATCAGTCTCACGCTTGGCAGGGCCTTTACAGACAGGGCATTTCACATTGACCCATTTATCCATAATAGCCAAGGGGCTTTCACCATTATCTGTCGGTACATAGGACTTTACTTTAGGAAGTGTTACAGGTAAATCTTTTTCTGGTACAGGAACATAGCCTTGACTGTCGGGGTCTGTTAGAGCACATTTTTCACAGTGTATTATTGGTATCGGTTCACCCCAGTAGCGTTGTCTTGAAAAGACCCAATCACGAAGTTTGAATTTCGTAACAATTTTTCCATTTACTTTTTCTGTTATCTCTTTTGCATCAACTAAAGGCTCATCGATAATTGGCAAATTGTATTTTGTAGCAAACCGTAAATCGCGATCATCGTGTTTTGGTACTCCCATAACAGCTCCTGTACCATAACTTGCCAATACATAGTCTGCAATCCACACAGGAACAACTCCCCCATTTGCAGGGTTTATAGCATTTACACCTTGAAGTACGATACCAGTCTTTTCTTTATCTTCTGCTGTACGATCGAGCTCAGATCTCTTGTTTGCACTTTTCAAATATTTCTCTACATCATTCCAATTCTTTATATTAGATTTTAATTTTTCTACCAATTCATGCTCTGGAGCAAGTACGACATAAGTCACACCAAACAAAGTGTCAGCACGAGTTGTAAATACTTTTATTTTATCATCACTGTCTTTTATTTTAAATTCTATCTCACTACCGATACTTTTCCCTATCCAATTACGTTGTTGGATTTTTATTTTTTCTAGATAATCTACACCATCTAAATCACTATCTAATCTATCAGCGTATTTTGTAATAGCAAGCATCCATTGTTCTTTTTCTTTCTTTGTAGTCTCACCACCACAACGCTCGCAGTGCCCGTTTACTACTTCTTCATTAGCGAGACCTATCTTACAATTTATACACCAATTGATAAGTGTTTTAGTTTTATAAGCGAGGCCTTTCTTATACAATTGGAGAAATATCCATTGAGTCCATTTAAAATAAGCCGGATCTGTAGTGTTTATTTCCCTATCCCAATCAAAACCGAAGCCAACAGATTTTAATTGCTTTCGAAAAGTATCAGTATTTTGTTTTGTCACTTTTTCTGGTTGGATACCAGTTTTTATAGCGTAGTTTTCTGTTGGTAAACCAAAAGCGTCCCAGCCTATCGGGTATAAAACATTGTACCCTTCCATCCGACGCTTACGTGTGATGATATCCATCGCTGTGTTACTGCGTATATGTCCTACGTGAAGTCCTGCTCCAGACGGGTACGGGAATTCTATAAGTCCAAAAAATGCTTTTCCTTTCGTGCTATTTTTAACAGAATAAGTTTTTTTCTTATCCCACTCGCGTTGCCACTTTTTTTCGATCTTTGTATGGTTATACTCTTTCTGCTTGCCCGTCCGTAGCTTTGCGGAGGCGGGCCACTTTTTTTCTATTTTTTTATGATCGTAGTTTTTCATATCTATATTATATACTATATTACAAATCTTTTTCCAAACAAAATCTTGGTATATAACCCTTATTAATCATTTGTGTTATTTCATGTTCTCCTATTTCATTATTTTTATATATTTCAATTACATTAGGCGTGTCTATATTTAAAGCTTGCTTCCATTTGTCACCATAATTTTCATCATTTCTCCATTGTTTATTTACAATGTATTCGTCTTTCATATACTTACGAGTTGAATGCCAAACTTTTATTAATTCATAATTATCTTTATCTTTTAAATTTGATACACCATCCTTATACTCAAAATAATCATCCGGATTTGCTATTTTTTCTCCTCTTAATTTAAAATTATTTTTCTTTAACCACTCTGTTACAGATGGTTGTGAAGTATAGGCCTCTATACCTTTTGCATTAGTTATGCTATTCATTTTAAGAATTTTAAAATATTCCTCTGCTTTTTTAAGAAAATCTGTTCCAGAAATATTTAAATCGTCTTTTGATTTTATAAACCTATGCTTCATTTTCCAATAAACTTCTCCTTTTGTATTTGGGACACTCTCTTTGAAACGAAGAGAAGCTGAGACTTTGTAATTCTTTAAATTTTTGTAATTTTCAACTAAAGAAAAATCAATTTTAGTTTCTAGTTTATCTTCCTCTTTAAATCCGTATACATAATAACAGAAATTTTCTGATAATTTTTTCACATACAAAACATCCAATTCATCAGTTTCAGTATGATTTTTAAACTGTTCTAAAACATCTTTTTCATCAAAGGGTTTCATAAATTCATCATGAATCTTTTGTTTTTCAATCTCTTCTGAAGTTTTATTATTTTCTATCTTTGGTATATCGGGTTTAAGATTCATAAAAATGAATTATTGATTAAACTTCTTCACTGCAAGCCAGATGAGTGCACCGAGAGCAAAACCGAGGATTAGAACTTTTATAAGTTTGTCGGCACTGTTCCAATAACGCATAGATGCGATAATCAGTGACAATACTCCACCCCACGAAAATGCAAGTGGTAAGACGGACACAGTTACAAAAGCACCAGCTATCAACGACAGGACCCCTAGCACAACAAGAGTAATAAATACATTTCTGTCATAAATCTTGCGGGCTTCATCATAATTTTTTTGATTTGTATAGTTTGCATCACAATAACCTTTAATTTCATCTTTTTGCATCTTACTATCTATTAGGACAGGTTGCTGGTAAGTATTTGCATTCCACTGACCACCGATAACCAAACATTCATCTTGAGTTTGTATTTCTTTTACGATTTGAGTTGATTTAAAATAATCATTGTAATCTGGCTCATTGTATATAAATGAAATAGCATAATTAAAAAACATATTCATTACGATGACGATGCCGACAGTAATTGCTATTTTTATAAACTTGTTAGTTTTATTTTGTGTATTTTGTTCCATATGCTTTAAAGTATATCAAAAAAGTGTTACAATAGGAAATATGCAAAAAGAAAGAAAAACAATAAATAAATTGGAAAGATTCTCAATCTTAGCTACGCGTTGGATAGGATCACTCGAATCACTTATTTTCCATACTATATTTTTTATGGGAATTTTTTCTCTGACTTTTTTTGGTGTTGCTATCGAGAAAGTTTTACTTATTGTAACTACTATTGTGTCTTATGAGGCTATATACTTATCTATATTTATACAAATGTCTGTAAATCGTCAAGCTCGTAAATTGAAAGCCGTAGCTCGTGATCTAGAAGAAATTCAAGAAGATGTGGAGGAGATCCAAGAAGACGTTGAGGAAATCCAAGAAGACGTTGAGGGTATCGAAAAAGATGTGGAGGAGATACAAGAAGACGTCGAGAGTATCGAAAAAGATGTCGAGGAGATACAAGAAGACGTCGAAGAAATAAATGAAGAATCTGAAGAAGAAGAAAAAATAGAAGAAGAAGAAGATAAAAAACACGACCAAATGATGAGTCGTATCGAAGACACCTTGGGTAAACTCATAAATGAAATAACAGAACTAAAAAAACAAGAGAAAAAAGTTACCAGATCTAAAAAGTAATTTTTACACCCCCCTGTCTTAAAACATTGAATTTATTATTTTTGTACTCTACTAGAGTACTAGGCTTGGCGTCTCTCGTCCCAACACAAATATAGCAGTCTACACTGGTACCAAAATACTTTTTGGCTTCAGATCTTTTTTTTGCATGTGGCATGCCTTGAGGGTTAGCGCTTGGGGCAAGTAACGGACCAACTGTTTGTATTAAATTAAATAGATTTTTATTTCTCTTTGGTATCATTCGGAAAGCGATAGTCCCTAGACCACGGTGCAGGTATTTTAAATCTTTTAGTATTTTTTTATCTTCTATTGGTAGGATAACACTTAGTTTCCCAGGCCAAAAATTCCGAAGGAATTTTTGGCCCTCTTCTCCTAATTGCACTCCAAACTTTTTCAAATTCTCGAAACTGTTTACAAGTACGATACACGCTTTACCTTCATCACGACCTTTTATTTTATAAACTCTCTCTACAGCCTTTTTCGAATATGCAGAACAAACAAGCCCATAAATAGTATCGGTTGGTATTACAACAACAGCATCCTTTTTTAAAACACCCGCAACATTTCCCCAATCGTTTTTCATATTCTATATATTATTTATCTTTACTGCTACGATAAAGTCGTTTTGGGACAGGCCGTTGATAGCGTGGGTAGATAAATTTATAGTTACAAATTTATAATTAGTTAAGTGTATGTCTGGATGATGACCTTCAGATTCGGCGATACAGCCAACTTTATTCGCAAAAGACAAACCTTCAACGAAATTTTTAAATTCAAACTTTTTAGAGATACTTTTGGCGTCGTCTGAAAGAATCCAGTCTTTGACGTGGAAATTTATCATCGCCTCGGCATCAGCCTTACTTAAAGGATCTACTCCGCCCTCGCACGGTATACATTTTTCATTTAATAAATTCATCCTACTATTATACAATAAAAAAAGCGCTAATGGAAGTTAGCGCCTTTCTTTTTAATTTAATGAATATTTAATATCCATTTTTTTAATTTTTACTGTTATGGAAAGGTTCTTTACTTCTTGATAACTAGTGTCATCGTTTATAATACAAACCTCACCAGTTTTTGGATCTCTTAAAAGAAATATTCTCATATTTTTAGAATTTAAAGTTTAAAAAATTTATTTTATTAAAACAAAGCATATTGAGAAGAAATCTCGATCATACTTTCTACGATTTTCTTTTTTTTGTCACGTCTTTTTTGTAGATAAATCTCTACAAATGACATCCATTTTTCAGGATCAAATCTTAAATAATCTGGTTTATTATTTAAGACTATTCGAGTCCATGGTTCTCCTTTGATTTTTAGTCTTTTTTGTTTGTAATAACAATTTAAGATTTCTTGAATCCTATCGTGAGCATCCCTTACGTTTACAAGAATTTGATGATACTGGACATCATCCAGTATCAATTTCCGTCTTTTCATTTTTCATATATTTAAAGTGAAAAAATCTATTTTCTTAAATATAACACACAGACAATATATGTCAATCTTATTGACGCGAATTCTAACCTGAAACGCAACACTTCATCTGGCACTCATCTACTGGCAATGTACTCACACATATACCTCAAAGGAGAAACCATACCAAGGATTAGCATATATGAAAATTCATTTAAAACAAGGCGAGAAAGATAGATAAGAAGAAGATTTTAGATGAATTTAGTGCTACAACTGGGTATCATAGAAAGTTAGCAATCAAAAAGTAAAGATTTACAAATGACACCATATACTAAAGAAAGATAGTTTTGCGGGAAAACACAATAATCTAATCAAAAAAAATAAACCAATATTTTAATCAAAAAAATACAGAAAGATTCAGAGTACTACTTATGATATACTTCGTGTATTAAAAATAATTGAGCCAAAATTAATTCTTGGTAACATTATTAGGTGAGGTAATGAGTAAATAAATTAAAAGCAGTTTATATATTTATATACAAACTGCTTATATTTTAAGTTAATCGTTTTTTACATTCATACAAATAATCTACAAATCTCAAACTATTACTTTTAACAGAAGGATCAAAAATAACAGCCGGTACTTCAAAGAAACCGACAGATGGATGAACTTCCTCCCAAAACTCAATAGTTGTCTTTATGCATGCAATAGAAAATTTTAAAGCATTTTTTTTAGGAACAGATGCCCAAACAACAGGATTACCCCATGGTAATAAATAAGGAACATGAAAATACGATCCATCATTACTTACTAATGTTTTCCCAGATTCAGGAAATCCTGGCAAGAAATGTCGTACATAAGATTCATTTAAAATATCACTAAAATTATATAGTGACTCTACTACTACTCCCAACTTATTTAAAATCTCTTTTCCTTGACCAAAGACAACTCCAGCTATAACTTTCTTAAAAAATACATCCATTATTTTTGCTGTTTCAATCAACTCTTTACAATCTTGACCACTAAATACAATATCGTCAAGTAAAGTATGCTCGTAGTACAACCCTAAGTTTCTAAGCTGAGAAGGTAAATCATTGTATCCATACTTAGGAAGTTGAACGTCAATTTTTTTAAAATTTTGGTCAATTCCACGAGTAAGCTTTAGAGAAAAAGGGCTTACAATCTTATCAGAAAAAGCGTCTGTCCGCACAACCACATCTCGAGGCGAAACTTTTGTCATCCAGTTAGTTATTTATTTTTCAAAAAGCAAAACCGTGTTACCTGAAATAAATTTTTCACAATGCATATAAACACTTTGTGAAATATAACGGGCAATAATATCCCTTAAATGATAATCCCCAAACCTTGACATAGTCCTTACGTCTTCAGTTATTACAAATAATTTTTGCATACTTTATTTATTTATTTTATAAAAATAAAAGCATATATTGTTCCATTTTGTCAAATACACCGCCATGAATTTGACAAAATAAAAAACCACCCCTCCAAATGGTGATGACTTCGTGTTTATCCGTCAGAAGTAAATAATTTAACAGGAAATTAAATTCCAAGTAGTTCAAAACATTCTTAAGTAAGTGGTAAGGTTGAAATCTTATCACACTTGTCGAGATATTCTGAATCACCATTTATAACCCCAAATTGTTTAACTAATTTTGAATCAAGAAAATCTTGAATACTGTTTCCGATCATTATCTTTTCAAATTCAATATGTTCTTTGCAAAGATAAAGAACGATTTGTTTCTTGCTACTCGAATCAATATGAACAATAAGTATCCCATACTTCATGTTTAAATCGAAATGAAGTTGTACGCCATATTCTTTTACTTTTTCCAAAAAAAGATTGGATTTCTTTTAATTGAATTTCGTGAACCTTTGATATTACATTTTTCTGCCCACCTCTTCATTGTTGGCATTGGTGAATCTGAGCACAATCCTACAATATTACCCTGTTCTTGAAACAGACGGAATTTTTCTTGAACAACATCATGAGGCAATGTTAGTTCATAAGATTTGCCTATCAATGTGGAATCAAGGTCAAAAATTACTATTTTCTTCATCTTACTGGTATACATGATTTTATTTTTTAAATGAACGATTTTAGAAATCCAGCATGGATTTCCTTTAAATATAAAGCTAATATACTAAACCAATTAATCCAAATTTATTTGGTGTAAAAATTTATATCTAAAAAACACTCTTACCTTTCAAAATTTGTCTATTTGTTAATGACAAATACATCATAAATTGCATTATCTTTATTGTAATATGCTGCCCACTCACGATCACCATAAGAAAAATGCCACCATTCCCCCTCAAAAGGCGCAAATCCTTGCCTTAATAATAAATCTCTAAGAAGTGCTCTATTTTGAATCTGTTCATTTGTTAGACCTTCAGCGTAAGTTTTTATTAAATTACTAGAAAAATCTGCAATTTTACACCCCCATATCAAACACTCCGTTTTTATCTTCAATAGTTATATCTACTGCTCCACCAGTTGAGTGCCCAGCAACATCAGGGTGCGCAGTTAGTAAGTGAGTCTTAAAGATTAATTCAATCTCTGTTATGTTTGGATATTTCTCAGACATTTCTTTTTTACGTGTTTCAAAATAAGCATTTTGAATATAGGGGTGCCTATATCCATAGGCGATACGAAAGAATGCACCTGGGCTTATTTGTTGCAATTTTTCTTGAGCTAGTTTTAGTTTAGAAATAACACTTTCTCGTAAATAAAATTTATCTCCTAGTAGTGGAATCATATCTAATTTATAATACTCACACCTTATACTAGGTACTAACTCTTGAACAACCAACATTTTTTCATTAGATTCCATGATGGGTATATTTAATAGTTGTTCTATTGTTGTAATCATATCTTATACAATAGCATTTTTTAGCAAAAAAATAAATAAAAATCCCTCTATTTTGATTGCTCAAAATAGAGGGATAATTTAACTTATATTACCGTATAGGTAAATTCTCTGCTTACTTACAGAGGCAATCTCGTCCGGATTTTCTTCTACATTTTGCACAACACCCTGAAGTTCAATAGCTCCTAAAATGTTTAGATACAACCTTTTTGAATTTGAATCATCTTTAGCTGTACGCATGATGTAGTTAGTGAATCCAATTTGTTTTGCATATTGAATTCTCTTTTTAACCAACTCTACACCGATATGAAAATCAGATTTACGAAACAAGCTTAATACCCCAAGTTCAGACATATAAAACGTTTTGTCTAAAACAAACGGTAACTCATGTTGTGTTTTCAAAAAGTCAAAAATCTTTTTGTCTTTTACAACAGGAATAGCTCCACCAAAACCAACAACATTGTCTTTATTTAACGCTATAAAAAGACAACCCTCATTGATGTGGAAATTCCAAACATGTTCCTCCACCCAATGATCTCTGTATTCTTCAAAGTAAGGTGCTTCAGAAAATACATCCTTGTACAAAGAAATGAACTTATCTTTGTATATTTAATTTAAGTCAAAGACTTGCACATACTGAACTGCCTCTTTCTCCTCAAATACAATATCCATTGCACTTTCTAAAACAACACTATCGTTTGCGATTGTAGCAACAATGTCTTGTCCAGAAGGTTGTGTAATTTTTTGTACACCTGTAGTAGCAGAAACAGCAATTGTGCCAGACCCGCAAGCTGTTTCGTAGAAAAAAGTATCTATACTTCTAACCCAAACAACTGGATCAATTTTTACACTATCAGCATTTTGCTTAATCCAAATCACACCAACGGCATCTTTGTCTTGAAGTTTTAAAGACTGAGTAATTTGCTTATGAATAACTTCATATTCTTTTGGAAAATCAGCCTTGATCACAACATGTACAATTCCTCCCAAATCAACGAGTGTTGCTGTTGATCCTTCAACTGAAACTTCTCGTTTTAAAACTGGAAGGCCTTTAAATTCACAGCGAATATAATTATCATCTATAACCCTAGACTGGACTACCCCAGCGTACCCAGACATAGTAAAACTATTTTCTGGCTTATTGGTAATCTGACTAATCACAATTGCTGCAGAACGAGCTGCGTTTCCACAAAACTCTCCTCCACTCATTTCAAAGTGGAATTCTCCGTTGGAACTTTGAAGTAAAAAACCAGTTTGCTCTACTCCATATTTTTCAGTTTCAAGCATTAACTCACCACCAAACCTTTCATAGTTTTTTCTTGTGAGCTGGTTTTTGATTGTTCGAATCGCTGTTGGATTTCCCCCTGCAGCGTTAATTACATATAAGTCTTCATTGTTAAAATATTTTTAATGTTAAAGAATTTAATTGAATTGTTTTTTGTTCTCGATTTTTCTGATTTTTCAGATTGACCGAATTGTTTTCTTGTTCAGTGGTGCCTACTACTATCGTATAATCATAGCCCAGTTTATCTGCATACGCAAATTGATCACCAAGTTTTGATTTACCACCAGTATACACCTCACAAACAAGTCCAAGACTGCGAACAATGTTTGCAACTTTGAAAGCATACGCATTTGCAATACTATCCTGAATCAGAACTATTACTTTTTTAGTCTGATTTGGGATAATAAAATCCATTGATTGCAAGGCGGAAACCAATCGGTCTACTCCGACACTTGCACCCACTGCTGGCAATGCTCTCACTCCAAAGCTTTCTACTAGTCCATCATATCGTCCACCTGAATACACAGAACCGAATTGTGGTGCGTCTACTAGATTGGTTTCAAAAACCATTCCAGTGTAGTAAGCAAGTCCACGGATAATAGACATGTCGAATTCTACTTCAGTTACTCCGCAAGCCTCAAGGGTATTTGCAACTGCTTGAAGATCATTTATTGCTTCTTTTGCTTCTTGGATTTCTCCGCAAGAACTTTTGATTTTAGCCAAAACTTCAATAGGATTTCCAGTGGTAGCTCCAAAGTCAATGAGGGCAAGTGCAGAAGCTTCAGAAAGTCCAATTTGAACAAGAGATGCTAAAAGTAGATTAGTCGAAACCTTGTCGCGTTTATCAAGCTCTATTAAAACAGCACGAAGTTTATCATCTGCAAAACCAAAAAGTTTTGGTAAGCAGTCGAGCAATTTTCGGGTGTTTGTACGAATGATAAATTTACCATTACCTACAATAGCGTTCATAGTGTCACACATACAAAGCAAGACTTCGATGTCACTTGCAATATTGGCAGAACCAACAATGTCTACATCAAATTGGTCAAATTGTCGATATCGCCCTCGCTCTATCTGAGCAGTTTCTCCGCGAAATACGGGTCCAAACACCGACCTTTTAAAGGGTAGTGCAAGCTCACTCATGTGGTCTACCACATAGCGCGCAAGTGGAACAGTCTGATCAAAACGAAGAGACAAACTTTGAGCTGTACCAGTCTTGCGCTCTTTCGAAGGCGAAACTGAATAGAGATTGAAGTCTGTAACTTCACCAGAGAGAGTCTCAGTAAATTCTACGAGAGGTGTCTCAATAGGCAAAAAGCCGTATTTTTTATAAACACTTGCAATAGTATATACGAGCCAGTCTTTAAAGGCTGAATCTTTTGGTGATAAGTCTCGTAATCCGCTTGGAATTCCCATTGATTTTCTTTTTTTCATTTGTTCTTTTTTTTAGATTATTTAATTTACAAAATATACTCACTTTAAACATAAGATGTATTTTTTTAGATGTCAAAATTCTGTACTCGTCCCCCAATAATCAGAATTCCCCATTATTCTAATTTTTTTAATCAAATTTTTAAATACTAAACCCCATTATCATTGGTATGATCATTATTCCTAAAACTAGTAGTAACATTATAAATTTTGCGATAGCTTTATTTAATTTAGTTTGATTAAAGTTTTTATACCCAGCATAAACACCATGCAAACCTAAAATATCATCAATACCTTTAACCTGAACTATTTGAAAAAAAGGTAATTTTGATAAAAAATAAATAAAAGCTGAATATGTAATCATAAAAATTACTATTATTTTTAACATTATATATTCATATACTTCATGAATAAATTGTATTTCAATATTAATATAATAAAAATAAAATATCAGATCAATAATCAATCCAGCAAGTGAAACAAAAATTAAAATAAAATTTATCTTTGATATAGGCTTTGTTTCTGTTTTAGGTAGTTTTTGTATTTTCTTTCCTGTTTTAATTCTCATAAAAATAGAACCAACTACTAAAAGTATTAATATAATTCTTATTGTAATAATTAAAAAATTTTCCATTGTAATATTATACCTTAAATTCAATTACATCGCCATCTTTAACAATATACTCTTTGCCTTCGGTGCGAACTTTGCCTTTCAACCGTGCCTCACCATAAGAACCAGCGTCTAATAAGTCGCTCCAGAAAACTATTTCAGCTCTGATAAATTTGTCTTTAAAATCGGTATGGATGGCTTGGCCTGCAACTGGTGCGGTGCTACCTTTGGCTATTGTCCACGCGCGAGTTTCCTCGACTCCGGTTGTAAAATATGTATCGAGCCCTAGTAATTTGTAACAACCAGAAATCAGGTCATTTATACCGTCATGCTCACCACCGAGTTCACGACGAAACATTTCTTTTTCTTCACCTTCGAAGTCTTTTAGTTCGTCTTCGATTTTTGCATCGATGAGTATAAACTGTGAGCCACTTTTTAAAATGTCATCAGTAAGTTCTTTGAAATACTCTGGCTTTTCTTCATCGAGATTTTTCACTCCAGCTTTTTTATTTAGACCATAGATCATCGGCTTCATTGTTAACAAATTCAATTGTTTTACTTTCTTTAATTCTTCTTCTGTTGTTTCAACAATATTTGCCAACTTACCTTGTTCTAAAATTTGTTCGATTCGCTTTAGAACAGTTTCTTCTATGATAGCCTCTTTGTCGCCTCTTTTTACGTCTTTTTGTAAATTGTTTATTCTCTTGGTGACAGTTTCGAAATCGGCAAGTATTAGCTCCAAGTTTATAACAGTCATATCTCGCACTGGGTCTACATTGCCGTAAACGTGAGCTATCTCGGTTGCACCGCCAGCAATCGGGAAAAGACGCACCATGTGTAGGATGGCATCCGTTTCTCGGATATTTGAGAGGAATTTATTACCTAGGCCTTCACCTTTACTTGCACCCTCGACGAGCCCTGCGATGTCGACGAATTCTACAACGGCTGGTATCGTCCGATTGGTTTTTGAAAAGTCTGCGAGTTTATATAGTCGGTCATCAGGCACAGGAACTATACCAACAGATGGGTCGATAGTACAGAAAGGATAGTTTTCTGCTGGAACACTCTTTTTTGTAAGCGCATTGAACAATGTCGATTTACCGACATTTGGAAGACCTACGATTCCTATAGATAGTGACATCCCAATAATATACCAAAATACAACGCAAAAGTCACATTTTAAATAAAGGTTGTATTGTATTTTTTAATTTTGTCTTGTATAATTAAATTTTGAAATGAACGAATTAAAGACACTAAAGAAAGCAAATTTCCATTTACATCTCACTGGAGCTTTAACTGCGGATGATTTAAGATATTTATCTAAAATTACAAAGATTGATATATCCTTATTCGAACCACTGGAAAATAAGTATATATTCCAAAATAATACTATTTGGGATATAGCAAAAAAAATTATATCCACAGAAAAAGGCCTGTGCGAGGCAATTAAATTAGTCTTACAAAGAGAGGTAGATGATAATGTAATATATGTCGAAATAACAATAAATCCATTTGGTTTAATACATAGGGGTATGAAAATACCTTCTATTATTAATGGAATAAAATTAGGTTGTGCTTTTGGAGAAACTATAGGAATAAAATGTAAGATTAAATTTGGAATTAATAGAAAAGATGGAATTGAATCTGTTCAAGCAGTAAATGAAGTGTTCAACGCTTGTCCTGAAGATTTACGACTTTGCATTGATCTTAATGGCAATGAAAGAAAGTACCCAACAATATTATTTTTAAATGATTTTAAAAAGCTTATAGCTAACAAAATACCTGTAAGTTTACATGTAGGAGAATTTATAGGATTAAACCATTCTCTATTAAATACTGTCAACATCAAACCAAAAAGAATAGCCCATGCAGTAGCATTCCAAGATCACCCAAAAATATTGAATAAAATTTTAAAAAATAAAATACTAATAGAATTATCCCCTATCTCAAATAATAAAACTGGATCAATAAAAAATATTCAGGATCACCCAATCAAGGAATTAATCCGAAAAAATGTTCTCATAGGTATAGGAAGCGATGACCCTGCTTTCTTTAAATCCTCAATGACACTAGAACTTGAAGCGATTCATTTAATGGGAATACCAATCGCTAAAATTATTGAAGTAAACAATAAAAGCCTAGAAATAGCTGGTATTCAGCTATTATGATTTTTTAAAATCATAATATACTTTTGAGTCTAATTCGTTTAAAAAATTTAAAACTTTATTTTTGACTTTCAAAGAAGAAAGCCCACTACCATAATTTTTCATTTTTAATTTTAATAGTTCCTTTGCTTTAATTTTTAAATTTAAGTTTCTATCAAATACATCACATATATCATCCCTATTCTTAGGAAGAATGTCATAAAAAGCAAGTGCATAAATAGTACTACTTAAAGAAAGTTTCAATAGTCTTCTTTTAAGAATGTCTTCATCTAAAGAAGAAATCATAAGCTTTCGTGCATTGTACTTTAATGAGTTTATTACTTTTATACATTCTTCCTTGAGTTCATAATCAGAAAAAATATTATCATCAAATAATTTTTTTCCATATATCAATTTACCATACATTAGAATCTCCTTTTGAATAAAAACAGCTCTATTATTATGCCAAAATAATTTATCTCGTGTACCAATCATTTCATCAACAGTATGAATACTAATATCCAATTTTATTCCGTTATTTTTGTATTTTTGATTTAGCGTTTTTATAAATTCCAAATTATTAACACTTAATTTTTTTTCAAAAACAATAATAAGATCGATATCACTCAGGCTTCCGAAAGCTTTATATAGAGTACTTCCATATACATATATAGAAACGATATTGTGAAGAGAATTAAGTAAATCTGTCTTTAGAAGGTCTAGTATTTTAATTCTTTGTTTGATATTCATAATATCTATATCAAATTATCTTTAATTGCTTTCAAAATCATTGGCTTGGCAATAGGAGATATTTTTACATTATCCAAATCTTGGATATCTACAAATTGAGATCCTAAAGAATCTTCTCCGTCGGCACCAATCTTAATATCATCAGAAAAAAGTGATACTAGAAAATACGTTCCCGTATGATGAAAGTTGAGTAGAACTTCTTTCGCAGTTTTATATTCACAAAAATATTCATTCATACTCAAAAAATTCAAATCTTTAATTTCACAACCAACTTCTTCGATAAATTCTCTCCTTAATGCCTGTTCTAGAGTTTCATTTTTTTCTATCTTACCTCCAGGCAGATCAAACATTCCTTCATAAGGGCCTCTACTTTTTTTTATAAGTAACACCTTTAAATTTTTTATATAAATTCCATACACTCCCACATGTGCCCACAATTCTAGTTCTTTATTCATATTTTTGAAAATTAGTTTTAATACTCTCTTTTGCAATTCTTGTCAAATTTGTAATTGTATTTTTAGCCAAGAAAGAAATTCTATCTTGCTCCTTATCATCAAGCAACTGAACTTTAAAAATACAGTTAATGAATTCAAGTTGATTATTGTACAAAAAACCATTATTATTATTAAAAATTAAATCCATATGCCCCTCTACATTTGAAACTATCGGAATCACCCCTGCTTGCATTGCTTCTATTAAAGAAAATGGTAACCCCTCTATTACGCTATTTGAAACAAAGAACTTAGAAACCAATAAGTAAGACATAACTTCTTCTGGAGATATTCTTCCTAAGAAATTAACAGTTGGATATTTTTTTCTAAGCTTCGTCAACTCCCTGCCATCACCTATCATAATTATTTTATCTAACATATTTAGGATTTTAAAAATGTCCAACAGTTGATAGACCCCTTTATCCCTAACCATCCTTCCAACATAGATAAATTCATATTTTTTTTTCTTCTCAAACGAGGCAACCTCTATAACTTTAAAATTTGGACATAAAATAATTTTTTCTGGTGGTACTTTGTATTTTTTATTTAATAAATAACATTCTGATGGTCCGCATGCTAAATAATAATCTGTATTCTTGTATAATAGTTTTTCAAAAAGAAATTCTATAAGTTGATGGAATCTTTTCTTACGTTTAATACCTATACACTGTGGGGCATGGTAGTAATTTTTAATTAATTTTCTGTTGTACAAAAAACGACATATTTTCCCTGAATATTCTGTAAAACTAATTACAATATCGGGTTTATTATTCTTAAAAAACCTCCCAAGATAAAAAACATCGGACAAAATATAATGAAGTTTTCGGCGAAGTGGTAAATGAATAATTTTACCGTATTTTATTAAAATTTGCTCATGCTCAATTTGCTGTTCTCCGTATCTATTTCTACTTTTTTCTGGAAAAATAAAATTCAATTCAAATCCCAAATTTTTTAATTCTGGCGATAAAACAAGAATCGCCTGAAAAATACCAACATATGGACATTCAGTTATTATAAAAATCTTATTTTTCTTCTTCATATAGTGAAAAAATATATGCTAAATCTTTTTGAACTTCTAATTCATAGCCTTCGGGTTTTCTTTTCACAAAAGCAGCGCAATGTTCTAGTGGAATAATTGGAAGAAATATTGATATTTTCTTTTCTAATTCATCTTTAGAAATTTTTGTGTTATGAGCATATTTATCTACTATTTCTCTTAATACGAGACCCTTATCCATTCCATGCTGCACAACACAATCATAAATTAGTTTGGCTAAATCTTGAGCTGGATCACTAATATTTGAATACTCCCAATCTATTAAACTCGGTTTTCCTTCTTCTGGAACAAGAAGATGCCTTAATCTTAAATCTCTATGAACTATAGAGAAATATTTTGTTGCGAGCTTGTCAATTTTTGCAAGTATCCACTCAGAAACTTCCCTGTCTAAATCAAAACTCCCACTTACCGTTTCTATTCTATCTCCGGTAAATTTTCTTACATACGAATTATATTCACTAGCTTTTGTTCTAGTTCTTAAAACTGGTTGATCAGTTTTAATTAGTGAATGTAGCTCAGAAGCACTCTCTATTAAATAAGCAAGAACTTCTTCTTTTGTAGGTTGTTTTTTTACATCAACATATTCCATTTTTATATAACCCTCATCAACAGATGCTGATTTAACTTCTGGAACCCTAAAAGAGTCTAAAGACGTAAATAAAGTATTTGTCAGCCAACTTATTTCATTTCTCATCTCATAACTATTAGGAATATGAGCTTTAATTAAATAAACTAATCCATTTTCTTCAACTCGTCTTGTCTCATGCCATTGTTTAAAATTTTCCATATCTAGTATAGATATTAACACAAAAATATAATCGTGTAAATATGTTGTACTGTTAACCATATGAGGTGATATCCGAATATATTCAACCCCTTGGAATTACCTGAAATTATTTAAGGCTAAAGGTATAATTGAAAGCTCTTATCTTTTACGGAATATTTTTTAAACCCATAATCTACGGCTCTTTGCAATGGAGACGGAATCTTTATAGTAAAGGAGAATGGAATAGAATGTCGAGGTACATCTTGACTGTACCTATAAATAGTGACATCAGTCTAATATATCAGAAATAAAGGGTTTTTCAAAATACCTACTTTAACATCTGAGTTACGAGCGCAGTCATTTGGTCTTTTTTGTTTGGATTACTTTCAGCGATGAGCAATGTAAGCGCGGTCAAGCTGGCAGGGTTAATATTGCGAGATTTTTTAGCACGGGCTTTACGTAAAAACCAAATAAATGAAAAAGCTCCGGAACGCTTGTTCCCGTCTACATACGGATGATTTTTGACCATAAAATAAAGTAAGTGTGATGCCTTTTCTTCGATACTTGGATACACATCTTTACCACCAAATGATTGCATAACATTACCTACGATACCTTCGACGCTTCCAGTATTTCTTTCTTGTGCAAAGATATCGGTAGCTTCATCTTTTCTCAAAAGTTCATTTCGAAAGCTTGAAATAGCTTGGGTTAATTCTTCCCCATTTAGTTTAACTGATTTTTTAGTTGTACCGATACTTTCTAAATTGTCGTGGTCATATGCATCCAGTGATACCCACGTAGATGAGAATTCTTTCACTAATTCTAGTATTGCCTTTGGATCGAGAGTGACGTGTTCAGGTAGTAGATTCTGAATATCGCCTACTGCTTTCATAAAAGAATCATAATTCTTTCCAATCTGCTTGCGGTTTATTGTGTAGCCTTTGGTGATATGTTCTTTCAATGTTTTAGTAGCCCAGATGCGAAACTGAGTACCTATTACAGAGTTAATCCTATATCCAGTAGCGATAATCAAGTCTAAATTATATAATTTTACAGTTCTTTTGATTTCTCTTGAGCCCTCAATTTGAACTTGTAAGGATTCCTTACAAGTTGCTTTACTACTTAATTCTCCATCCTTATAAATATTATTAATATGCAAAGTTATGTTTTGCGGAGTAACATCAAACATTTGAGCTATCTGCGCCTGCGTAGCCCAAAGTGTCTCGTGCGAAAAATCCCCACGGAGCTCGAGTGCCCCATTTTTAGCTTGATAGATTATCAACTCTTTATTTTTTGTAATCTTTTTCATAAATTTACTTATCCCACAGTGAGCATCTTTCCGTGTAGTCAGCTTGCTCTACTACTGCAATTATACCATTTTTGTTATCGTAAATCACTACGGATAATAAACTATTGGTTAACTTTAACTACGAGTCCTATGCTTGCTAACATATCTGCAACTCTTTCACAACTTTCCTTATCTCCTTCGTAAACTTTAGCGCTACCGAATTGATCTACCACATATGCATAATGAGATGCTGTGTCACTTGAACATCCGATAGCACACATTAGTTGTTCTATCACATCATCAAAAGTATGACAATTACAATTAAAAAGAATCACATTCCAGATCAATTCTGGTTTTATCGAGGTTATTGTTTTTAGATTAATTTTAGTTATCGTTTCAGACATACACTATGCGGGTTGAAATTCTCTATAAACACGGACTGTTTCCATATAAATAGATTCTATTAAGCGTTCTGTCTGCATTACTTCGGTGATTCCTTTTTGAATCAAAAGAAGTCTTACATTCTGACGAATACGAGCTTTGATGGTTTCGTTGTTTGTCCAATCAATAGTTAAGTCTCTACGAATACGCTTCGTAAGTTCCTTAACAAAGTCTTTTATATCTATTCCTGACTTTTTAAGATCAGGGTCTGTTTGTAAGGTGTCGTAGAAAGTTATCTCTTCAGGTGAAAGTCCGAGCGAATGGCTTTCTTCATCAAGTTTCTTGATTTCATCTGCAATCCCAAGGAGTTGTTTAATTACCTCCGCTGAACTAATAATATTATTCTCATACTTCTCAATAACTTTTTTTAGTAAATCAAGCATAGTCTCGTAACGAGCTTTATTATTTTTTGAACGAGCTTTAATTTCAGTTTCCAGCAATTTTCTTGTTGCGTCTATAGCAAAATTTTTGAATTTTACATTTTTTATTTCTTCCTCAAATTTTTTATCAAAAATTGATATTTGTTTTGTATTTTTACCTTCACCAAACAAATTAATAACCCCTTCTGCTTGCATAGATTGATCAAGTAAATTTCTTATCGCACTCTCAGCCTCTTCAGGGAAAATGGTTCCAGGAATATAACCTATTTTTTTAATATATTCTTTTATCGCTTGGTAGAAAGTAATATTTGATGAAAATACCAAAGCTTTTTCGTCAGGCATAATTGATGCGTGAAGTTTCGAAATAAGTGAGACAAGTTCAAAATATTTCATTTTTCTATCATCTGATAAAACAGAATTATTTGAGATAACACATTCACTTGCTTCTTGTAAAAGTAGAGAAAGTTCCTGACCACTTTTTTGTTTATATGAATTAAAATTTAGATTACCAAAATAACCTTTTATCTTTTCATCAAGTTCTTGTATTTTTTGAACAACATCGTCAACTTGAATAATCGCATTCTGATCAATCTTTCCATCATACATCGATAGTGCTTTCTTTAAATTTTCTGCAAGTCCAATATAATCCACGATCAATCCAGCTGGCTTATCTTTATGTACTCTGTTTACACGAGCAATTGCCTGCATGAGACCATGATTCTTTAATGGTTTATCAAAATACATTGTATGTACGCTTGGTACATCAAAGCCGGTAAGCCACATATCACAAACTATAACAAGACGTAATGAGTCTTTATTGCTTTTAAATCTCTTTTCAAGATTTTTAGTATTACGTTCTTTTTGCATAGAATCTTTATACTCATCGCTATTTGAAATTACCACAGCACACTCTGGGGCATCCTTAATTTTTTGTATTTCTTGATATAAAGATACCGCAATTCTACGACTCATAGTTACAATCATACCCTTGCCTTCAATTGGTCTTTGATTAAAATGCTGTACAATATCTTTTGCAATTTGTTCAATGCGACTCTGCGTACCAACAACTTTTTCAAGAACAGTCCATTCTTTTTGAATTTTTGTTTTTTCCTCTATAACAATATCACCAAGAAGTTCATCAAATAATGAATTTATGTCTTCTTTTGCAATACCGAGTGGTACGAGTCGTGCTTCATAAATAATATCGACGGTAGCACCATCTTTAACTGCTTCACTTAATTTATATTCACTAACAATATTACCGAAGACTCGCTGTGTATTCTGACCATCTTCTTTCGCAACAGGTGTACCAGTAACAGCCAAGAAACTTGCTTGGGGTAATGCTTTTCGTACGTTTCCAGCAAGTCCGCTATATTGTGTACGGTGAGCTTCGTCAGCAAGAACAATAATATTTTCTCTTTGTGAGAAATAACTAAATTCTTCTTTATAGTCTTGAAATTTTTGAATTGTTGAAAAAATAAGCCTACTAATTCCATTATCAAGTTGCTTAATCTGGTCACGTAAATCAAGAATACTTCCTGCTCGATGAGATACATCCTTGTACCCAACTCGTGCGAAAAGTTTTGAAAGCTGGTCATCAAGGTCTTCACGATCAGTCAAAAATAGATATGCAGGACTTTTAAGTTCCTCAATGTTCTTAGTCTTATTCACATAGAAAACCATAGAGAGTGATTTGCCAGATCCTTGTGTGTGCCAAAAAACCCCAATCTTATGATCTTGTTCTCCACGCACTGCACGGAGTGTACTTTCAACCGTTGTATTTACTCCATAGTACTGATGGTACAAACACATCTTTTTTGTAAATGTTACCGCTTCACCATCTCCATCTGCTTCAAAAACAAAGAAGTTTTGCAAAACATCCAACAGTCGTGTTCGATCAAATAATCCTTTAGCTAGTACTTCTAGTTGATTAGTATTCTTTGGTGCGTCAGTAGGGGTTGTAATACCTTTCCATGTTCCATATCTTTCCCATGAAGATGAAATGGTTCCGTGTCGCGCGTTAATAAGATCGGAAAGACCGATAACTTGATTATATAAAAATAGTTTTGGTATTTCTTTCTTATATCTTTCTACTTGTCTGTATGCTTCACCAATTGTAGCTCCACCGTGTACAGCGCTCTTTAATTCAAAAAGACCGATAGGTAATCCATTAATGAAAACAACTACATCAAGACGACAAGTAGAATCTATTCCCTGAACTGTAAACTGTCTTACGGCTAAAAACTCATTTGAATCTGGATTATTAAAATCAACAAGTTTTACTAGGTCAGTTTTTTCTTCTTCGTTTCCACGCCAAGAAGTTTTCTTGCCATTCACAAGCCATGAGTAAAATTCTTTATTACCAAGCATTAGATCATTGTGATGATAATCTGCAATATCTTTTACCACCATTTCTGCTTGCTCTGCAGGAAGTGATGGGTTGATTCTACGAATAGCACCAAGGAGTCTGTCTTTCAAAACAACACCTCGAAAATCCTCACGCTCTGCACGAGGTTGCCCAGGATTTATGTCTGGGCCATATACATACTCATAACCCTGACCTTGTAGCCATTCGATGAGAGATTGTTCTGTTAAGTTGTTTTCGTTTAGTGTGTTCATAAATTTATTTTCCAGTTCCGCTTCTTATCGTTTCAATTATTTGAGTTGTTGGCACAGGACTATTCCCGTTTTTAAGATACCCAGTTTCCTGAACATCAAACATTGTTCTTGTAACCTGTAATAAGATTGCATTCTTTGTCTCTGCGTCATTATCAGATTCCGTACCTCTTACAGAGTCTAAAATTCTTTGATGGGAATTAAGAATCAATTGTCTATGTTTATTTATATAATACATGTTCATTTCAGCAGAATAATTTCTAGAGAAGTGGGCGACCAAGTAACCTCCCGCAGAAATGATCACTAATTTTAATAAAACATTTTGTTCTAAAATTGTATTCCAAATTCTTTGAAAGAAAGTTCCATCACCATCTATGGATAACTGTTTCCCAAAAACGAATATACAAGCCATAAGGGCTGTAAAAATAAGTGAGCTAAACATTCCTAGTGAATTCTTATCAGCCTTCTGTTTATTACCCAAAAAAGAGTATTTTTTGAAACTGAATATTTTCCATCTAAATAAATTAAACCCTTCTTCTGTGAATTCACCCTCAGCCATTCTTTCAAATTCTCTACCGTACAATCTAACTTCTTGACCTTCTGCGATTGTTCCACTAACTTCTACTGACTTCTGAACTTTTTTAGTTAATTCATTTACAGTTTTAAGATTGTCCTCTAATTCTTTAGATTTTTTTCTAAATCTTTTTGTCTAACATCGTTTGCTGGATCTGCAAATTGTAAATAAGTTAAAATTGGATTTAATTGAGATATAATAGATTCTTCCTTTTGTCTTACGAAAGCTAATTTTGATTCTCTTTGATTTACATCACTGTAACTATCAATAATTTGTGAATTAAGTTCAGAGATTAGGTTAGTCAAAACATTCTCAAAAGTTCTCTCATAATTAGGAATCTGTTCTAGTGTTAGTTTATAGCTAAAAATTCTATCGATGATAGTTTTTATTCTTTGTAAATTAGGTTCAATGCTTGTTAACTCACCAGCTTCTCCAAGGTTATTTCTAAGAAGTTTTTGCCAATCCAAGTTCTTGTATTTTTCTATGATTTCTTGATTTATTGCCATAAAATTTAAATTAATTTTGCTAATAATTGATCTCTCGACTGTTTAAGATTTTTAGATTCATTTTGTATAACATTCATCATTTGAAAAAGAGGTTTTATTTTTTTAATAAATTCACCAAAAATTTCTTTTTCAGGAACAGTAATTTTTATATTCTTGATTGTTTTTGAATTAACGGCTGTTGCAATCGATGAAGTACTTCCTAATGAATCATAGTTATAACTTTTCATTATAAGGTATAGATATTCTGTAGATATAAACGAGCCATCTCTAATCTTGAGATGAGCGATTGCTTCATTTGATAACATTTCTTCTGTCGTAATAGCAACCTTACCCATAGTCAACTTAAAACTAACAACTAATGTCCCCTTAGGGATTATGGGGATATTAAATTTATTAACCGCTTCTCGGGTCAGACATTCATCGGTATGTGATATAAAAATACCTCCAACTCCGAGATCTCTAATAGAGATCCATTTTATATCTTTAGGATTTTTTGAAAACCATTCTTGTTCCTGCCTTGGAGGAGTTCTTCCAATTGAAATATCACATATATTATCAAGACTATCAATTGTCCATCCCTCAGGAATTTCTCCCATCTCGCTCTCAATCATTTTCACTTTTTCATATCCAGGAAATTTGAAATTCACAAACCATTCATTAAAAATAGTCTGAGCAGTAAGTTCGAGATTTTTAATTATTATATTATTATTTTCAATCTTTGAATCATATGCATTTAAGATTGAAGCAATTTTTTCCTGAGTCTCAAAATCTGGAATATAGAATGTATAATCTCGCAACTGACCTAAGGATACATTTTTTATTGTGCTACCGTTAGCATTACTGTCTATGTGTTTTTGAAATCTCTGATCTAGTAAAACATAATACATATAATCTAAAACAAACTCCCTCTTCACATTAATATAACAAGCACTTTTACCAAGAATACATTTTTCACCTCTATATTTTGCCAAATTACCGATTGTCCCATTAATTGATAGCAAGAGCGTTTCTGTGCCTAAATCTTTTTTATGTTTTAGGTACTCTGACTCGCTAATTCTTTTGGTTTCTTTCTTAATTGAAATGTGCCCATTGTCCAAATTATTACCATTAATAAAATAGAATTCACCATTATCCTCATATTGAGGAGTTCCGTGCAACCCATCTCCAATTCTAATTGCAATATCAGCTAATGTAACTTCTTTTCTTTTAGTCTTATTTATTTGTTCTAATAATTTACTCATATATTTATTCTTTAAATTTCATCCTAATATCCCTATCCAAAGGCAGTTGTTTTAAAAATGTCAGTATTTCTTGTTGTGTCGGTTTTTTGACATTAGTAACAAAATAATCTTTTTGGAAAATCGGCTTTCCCTTCACTGCACACTCGTCTACTAGAGATTCAATAAACTCTGCGGGAACAGCGTCAAATGACAAGAGGGCGGTGATAAGCACATATTCATGAAATGCTTCAGCATCTTCAATTTCAACTTTTATGCGTGTAGAAATTGCTCTCAGCGTCTTGATAAATGAGATTGCTGATTGTTTTTTAAAATTAAAATTCTTTTCAAATACGCATACGATAAAAAAGCGCATTTTGTTATTTTTTCCTCCTGAGGAGCTACCAATTAATGATTCACTTTCCCAGAGTTGATCCTCAACCATATCTACAACACCAGCTTTCTCATTCCAAACAAAGTTTCTATCATCTGAAATAGTATCCCTGATAATTCCAAATGTACTTTCTTTTTGTATTCCACATTCCTTAATAACAAAGGTATGCATTCGTATAAGTGTTTGAATAGTCATATCCGCCTGTTTTCGAGCAAATCTTTTTGATTCTTCATCTTGTAACTCAATCTCACCAGCAGAAACGACATATCCAAACTTGTCGCGATTTTCAGCATGATCAAGAAGTTGTAGTATCGGTTCGTCATCTAAAAATTGTTTTCGATTTTTCTTTATATACTCAAATGTAAAAGGATTTATTTCTGCTTCAACCACGAGAAAAACTCGACTAATACTATCGTCTAAAATTCTCGTTTCTTCAGATAAACGAACTTGCGAATACGGACCGTCCTCACCCCACATTTTTTTGTAATCTGTTTGTGTGAGCTTTTTCTGTTGTTTGTTATCGTTTTTCATATTATTTTTTATTTTTTTGAACTGTCAACTTTTTGTTGATACTTGATTTTTCCAAAAGTTTTTTTACTTCTTTGTCAAAATCAGAAATATGTTTTTTATCTTGCTCTACTCGATATTTTTCGTATTCTTGTAATGCTAGTGCTTCCGCCACTTCGTGACTAATTTTTCCATTATCTTGTAATATTTGTTCCTCATTAAATTTCAAAAATGAATCGAGTTTTTTCACCCAATCTTTCATTTTCATGAGTATCCCTTTCTTTGCCTGTATTTCTGCATAGTCCAAATACATAGTCACAATTCTATTAAGAAAATCTAGTTCTTTTTCTTGTAAGTAATTTTTTGCTATAATTACATCATTTTCACGAATAAGACCATTTGGTGAATTCTTCCAACTCATCAAGCCAATATTTTCTTTTTTACTACTAACTCTACTATAAACAATCTCTGCAGCGGTTTGACCCGTAATTGCAAAGTGTAATTTATTTTGTACGGTAGCAAAAAACAGTTTCGTTATTTTATTAGTAGGATCATAGTCTGCACTACATTGTGAATAAATATCAGTAACTTTCTGATACATACGCCTTTCACTTGATCGAATGTTTCTTATTCTCGCAAGTTGTTCTTCAAAATAATCAATACCGAAAATAGTATCAGTATTTTTAAGTCTCTCATCGTCCATAGTAAAACCTTTGATAATGTATTCTTTTAATCTTTCTGTGGCCCAAATTCTAAATTGTGTTGCTTGTGAACTGTTTACACGATACCCAACTGATAGGATAGCGTCTAAATTATAAAATTTTACAAACTGATTTTGTGTTTTTCCTACAATAGCTCCATGGATAGTGGTATGTTCCAAAATGGAACTAACCAGTTTTTCGTCTAATTCTCCACTTTCGAAAATATTCTTTAAGTGTTTAGTGATTGCTGGTCTTTGTACTCCAAAAAGGAGAGCTATTTTTTCTTGTGTCAGCCAGATATTTTCATCACGCAAAAATATATCTACTTTTACCTTTCCATTTGGTGTGGTGTAGAGCAGAAACTCTGTAAAACTATTATTTGGTACAATTTTTGTAATCTTTTTTTTCATATAATTAAAATCCAAGTTCTTTAAGATTTTTCTCAATTTCTTTTTCTAATTCACGACCAACAGTAAAAGCTTCTCGAAGTTCACTTGAAAGTTTCTGCATTTTTTCTTCAAAAGAAATTCCATCATCTTCTACATCAGTAAGCCCAACATATCTGCCAGGAGTAAGAGTGTATCCGTTCTTTTTTATTTCTTCTAGGTTGGCAGATTTACAGAAGCCTGAAATATCTTCATATTTCCCAGCCCCTGATTCTCCACGCCATGCACGGACTGTATCTGTAATTTTTGCAATCTGTTCTTTACTAAAGATAACTTGCTTGCGAGAAATCTGTTCAAATGTATCTCGTGCATCAATGAATAATGTTTCTCCCTTGCGTTTGCGAAAACGGTCACCATTTTTATTTTTAGATAAGAACCATAGAGACACGGGTAGTCCAACATTATAGAAAAGTTTGGATGGACAAGAGATGATGACATCTACCATATCAGCTTCAATAAGCTTTTGACGAATTTCTCCTTCTTTACCTGATACAGCAAGTGCTCCATTGGGCATAACGAATCCTGCCTGACCATTAGGTGAAAGGTGGTGAGCGAAGTGTTGTACCCAAAGAAAGTTTGCATTACCTGATGGAGGTGTTCCTAAAAATATTCTTGGATCATTGTCAGAAAGTTTTAATGGTTCCCATTCTGCGTTAAAGGGAGGGTTCGCAATTACGAAATCTGCCTGTAGGTGTGGGAACTTATCTTGATAGTAAGTATTACCAAGTTCAATCTTTCCAGAGAGTCCACGAATAGCTAGGTTCATCTTGCAAAGGCGAAGTGTAGTTTGGTTGCTTTCTTGTCCACTAATAGCAAGTTTTGATGGATCCATTTTATGGTCTCGCAAATACTCACCCATAGATACAAACATTCCTCCACTGCCACAAGCAAAGTCTGCCACACGAGCATTTTCGTAAGGTTGAAGTATTTCAACAAGTAATTTAACGATTGATCTTGGTGTAAAAAACTCGCCTCCACGCTTTCCCTCTGATGAAGCAAATTGACCTAGGAAGTATTCATAGATTCTTCCAAGAATATCTTTCTCCCGATCAAAGTCATGATCAAAAGATATTTGTGAAAAAATATTAACAAGTTCACCAAGAACGGTATGATCAAGATTTACTTTTGTGTATACACGAGGTAGGACATTTTCAAGTTGTACAGGATTATCTTTCTCAATCAACTCCATTGCGGTATCCAAAACCTTTCCGAGATCAGGACTCATGGTTTTTGTTTGCAAAAATTCCCAACGAGATTTTTCTGGAACATAGAATACCCCTTCAGCTGTATAAAAATCTTTTGTTTCAAGAATAGACTTCCGAGCTTCTTCTGTTGGGACATAGAAGTCTTCATCCTTCGGGTCTTTAGTTTTTAAAGTTAGAACTTCACGCTGTTTATAAAATGAGTCTGATATATATTTCAAAAATAAAAGTCCAAGTACAATATTTTTATACTCGGACACGTCAACATTACCTCGTAATTTATCTGCCGCCATCCAAAGCTCTTTTTCAAAGCTGAGGTCGTGGTGTTGGTTTTTATCTAAAACTTTCTTTGTGACGCTCTTTTGCTGTTCACTAATACGATTCTGTATTTCTTCTGAGAGCGAAGCCTTTGGGATTAAGTAAGTTGGTTTAGAGGGGTCTCCTATATTTTCAGCTGTAATTTCACCCTTTTTGATCTTTTGATGAACGGCTATACGGCTAATACCCAACATCTTTGCGAGTTGTGTAGGGGTTACAAATTGTGATTTATCGATTGACATGTGTTAAGTATAGCATAATATCTCGAATAATGCAACTTAACACATGTAAAGTTACCAATTCTATTCTAAATAAGAGTCGAAGTATATGGCGTGACAGGTGTATCCACCGGGGTTATTTACTAGGTAGTCTTGATGGTAGTCTTCGGCTTTGTAGAAAGTGCCGAGTTGCTCGAGAGTGGTCACCACTTTATCATTCCAGCGTTTTGAATTGTTTACAATATTTATAAAATCCTCCCCTTCCTTTTTCTCTTCCTCGTTCCCATAAAATATCGCAGAGCGATATGAAGTACCCTTGTCATTGCCTTGTTGATTTAAAGTTGTCGGATTATGAATCTGAAAGAAAAAGTCCAAAAGATTTTTATATGATGTTTTTGTCGGATCATATTCTATCTCTACTGCTTCGGCATGACCGGGATGATTCTCATAACTTGGGTTATTATTTTCCCCTCCAGTGTAACCGACTTCGGTATTTACTACTCCTGGTTGTTTACGAATCAAATCCTCCAGCCCCCAGAAACATCCACCTGCGAGTATTATTTTTTTATTCATCTGATTTACCTGAAATAAACTTCATCGATATTGAATTCACACAATGACGAATATTCTTTTCTGTTAATCCTTCACCAGTGAACAAATGACCTAAATGTCCACCGCATTTTTTACAAGTTATTTCTGTACGCATACCATCCTTGTCTACACTTTTATGAACTGCTCCGGTTATCTCATCATCGAAACTAGGCCAGCCACAAGTAGACTCGAATTTACTATGAGAATCATATAATGGGGCATCACACTGTCTACAGACATATACGCCATTTTCTTTATTGTTTACGTATTCTCCTGTGAATCGAGCTTCTGTGCCTTTATCTAAAATAATTCTTTTTTCTTCTGCTGTTAGTTCGTTCATATATTTTTTTTATTATTTATAAATATTATTTAAATAAATAGAGATATTTTTCATATCCTTCTTTTGTCATTTCTTCTTTGGGGATAAATTTAAGTGAAGCTGAATTCGTGCAGAATCGACGTCCACCCTCCTCTTTGGGACCATCTAAAAATAGATGTCCGACGTGACCTGCGTCACTACGTATCTCTGTGCGAGTAGTCGAGAGTGAATTGTCCTCGTGCATCGTCACAGAATCGTCATCTATAGTTTTCCAAAAGCTCGGCCAACCTGTACCTGAGTCGTACTTGTGTGTACTAGAAAATAGTGGTTTGCCTGTGACTTTATCAACATAGATTCCATGGGCTTTGTTGTCCCAGTATGCATTCTTGAACGGTGATTCTGTGCCCCCTTCGGCTACAATATGGTATGCCAATGGGTCCAAATTTTTTAGCATCTCTGCTATCTCTTCATGAGTGTAATCGTAATCGCCTCTCTTTTGTGTAGTGCTCTTTACAGCACTTTTTGTCTGTTCAGATTGTAGAAACTTTATCGCAGCGTCTTTCGCCCATGTCTCTTCTATAAATCCGGCTCGGCCTGAACCCTTCTTGTATCGCTCATAATGATCAGATGATTTCTTGTAATAATCTTGGTGATATTCTTCTGCTTTAAAGAACGTAGTGAATGGAAGTATCTCGGTTGCGATAGGTTTATCGAACACACCACTTTTACCCAAGCGAATCTTAGCATCTTTGGCAATTATTCCTTGGTCTTCATTCTGGTAGAAAATAGCACTCGTGTATTGGAATCCGTTATCAGCAAACTGGCCCTTTGTATTGGTCGGATCTATATGAGACCAATAAATGTCCAAGATCTTCTCTGTTGAAATGATACTCGGATCGTAGGTCACCTGCACGGCTTCACGATGCGAAGTTGTACCCTTTACAACCTTTAGATACGATGCACTCATCTCATCTCCACCTGCATATCCAGAGACTGCATCTATGACTCCATTTTCTTCTTGGAAGAATGCTTCTGTACACCAGAAGCAACCACCTGCAAGGGTGATAGTTTCTAATTCTTTGTTTGAAGCAGTACTTTCTTCTGGAGAATTATTTTTAGGAGCGAAACGCTCTATCAATTTATCTTCTAGCTTGATTGTCGCTCCATAACCAGAGTCTAGGATCAGAGTTTCTATCTTCTTGTCATATCCAGTAAGGACTGCCAGACCGACGAGGATAATGAGTACCCCAAATATTTTCTTTATTGTGCTTGTTGTTTGCATGTGTGTAGTCACCTTGTTTATAATCTTCTGACCAAAATATGCGATCAGGAGAAGTGAAACTGCTAATCCTAAAGTAAATCCGACGAGATACAGTAGTCCTGTAGTAAGTGTAGCAGGTAGAACAGTAGCAATGATAAATAGATAAGTTGGAGAACAAGTAGTAAAGACTGGACCTAATGCAAGTCCGATGAGCATGTCCCCTTTGTAACTTTTATTTTGGTAACCTTCTCCAACGATTTTATTACTTGCAATACTTAGTTTGTTTACATATGGTATTCGTGCCCAAAGAGATGGAAATACAATAGCCGTACCAACAAGGATGATCACTAGTCCTGAAAAGCTAGTCCAGAAAGATGGAGGGATGTCTATGAATAAGGTTGTCGCTTTTAAAAGTAATGTAAATAGTATGACAGAAAATGAAAGTGAACCTATAACAACAAATGATCTTTTTGAAATTCCTTTTGATCCAACTTCAGATGCACCTATAACTACAGGGAGTAACGGCAATATACACGGTGCAAGCACTGTAAATATTCCCGCTAAAATCGATATCAAAAAGAAAATCATATTATTTTATTTCTGATACTAATTTAGTGAGAGTTGGACTGCCACTCCACTTTTTAATTAAGTTGCCATCTTTGTCTACTTGAACCAATGTATGTTGATATGTCACACCGTATTTCTTCTTTAGATCTGTCTCTTTATCATAATCTAATTTCAAAATACTAACTCCTGCTGGAATAGAACTTATATTCTTTTCTATGTCGCCATTTAGACCTCTGCATGACGGACACCATGATGCGTGGAAGAATAGGACAACATCACCAGTTTCTGCGCGGGCGAGCTTCTCGATTGCATACGCTTCATATGATCCTTTTACTACGTTATCATTTTTATCCATTGTGACTGTACTGTCTTTCATCGTTTCACTTTTTCCTTCCATTGTCTGGTTTTCCATCATTTTTTTATCTGCCGTTTCTTGTTGTTCCATTTTTTCCTTGGCCATCATTTCGGCATCTTTTTGTTCTACCATACGATTATTATTCCCCATTTTTGATATTCCAAACATTATTACTACTACGACAATTGCTGCCACGATACCCAACCTCGATACATTATTAGCGCTCATATATTTTATATTTTTATTAATTATAATATATAAAGTATATATAATTTAAAAACAGATGTAAAGTCAACCTTACATTTAAACTGTGGATAAATACTTTAGATTTTTTTATCGCTCTTTATATGAACACTTTTAAAAGAAGCTGTGATGAGTTTCATCTTGTCACTTCTTTTGAGATTTTTTATGCGAGCTTCTTCTTTTGATGCAGTGGATCGGTCTTTTAATTTCTTGGAATAAACTAATTTAACTGGTTGTCGAGCTGAAGTATACTTTGCTCCGAGTGTCTTGCCGTTGTGCTCTAAAACCCGTCTTTTTAAATCCGTAGTGATTCCAGTGTATAAAGTCCCATCAACGCATTTTAGAATATATAGGTGGTACATTGTTATGTATTATAACACTTTAATTCTAAATCTCCCTACTGTCATACGCCCAGTGTAGGAGTGCTTGACGCTGACGAGGTCGACAAGATACATCGCCTACTCGACAATTTTTTATTACTGCACCAACATGTCGACGAATTGCTATCCATCTTTTTATTTGTCTGTTGTCTTCTTTTTCTAATCTGCGTCACATATGATATCGAGCGTACCACTCAAACCATCCTCTAGGATCGTTTTCATTTATCCAACCCTTTTCGATCCAAACAGACATTGGTTGACTGGCATTTATATTGAAATAATTTAATTCTCTGTGCGCTTGTTTATCAACAGATAGTTTAGCTCGAGTAAACCAATCTTTGGGATATTCTGTTGGTTTATCAGAAAAATACACTCCCCCAAAAACACCGAGTGCGAGCATCTGTTTGGGCGTTAGGTCAGGTTTAAAATCTGATCGGAAATTCTTCCCGATTGGTTCGGTTAGGAAATAGACATAGTCTTTTTGAAATGAATTATTTACAGTTATTTTCTTTTTCATTGAGTATAAATTAGTTTTTTATTTGATCATATTTTTTGTAACTTTTGGCATATATAAAATAGGATCTAGATAAGCATTAACTGCGGCAATCGGCATAATAAATGTTTTACCTGAACAAGACAAACTAGGCACTGTCTTTACACTTGCTCCGTCAGAAGCATAAACTGTCACGTGTAGATGTGGTCCAGTCGAGTGACCAGTATTCCCGGAGAGAGCCACTGTATCACCTGTATTAACTTTATCACCAGCTTTTACACTAACAGATGACAAGTGACCGTAAGTACTAGATAAACCATTATTATATTTTATAAAAACCCACTTACCAAAAGAAGCACCTTTGCAGTATTGATCTGTATCACCAGTACCCACAACGACACCATCAGCCATAGACTTCACAGCTGTTCCAACGCTTGCACGAAAATCAACTCCACTATGTGAACCAGAAGCATACAGGCGTCTCGATGAAACAGTACGTCCAAATAACTGAGTTATTAATACGTTGCCTAATGGCCAGGAGAGGACTCCGCTTCCTTCGCTTGGCAAGGATTTAGGATTGAGAACAAATTTCAATTGTTCTTCGTACTTACGTAAACTTGATTCAAAGATATCTCTTTTTTTTATTTGTTCGGCTAATTGTTTTTTATAATTAGCTTCTTGGTTTTTTGTTTCCAAAAGCAGTGTATCTTTTTCTTTTTTTGTACTTTCTATTGCAGTAGTTTTTTCAATCAAAGTTTTCTGTAGGAGTGTCAGATTTTTCTGCTCAACTTCTTTTTTATCTTTAGAAATATCCATAACTTTAACGTCTTCTTTTATTCCTAACATATGGCGTCGGATACTTTCATTTATAAGTAAAGTATCGTTATACCCTTTACTAAAGAAAGAGAGTAACTTCCCACTGAATAATTTCTCTAATTCGTTCACTTCATCATTCTGATGCATATCATAAACCAAATTAGATAATGACTTTTTTGAAGAAATTATGTTTTGGTTTTGAGTATCGATATTTTTTTCTAAACTTTTTATTACACTATTTGCTAGAGATATCTTTTTATTAGTTAGCTCTTTTTCTTTTAATAATTTATTGCGAATTAGATTCAGTTCTGTAATGATTTTTTTTAGACTATTGGCTTCGACATTGGTTTTAGCTATTTGGTTTTCGTATTTTTTTATTTCAGTATTGATTTTCTCGATTTGCTCATTGGTCTTGTTTATTTGATCCTGTAGCTCAGATGCTTCATCAGCAAAGACAGTATGATTCATAAAAAACATAAGAGAAAAAACCAGCACTATATTAAATATAATTTTTTTTAACACTTTATTATTATACTATTATTTCGTCAATATTTCTATAGAAATGCTCAGTCTTTTTATCGTTTGTTCTTTTCCAAGAATCTCGGAAAGAGTGAATGGATCTGGACTTTTATCTAACCCTGATAAGGCATAGCGCATAGGCCACAACACATCCCCTCGTCCAACTTTTTCTGCAAAAGGAAAAATTATTTCTTTGATATTTTCTTTAGTAAATTCTTTCTCGTCTATTTTTTCTAGTAGAGAAATGAGTTCTGACATATAAGTTGCGAGAATGTTGTATTTATCATCTGACTCTAATTTAGAATTTTTGAAAAGTAAAAAATCTTTCTGATAAACAGGCTCGATGAAAAAGTAATTTAATTCACCATTGTCTATCATGTCTACAACATCTTTACCTTTTGAAACACGTTCCATAACTATAGGAGTGATGTTGTGGAGCATGGTAGTTGTATAAGTTGGTAAAGACTTTATGTGTTCTGGAACAAACTTGGAAATAAAAATTTCTTTATCTTCGTAAGAGAGTTTCTTTAGATGCTCTCTATTGAACCAATCGAGTTTATCGGTATTGAAACCTCCACCGCTACGATTTATATTTGAAATATCAAATGCCTCTATGAATTCACTGGCACTCATTATCTCTCTTTCATCTCCTGGATTCCATCCTATAAATACAAGGAAATTCAGCATTGCCTCAGGCAAATATCCTTCTGCTTTATAGTCTAGGATGTCTTTTGCTCCGTCTCTTTTACCTAATTTCTTTTTACCATCAGGAGCCATAATAGGTGGTAGAGTCACGAATAGAGGCGGAGTAATCTCTAGAGCTTCATACAAAGCAAGAAATTTAGGTGTTGAAGAAATAAATTCATCTGCTCTCATGATGTGAGTCACTCCCATTTCTAAATCGTCAATCATATGAGAAAGATTGTAAGTAGGATAACCATCACTTTTAATCAAAATGAAATCATCAAGTGCTTCTGGTCCAGCAGAAAGTTCTCCGTACACGAGATCATTCCAATGATATGATTTTATATTTGAAACCTTGAATCGAAGTGGTTGCGTACCGTCCCACACAGGTGGATTCTCTGGTCTGTGATCTCTAAATAAAAATGGTCTCTTTTCTTCTTGAGCTTTTTGTCTGAAACCCTCCACTTCTTCTTGCGTGTACGGATCCGCATATGCTAGTCCTTTATCTGCTAAAATCTGTGCATATTTCTTATATGTATCTAATCGCTCTGACTGAAGATAAGGCGCATTTGGACCACCTATGTCCACTCCTTCATCCCACTGAACTCCAATCCACTTTAATGATTCAACGATATGCTCAATCGAACCCTCTACTTCACGAGCCTTGTCTGTGTCTTCGATACGTAGAATAAAGTCTCCTCCATTCTTTCTTGCGAAAGCCCATGCGAAAAGAGCTGTTCTAACACCTCCTATGTGTAAATAACCTGTTGGACTCGGAGCAAAACGCGTTACGATTTTTTTATGATTATTGTTCATATTATTTTTCGTGAATCATAGCTAGTTGTATAATTTCTTTTGCTATTTCTTCTCCTGCATTTCGATTAGCAAAAGATTCTGCTTTTTCTTTCATTAATGATAATTTGTTCGGATTATCAAAGAGATCGTTTATATCGTTTTCAAAAACATGAGTTGTTAGATTGGACTCTTCTATCACCTTGCAACAACCAGCACGAGCATACGAGTATGCATTTTTTCTTTGATGATCACCGTTTGATTGAGTGATCGGGATTATGATTGAAGGCAATCCCCAAGACGCTATTTCAAAAATAGCAGATCCTGCGCGGGAAATCACTAAATCAGCAGAACCTGTTGCCATACGAGTAATTACATTATTCATATAAGGCAGTGCAACATAACGCCTAGAATAAGAAGAATTTGTTAGAACAAAACTTGATCTACCTTTTACATCTTCGAAATTCTTGACTCCAGTTTGATGAATGACTTGATATTTCTCTACTAAGTTAGGCAATGAATTTATAATTATATCGTTTATAATCTGTGCACCGCTTGAACCACCGATAATAAGTATCGTGGGAATGTCTTTGCTTAAATTAAAGTATTCATGTGAATTATTACTACCAGTTAGTAGTATTTCTTTACGAATAGGTTGACCAGTGAATGCTGTTTTTTCTTTTGGAAAATACTCTGCTGCTTCGGGCCACGAAACAGCTATACGACGAGCAAATTTAGCTGTCCATAAATTTAAACGTCCAGGATATGAATCTGATTCGTGAAGTATAACAGGTATACGCAGTATACGAGCAGCAAACACTGCTGGAAAAGCAGCGTAACCACCTTTTGAGACAACTACGTCTGGATAAATAAAAAACATAGATATGAGTCCAAAAAACATTCCTGTTGCTGTTTTAAAATAATCTATAAAGTTACGGAAAGAAAAGTACAAACGCATTTTACCTGACGGGATCTGGACATAAGTAATACTATTTTCAAAAAGCATACGTTTATCGTACGGTGAATCAGACATATAATATAACTTAATATCGATTATTTTTTCTTTCTCTGAAAATTCGATGATTTTTTGTGCTATAGCGATAAGTGGGTAGAAATGCCCACCAGTCCCCCCGCCTGTTAACAATATTTTCATATAGTTCTTATTGTAACGTATTTTAAATAATAAAAAAAGGGTTATTATTCTTTAGGTTTAGCTTTGGTTTGGAAGCGAGATATATTTAAAATTACACCCACCATAGCAAGAGAAAGAAGCAGAGATGTTCCTCCATGAGATATAAAAACTAAAGGTACGCCAGTTAATGGGAAAACTCCGATGATAGAAGCCATATTCATAAATGATTGAGCTGTTAGCATAGTAACAAAACCGATAATGAGTAACCTCGAAAAAGAATCTGGCGCATTTCGTGCTATTTTATATCCACGTAAGAAGAAAATGACATATAGAAATATCACAAACAAACAACCCACGAAACCAGTTTCCTCTCCTATGACTGCAAATATCGAGTCGCCTTGTGGTTCGGGTAGATAATTGAATTTCTGAACACTCTGACCTAATCCTCTACCTAAGGTTCCACCAGATCCGAGTGCGATAAGAGACTGTTGTAGCTGATATGAACTCGTACTACTGTTGGCACTAGGATCGATAAAAGTCTTCACTCTTTCCATTAAATATGGTTTTACTAAAACGAGAATCACGAACAAAACAACAGCCCCACCAAATAGACCCAGTATGTGTTTCCATGGTGCACCAGAAATAAAGAGCATGGTTATCGCTGTTATCGTTATTAAAATTAGACTTTTTGTATCTGGTTGTTTTAATAAAACAACTCCTATAATAGAAAGCAATACTCCGAGTGGTACAATACTGAAATTGAATTCTCTAACTCTATTACGTGCAAATGACAACCATGCAGCGAAATAAATAATAAAACCAATTTTCAAAAACTCCACAGGCTGAAATGAAAATCCTAATACAGAAACCCACCGACGTGCTCCACCATGAGCGAAACCGAATCCTGGTACAAAAACCAAAAGAGTTACGATAATAGATGCTATGAAAAAGAAAAGTGAATAATGTTTTAGAAATTTATAAGGTATCTTTAATGAAAAGTATAATGCGATAGAACCACCAACAAGACCAAAGATGAATTGGTTAAAAAGAACGCTATAAAACTTTGATTCATTGCGAGCAAGTATCCCCAGAGACGCACTAGTGAAAAAAATAACTCCTACAACAACAAGAGAAAGTGTTATGAAAAAGAAAATTTTATCAATTTTTTTTATATTCATACTAGCTAATCAGAAATAAAACAACTCCAAGGATGGCCGACATCAATCCTACAATCCAATACCTCATTGTAACTTTTGATTTACTCCAACCGATAGCTTCGAAATGATGATGCAACGGTGCAAATAAAAATACTTTCTTCCCATTTCTGAATTTACGTGAAGCAATTTGTAAAACATTAGAAACGACAGTTGCAAAAAGTGGTAGTGCTATAATTGGCAGAAGTAGTACTGTATCTGTAAGAAAAGCTATAACTGATAGAGTCATAGTGAGTCCCAACATACCTGTTTCTCCCATATAAAAACGTGCCGGTGGTATATTGAACCATAAAAAAGAAAGGATACCTCCTGTAACAACAGAACAAAAAACACTTAAATTTATTTGATTATTAAAAAAAGCAATCAAAGCAAAGCTAGCGAAAACAGAGGCTAGTACACCACCAGAAAGTCCATCGATACCATCGATAACAGATGACGACCAGACAGAAAGTGTGACTAAGATAAAAAACGGTATAAATAGAAAACCAAGTTCAATAAAACCCAAAAATGGTACGTACACACTAGATATTTCTAATTTATCAAAAAACCAAAATGAAATAAGAGTGCTGAATAAAACAATTATACTTACTTTTATATAACGCAATTTAATAGGATCTGTTGCCCAAGTTCCCCGCCCAAAAATCTGAATTAAATCATCCATTAACCCCAACAATGAAGCGATGATCAGAGTAAATAGTGGTACCAATGTTTGATCACGACTAATAAAATATAATTTTTCAGTAATAGCGCTAGGTAATAGCATATACAAAAAACCAATTAAGAAAATGGTAAATACAACAGATAGCCAGATGATGATACCACCGACTCGTGGAGTGGATACTTCGGACTTGCTGTCGTGGAATCTCTGAATACTACCTGGAGCTATGTTTTCAGAACGTGATTTCTTTTTCCAAAGTTTATATTTATAAAAATAGTGAGTTGCAATTGGCGTAATAGATATACCAATAATGAAAGCCACGACACTCGGTAAAAATATCTTTATTGCATTAGTCATTGTTTATTTGTTGTAAAGTTTCTTCTAATTGTTGACGGATTTTTTCAAAATTTGGCAAGTCCTCGATACTAGACGCTCCCATAAAAGTAAGCGCTTCGATACTTGGTTTGTATAGAACCTTGCGACTATCAGTGCTGTCGATGTAACGTTCTATCAATCCACGGACAACGAGGTTACGCAATATAAAACCAGAATTAACTCCACGTATATAGTCTATCTCACTACGAGCAACTCCATTTTTATACATAACAATAGACAAAGTTTCCAGAGCTGAACGAGTCAACTCTTTTGTAATTTCGTCTTTACGGATTGATTCGATAGTCGGTCCTAGTTCTTTAACTATACCCAGAACAACTTCGTCTTCGTGACGTACTAAAACCAAACCTCTGTTTTGTAAATTGTTTTCTAGAATCAATAAACTTTTTTCTATCTCTTCTATTTCAACATTTAAAAGTTCCGCCAATTTTTTGATTTTGACATTTTCGCCTTTATAAAAAAGCAGGCCTTCTATTTTTTGTTCTAAAGTTATTTCATTCATATTTTTGTGCTTGATAAGTAATATTAAAATTTTTTGTGTCTGGTGACTTACCCCGAGGACCGAAAAATTTTAATATTACTTATCAAGATAATTCCTTTACAATTTCCTGCTTATTAATAGTAATGTCATCAAAAGAGTTATTCTGAACTACGTCTAGTATACCCTCACGTACCAATTCTAGCATAGCCAAGAAAGAAACGATAACGTGAACTTTTGCTTCAGCACTGTCGCGCGCACCAAAGCTTTTTGAAAAATCTTTGAAAGAAGTATTCATAGCACTCTGGATTCTTTCGGTTAAATTATTTATAACTTCATCTATATTTATAACTTTTTTTATTTCAATTTGAGGTAGTTGAACTTCTTTTTTAGGGGCGTTTTTAAGTACGTCTTCGATCGAGATTGCAATTGTATTTACTGTCATTTGACTATCTGGAGAAAATATAGGCTCAGACCAAACACGATCAACAGGAGTAAATATTATTTGAGTACCGAAATTATTTTTAATTTCAACGCTTGCATTTTTAATTATCTGATAGAGCTTGAGTCTTTGTTCTAGATCAACTATCTTTTCTTTTTCATCATTTGTTAATTCTAAGTTAGGTAATAATGATTTAGATTTTATGAGTATCAGAGTCGCTGCAATTAAAACGAAATAAGATATATCGGCGATGCGTTTTTCTTGAGGAATATCAACTAATTTCTTAACATACGATATATATTCTTCTGTGACTTGAGCAAGCGTTATGTCATTAACAAAAAGCTTGCGTGCCTCTACGAGACTCAGCAATAATTCCAACGGCCCTTCAAATGAAGGTTGTTTTATACTATATACCGAGATTTTTTCCTCTTCTTGCATCTTTTGATTATAACAGGATAACGGTGGTATTCAAAATAAAAAGCCTGGGACACATTTGTCTCAGGCTTTTAGCGCTATGTAAACATTATTCTATTTTATAAGTTCCTAAAACTGTATCGAAACTTAGCCCATCGAAAAAATTGGCAATATTAGCATCATACTCTGCTAGTACTTTAAAAGTATTTCTAGATCCTTCTAATCTCATATTTAAAGTAGAATAGCCATTTTGATAGCTCAATTTTGTAATAAATTTATCATAACCCTCTGCACTTGCTGTTGGTATAGTCATAACCTCTAGATAACGAGTAGCACCAGATTTTAAAGCAAAAGGACCAAGGACATCAATATGAATTCTACATTCTTCAATGGTAACACCTTCTTTTCTGACTAATTTATCAAATGGATATAGGTCCACTATAACCAAATCGATAGACGATAAGCCGCCATCTGTTTCTGGTATACCAGTATATCCTGATACTAGTATAATTTTTCCATCCCGCACATCTAAAGGAAAATATATTTCAAGATGAGAATAAGTTCCTCCGCTTGAAAAAATAGTTACCTGGCGACAAATTTTAAATAGAGCATCCACCAGCATAACAATATTTTTTTTGTCATGCACATCAATAAATACATTTTTAATATGCACGAGATTTTTTACCTCTCTAATCATAATTTATTTTATTTAATTTTTAGAAAATCAATTTAATTTATTGAAATACTACACTATTATAATATTTTGTAAAGAATAAAAGTTTTCCACAGTTTATATAGGTACTTTAGTTGACTAAAGTACTTTACTTTGCTAAAGTGGTTATATATGAAATTTGATTGGGATACAAAAGAAAATAAACAATTTTTAAATGCAATACTTTCACTTGAAAACAAGACTGAAGCCAAGTCTTTTCTTCGCGACCTCATGACCGAAGGCGAGATAGTTGAATTTGGCAAAAGACTCGAGGCCGCTCGCCTACTCTCTAATGATACACAGTACGCTCTGATCATAGAGCGTACTGGTCTTTCCTCTACAACTATCGCCCGCATTTCTAAATGGCTCAGAGGCTCTCTTGGTGGTTACCGCATGATCCTTTCTCGTACCAACAATCTTAAAAATGAAATAAATAACAAGCATCATAACAATCCTTCAAAAATTCAGAGAGGATTGCCTTTGACGCGTTAATATTAAAACGTATTCGAATATAACCCCTTCTGAATTTACAGAAGGGGTTTTTAATTATTAAAATTAATTTAGAAAAATATGAAAACAAATAAAAAGTTACAAATAGCAATCATAGGTTCAGCTGGTAAAGACGACTATTTTGGAAATAATGGTGGTTCAGATAGTCTAATGGAAAAATTAGCAGAAGAAATAGGTTTTTTATTAGCACAAAAAAACATAATAGTTGTTACTGGTGGTAAAAGTGGAATTATGAATTTTGCCTCCTTGGGTGCTAAAAAAGGAGGTGGAACAACTATCGGCGTTATAAAGGGTAAAAACAGATTTACATCAAATGAATATACTGATGTTGAAGTAATCTCTGGGATGGAAGCAGATGGTTTGGATGAAGTGCTTATTTCTTTTATGAGTGATGGATGCATCGTTATAGGTGGTGGAGCAGGTACGCTTCAAGAAGTAGCTTTGTTTTACAGAAACAACAAACCAATAGTAGTTTTAGGAGGAAGCGGTGCTTGGGCAGATAAATTAAGTGAAATAGATTTTTTAGATGAAAGGAAAAGAATAAAAATAATAACAGCTTTAAATGCAGAGGATTCTGTAGATAAAATAATAGAAAGTATAAATTTATGTTAAAAAATTATTTAAATAAAAATAATAACCATAGTAACTCATTTTTCTTAAAAGAAATTGGGGTGTATTTAATATTTTAATGTAAATCAATTTCTTTTTGGAAAATCCAGAAAGTAATTGTACATTAAAAAATAAATAAAATGGAATTTGAAAATCAAATATCAAATGCGGATCTAGTTTTAATTATTGATGAATCTCTTTCTAAAGAAGAAATAGACTATTTAGAAAAAATTGAAACAAAAAATGAAGGCATAATTAAATGTTTAGTTTTTGACAAAATGGTAAGTAAATTAGAAACATTACTTATATCTGACCTACTTTTACATAACTTTAATCCAAAAAATACTTTGCTTGTTTATCCAGGAAATGGAGGTAAGGATATTATGGATAAGTTAGATTTAAGTTACACCCATCCTTCAACAAATGTACCAGCAAAAAGATTGTGGCAACCAGGACAAGACCCTGTAGTTTGTACATGGGAAGTTTTACCAGAAAGACATATATTAACAAATATTGAAACTGTAGTAGTTATTGATGATGTTATAAGTTCTGGTAAAACAATAGAGCAATTGTATGTACGCAATATTTGGAAATTTCCAAAAGCAAAGTGGCATGCTTTATCTTTAGTCGGTAGACCCAAAAAAATAAAAGGATATGATTATCTGTATACCTTAAATTTAATTACAAATAGTAAATGCCCTGAGAAGAAAATTCCTATAAATTCAATATCAACTTTTATAGAGGATAAGAAAATTTGTATAGATTATGCATTAAGAAATATTAAAAATCCTAATATTTTTATTGATTTTTTTGATTCTTTAAAAGACCATTAACAAAAAAAATCCCTCTCAATATATTGAGAGGGATTTTATTATTTTTTTATAAAAAATTAGTACTTTAGTTAACTAAAGTACTAAGTAAAAAATAGCTGTATTTAAAATAAAGCAGGCTTGTCAAGTAGAATTAAGCTTTTATTTTCAAAGCTAATTTAGCTAAAGTTTCATCATCGGCGCGTTTGTAGTCATGAGAGGAAATATAACCTTTGTATTGGTCAAAGTAGAGATCTGGACCACCACTGTGAATACGCCATTCTTCACCTTTTGTACCGTGCATTGGAAAAAGCTTGGCGTGGGCATGATTAACTCCAAAGCCTTCAAATATCATACCTGTACGTCCTACATCGTCTAGTTTATCGTCTAGTAACTTCCCTACTTTTTTAGCAACTATTACTAAATCTGTTAATACTTTGTCGTCTAAATCAAAGGCGTAACTGTCATAATGTTTTTTGGGTATAACCACAGAAAAACCTTCGGTATTCGGAAAGATAGAAAGAAAAGCCAGATGATTTTCATCTTCGTATATTTTGTGGCTTGGCGCCTCCCCTTTTACAATTTTACAAAAAATGCAATCGTCCATAAAATTTAAACTATTTTTTGACTTGAATATTTAATTCTTGTAATTGAACATTTGTCATTGCACTCGGTGCTCCCATCATGAGATCACGCCCTTCACCTGTTTTTGGAAAAGCTATAACTTCACGAATATTTGGTTCATTTTCTAGTAACATAACTATGCGATCTACTCCGACAGCACAACCACCGTGAGGAGGTGCACCGAACTCAAATGCATGAAGCATATGTCCGAAACGAGCTTCAATCATTTCTTTTTCCATGCCTAGTATTTCAAATATTTTATTCTGTAAATCTCTTTGATGAATACGAATAGAACCACCCCCGAGTTCATAACCGTTTAGCACTATGTCGTATGCATTCGCGCGCGCAGACAATGGGTCTGATTCTAGTAAATGTGCGTCCTCTGTTTTAGGAGAAGTAAATGGGTGATGAACTGCTTGGATGATACCATCTTTGGTTTTTTCAAACATAGGAAAGTCGACAACCCAACAGAAAGCAAGTAAATCTGGGTCTTCTTTATCATTACGTAAGTCTGGTTTCTCGTTGCCGTATTTTTCCATTGACTCAGCATAAGTTAAACGAGGGAAAGGAATCTCTTGGATTTTTTTATTTGGATAAACATTTTGCACCATTTCGATAAAAATCTTTTCTGTGTAAGCAATAATGTCTTCTTGTTCTATAAATGACATCTCGTAGTCAAGTTGTGTAAACTCTGGTTGGCGATCACCTCTTGTGTCTTCGTCACGCATACAACGAGCAATTTGAAAATACTTTTCGAAACCAGCAACCATCGCCAATTGTTTGAATTGTTGTGGTGATTGAGGTAAGACATAGAAATTGCCAGGCTCGATACGTGAAGGTATAACATACTCACGAGAGCCTTCTGGTGTACCTTTTGTCATCATCGGTGTTTCGATTTCGACAAAGTCACTGTCGTGCATGTAACTGCGGAAAAAAGTTATGATTTTATCACGCATACGGATATTTTTCTGTAGACGTTCTGAACGTAAATCCAAGTAACGGTATTTCATACGGATGTCTTCGCCAACTTCACGTGTATCAGTGTCTATTGGAAAAGGCATTGTTTCGGCTTTATTTAATACCTCTATCCCCGTTATTTCCATCTCTATATCTCCATTGAGAACTCCTACTTTTATATTTCTTTCTGGGCGAGCATTTACTATGCCTGTGACTTTTAGCACCCACTCTGTGCGGACTTCTTTAACTTGTTCTATTGCTTCCGTATGATTTGGAAGTACAACACCTTGAACCTTGCCAGTCATGTCGCGTATATCCATAAAAACCATCTTGCCTTGATCGCGACGTACATCTACCCAACCACAAACAAAAACCTCTTCCCCAGCATGTTTATTCAAATCTTTAATATAAATTCTGTTTTTCATAAAATATTTTTTAACTCGCGATAATACGGAGTAAGTTAATTAATGTACAAGTTTCCCTAAAATTTCACACGGCTGTCCTATAATAAAACATAAAACTACAAGTATCCAATAAAAAGGAGCGAATGCATAAAACAATATCGGGTCTTTGTGTCGCAACGGTATGTACCATGCATGAACTTTCATATAGAGCATACTCAAAGGAATATTGATGATATTTAGTATTATTAATAAAATCGAAGCTATGTATTTCATATATTTTAAAAATAATTAATTTTTAATGCTTCTCTTACTTGTAACATTGTTTTCTCTGCATGAATACGAGCTTGTTTTGTACCATCTTCTAAAATTCTCATAACAGCATCTTTGTCTTTCTCTAATTCTTGTCTTTTATTACGAATCGGAGAAATAATATTTTCTAAAACTTCTATTAATCTCTTTTTGATCACAACATCACCGAGACCGCCTTTTTTATAATCTTGTTTCAACTTTTCTATCTCTTCTTTATTTTCATCAAAAATATCTAAATAAGTAAATACAACGTTGCCTTCAACTCTCCCAGGGTCATCTACATGAATATGATTTGGATCAGTGTACATAGACATAACTTTATCTTTTATTTCTTCATAACTATCTGAAAGATAAATGGCATTGTTTAGGGACTTACTCATTTTAGCATTACCATCAACTCCTACGAGACGTGGCGTATCACCAACGACACCATTTATTTTTGGAAAAATATTTACATTATATATAGAGTTAAATTTCTTTACTATATCGTTTGCTTGTTCTATCACAGGCATCTGGTCTATCCCTACTGGTACAGTGTTGGCACAACAGAACAAAATATCGGCAGCTTGCGAAATTGGATAATTTAAAAATCCCATAGGTATTCCTTTTTCAATACTATCTTCACTTTCATTTTCTTCTAAACGAGAATTTAAATTGAACCCTTTTTCCTTTGCTTCTGTTTTAATAGTCGGATTATGAGAGAGCTGTTGTAGAGTAACCAAGTTCATGAATAGAACTGTCAGTTCTGCAATTTGTGGAACTTCACTTTGGATAAACATCGTAGTTTTTTTAGGATCAACACCACAAGCCAGATTATCGAGTACTACTTCCAAAACATTGTCACGGATTTTTTGTGGGTTATTGGCATTGTCAGTGAGTCCTTGGATGTCAGCGATCATATAAAAAGATTTTGAAGCTTGATCTTGAAGTTTGATACGGTTACCGATTGAACCAACAAAATGACCCAAGTGGAGCCTGCCAGTTGGTCTGTCGCCTGTTAATACTATAGTTTCTTGATTTGACATACTTTTATAATACCAAAAAATTAGACTTTTGCACATATTACCAACAGTTTTGTCCTCTTTGCAATATAGGCAATATTTTTCTACGTGCTACAATAAAAAAATGTCAGACAAAAAACTACACATTCGTATACCACCACAAAGCCTCGATTCAGAGAAAGCTGTTCTTGGTTCTATCATGCTACGCCCAGGAGCGCTACACGAGATCAACGACATAATAAGTTCTGATTCTTTTTATGCAACAAAACACGGAGACATCTACACTGCGATGGTGGAGTTATCTAGTCGTGGTGAACCTATAGATATTTTGTCCGTTTCAAATAAACTCACACTACAAGGCAAGCTCGATGCTATCGGTGGTGCAAGTTATTTAGGCGAATTAACAAACAGTGTTCCTGCCTCAACAAATATAAAATACTACGCTGACTTGGTTATCAAAAAACATTTACTTAGAAAGATTGTTGATGCAGGGACAGATATTTCTGAACTTGGTTTCCGTGAAGATATCGAAGACGTTTTTGAAGTCCTCGACCAAGCAGAAAAAAGAATGATGGGTATAAATAGCAATATGTCAGGGCATGCTTTTACATCATTGAAACAAAGTTTACCTGAAGCTTATGATCGTCTAGAAAAACTTCACGAAAAGAAAGGTGAACTTCGTGGTGTCCCAACTGGTTTCAAAGACCTCGATGCTTATTTATCTGGATTGCAAAAATCTGATTTGATTATTCTAGCTGCTCGTCCGTCTATGGGTAAGACAACACTGGCTCTCGACATCGCTCGTCAAGCAGCACTCACAAATGGAACACCAACTGTTATATTTTCTCTCGAAATGAGTACACAGCAACTAGTAGACAGATTGCTCGCTGCTCAATCAAAAGTAAATGCATGGTCACTTCGTACTGGAAACTTGCATTCAGAAAACGAATTTGCAAAGATACGTGACTCACTAGATAGTTTAGCGAAAGCTCCAATCTTCATAGACGATATGGCTGGTAACTCTATAGTTCGTATGCGCTCTGTTTGTCGTCGTATACGCGCTGAGCATGGTATAGGACTCATCGTTGTGGACTACTTACAGTTGATGTCCGCTAGTAAGAACTACGACAATATGGTCAATCAAGTTACAGAAATATCACGTTCTCTTAAGGCGCTAGCTAAAGAGTTTGATGTGCCTGTTCTCGCACTTTCACAGTTATCTCGTGCAGTAGAGAGTCGTGGGGGGCGTCCACGTTTGTCAGACTTGCGTGATTCTGGTTCTATTGAACAAGATGCCGACATCGTTATGTTTATTCACCGTGAAGACAAAGGTAAAGATGAAAGTGAAAAAACAAATATCGCAGAAATACTGATTGAAAAACACCGTAACGGTCCAGTTGGAAAAGTAGATCTGTACTTTGATGAGAAATCTACAACATTTATGACTATCGAGAAATCGAGTCTTAGTGATTTCTCTGCTCCAAAAAATAAAGCTATGTTAAGTGAATTTTAAATAAAATGAATCCACCAAAACTTTCCAATGAATTAAAATTATTAATGTAACATACTCTGCTGTACCACATACTATTTTATTGATAGACATGAGTCGGTAGAAATTTTAGGCGGATGAACCCTATTGAGAAATTAACACAACACTTTAAAGAATTCCCTGGTATCGGCGAGAGACAAGCCAAGCGTTTTGTTTATTTTTTATTACACAAAAATTCTGGTTTTGTTGATGAATTATCTAATGAAATAAAACAATTGAAAAAAAATATACTTCAGTGTAATTCGTGTTTTTTATTTTTCCCTACCCTTAATAAGGATATAGATTTTAAAAATAAATTATGTGATGTTTGCAGTGATACCAGAACTGATCATAGTTCCCTTTTGATAGTTGAAAAAGACGCCGATTATGAAAATATAAAAAAGAGTCGTTTGTATAAAGGGATGTATTTTATACTTGGTGGAACTGTACCAATAGTCACCAAAGAAACTCCTAGCTTTATTAGAATCAAAGAACTGTTGAAAACAATCGAAAATAGAGGCCAAAATGATGGCTTAAAAGAAGTCATACTTGCTCTTTCTGTAAATCCAGCAAGTGAACACACTGATATGTATTTAAGGCAAATATTAAATGAATTAAAACAAAAGTATGATTTAAAAATCGTCTCACTTGGCCGAGGTTTGTCGACTGGTACTGAACTCGAATACTCGGATAACGAAACAATAAAGAACGCTCTTCAAAATAGACATTAAGAAAATACCTATTTTATTATTCTCGGTAACAGGACGCTTATTTTTGTAGTAACTTCGTAATTTATAGTTTCTATACTTCGTGCTATGTCTTCTACTTTAATTTCTAACTTATTTTGAACACCGATAATAACAACTTCGTCTCCTGACTTAATATTTTTTATATTCGAAACATCCACAACGGTCATATTCATTGAAACACGTCCCAAAATTTTCGCTATTTTTCCATTTATTAGAAAAAAACCGTTATTCGACATAGAGCGAGTTAATCCATCGGCATAACCTACAGGTATGACGGCGATGATAGTCTTCTTTTTTGTAACATAGGTTAAACCATAGCCGATAGTATGATTCGCGGGTAGTACTTTGACTTGAGCCACATGTGTCACCCATTTCAAAACGGGTTTTAAAATTATATCTTTTCTGTTTATCATTTCTAGATGACTACTTGGCCACATACCATAAAGACCTATTCCTAAGCGAACTAAATCATTTTTATTTTCTTTTTTTTCATGCACCAAAATACCAGATGTCGCAGAAATGTGAGTTTGAATATCTGGAAAACCATTATCTCTAAGTATTTTTATGCAATCATTAAAAATTTGTACTTGCTTGTTTGAATGAATAGAATTAGTTGTATCTTCTATATTTGCAAAGTGAGAATATGCGCCCTCGAGAATTATATTCTTCATTTTTTTAATTGCTAAAACAATTTTATTTAAATCGTTTGGCATTATCCCTTCGCGACCTAAATACGAATCGATAGCGATGTGAACTGTGGCTTTTTTATTTAGTTTAAGAGCTACACTATTTATCTCTGACAAATGCTGGTAATCAAATGCTGAAATGATCGCACTATTTAAAATGGCCGTTTGAATACCATCTTTGTTAAGATATCCAAAAATAAAAATTTTCTTTTTACTTATCTTTTTAATCTTTTGAAATTCTTCTATACTATTTACCTGGAAATAATCTACATAATTATTTAAAATCTGAACAATTTCGACATCACCATGACCATACGCATTGGCTTTTATGCAAGCCACAACTTTAGTATCTTTTTTTAATAAAGATCTAAATTCTTTTACATTGTGTACAGCATTTTTACTATTTATTTCCAAATAAGACAAAGGTTTAATTTGCATAATCTATATTGATAGCTTAAGTTTCTTTTCTCTTGCAAATCTCTCTTGTGCCAAAGTTATGAGTCTGTCTATGAGTTTTTCTTTAGACAAGCCAGTTTTTTCCCATAAAACTGGATACATGCTCATATTAGTAAAACCTGGAATAGTATTTACTTCGTTTACAAAAAAATTATTTTTATCATCTAGAAAAAAGTCGACACGAGTCATACCTTCTAATTCTAAAACTTTATAAGTTCTTATGGCTATCTCTTGTAATTTTTTTTGTAAACTTTTTGATATTTGAGCTGGGATTTCCATACTAGATCCATTTGGGTCAAAATACTTTGCTTCATAAGAATAGAATTTGTGTGCACCATGAGTTACCACTTCGCCACAAATAGATGCTATCGGATTTTCACTACCTAGTACTGCACATTCTATCTCTCTCTTGCCTGTGATGAATTTCTCTACTAATATTTTATTATCAAATTGAAAAGCATCGCGGACAGCTTTTGTAAATTCTTTTTCATTATCTATTTTATTTACTCCAACAGACGATCCAGAATTAGCTGGCTTAACTATCATAGGTAAACCAAGTTTTTTCTTACAAATAGCAAAAGAAATTTTATCATGATTATGAAAAACTAAAAACGGTGTGTTGGGAATCCCTGCTTCATTGAGCAATCTTTTTGTGACATCTTTATCAAATCCCAACGCTGAACCAAGAACTGATGGCCCAACAAAAGGTACATTAGAGAATTTCAATAATCCTTGAAGTATCCCATCTTCCCCGTTCGTACCATGGATAATTGGAAAAACGACGTCAGTTTTAGGAAAAGAAGTGATTTTATTTTTCTTACTTTTTTCAATATTAGTTCCTGTATCAAACCAATTACCCTCTTTGTCTATATAAATACAAGAGACATTGTATTTCTTTTTATCCATTGAGTCTTTCACATTGCGAGCCGACATCAAAGAAACTTCATGTTCTACTGACTTACCACCGTATAAAATAGTAATATTTAATTTTTTGTTTGTTTTTTTCATGGTGTCTCTATTGTACCAAGCTCGAACATTTTTTCAAAATTTTTGATTTTACAAGCCTTTTATGGTATTATCGCTTTATTGCCCGGTGGATGAAATATGAACTGCTTCATATTTCATCCGTAGGTGGCCGACATCCGGGCAATAGTTTTTTGTTAGAAAAATTCAAAATACGAAGTATATTTTGAAATTTGCCCGGGTGGCGGAATTGGTATACGCGATCGACTCAAAATCGATTCTCGTAAGGGGTGGAGGTTCAAGTCCTCTCCCGGGCACCAGTAGTAACTTGTTCGGAATTAAAAATATGGAGCGATTTTGCAGAAGCCAAAATCGCGCTTTGATTTTCGCCAAAACCCTTTCCGCCTACGGCGG
>JAYVGX010000035.1:0-3086 GCA_043771685.1 Minisyncoccota bacterium
TCTCGATACAAAGTATATATTGTGGTGTCGATTTCCTAGGTTGGATAGACTTTAGTACTCATAGGGTACTGCGAACTGTGACCAAGAAAAGAATGTTTACGAATTTGAAAAATAATGATTACAAAGAGGAGAGTCTAGCGTCGTATGTGGGAATGTTGAAAGTGGGGAATGGTTATAAGATAGAACTTAATTTGTTGAAGTAAACCCTTTTAAATGCTATATTTAGGAAATGATTGATGATAAAAAAGGCACTAAGCACCCACTCTCTATGGTTATAGACGAGGTTGTTTATATATTTTCTGACCTTGGTTTTACTGTTGAACTCGGACCAGAATTGGAAGAAACTAAATATAACTTTGATATGATGAACTTTCCACTTGATCATCCAGCGCGTGACATGCAAGATACTTTTTTCATAAAAGATAAACCTAACTTTGTTTTGAGAACTCACACTTCAAATGTCCAAGCACGTTTTATGGAGAAATTTGCAAAAGAAAACAAGAAGCCACCATTTGCAATTATTGTTCCAGGAAAAGTTTTTCGCAGTGAATCAACTGACAGCGGTCACGATATGCAGTTCCACCAACTCGAAGGATTGATGATTGGTTCTGATATAAATGTTGCAAATATGAAAGCTATACTACTAAAGTTTTTTGAAAAGTTCTTTGCTGATAAAGTAGAGATTCGTTTTCGTCCAAGCTTTTTTCCTTTTGTGGAACCTGGTTTCGAAGTTGATGTGAAGAAAGGTGGCAAATGGTTTGAAGTACTCGGTGCAGGGTTGGTTCATCCAAAAGTATTAGAGAATTGTGGTATCGATAGTACAAAATACCAAGGTTTTGCATTTGGTTTTGGATTGGATCGCTTTATGATGATTAAATACGGTATATCAGATGTCAGACTTTCTTATCAAGGAGATTTACGTTTAAATCAATTTTAATATATGAAAATCTCTTATAATTGGCTAAAATCTTATATAGAAAATATCCCCGAGCAGGACAAACTCGCCGATATTTTTACTTATCGTATAACTGAAGTCGAGTCCGTCGAAACAATAAAAGGAGATACAATTTTTGATTTAAAAGTACTTCCTGACCGTGCTCATGACTTACTCTCTCATCAGGGTATCGCTCGCGAGCTATCTGGTGTGCTCGGATTAAAATTCCTCGACCCTACGCATCTATACAAAATACCTACAAAACAAAATGAAAGTAATGATACAAATATAACTCACTCTGAATTGGCTTCGATGTATAAACTCGATGTACAAATAAAATCTGAAAATTGTCGTCGTTATATGGCACGTATCGTACGTGGTGTAAAAGTTGGACCGTCACCTGTTTGGATGGCCAGCTATTTAGAATCGATCGGTCAAAGAAGTATAAACAATATAGTCGATGCAACAAATATAGTTATGTACGACATCGGTCAGCCAGTCCACGCTTTTGACTTGAAAATAATAGGTTCAGATACTTTATTGGAATCAAAAAAGATAGTTATAGATAGTGCAAAAGATGGTGATGAATTAAAATTAGTCGGACGAGAGGGTGTAGTCGTCAAACTAAAAGAAAGTGACACAGTCATAACAGATGGAATAAAAAACTTGGCTCTCGCTGGAATCAAAGGTGGGTATGATAGTGGTGTAAGTGATCAAACTGTTGATATCTTGCTTGAAGTTGCTAACTTCGATCCAGTATCTGTCCGCAAAACAACCAAGCGTTTAAGTGTATTTACAGATTCAGCAAAGAGATTCGAAAATGAAATCCACCCATCTCTATGTGAAAGTGCGATGGTGCAGTTGTCGGCTTTGATTTTTGAAAATAATCCAGACGCGTCTTTTGAAGATGTAGTTGATATATATCCAACTCGTGAGAAATTTGAAAGTACAAAAACTATTTCTTTTAGTACTGATTTTATAAATAAAAAATTGGGTTCAAATATAACAACAAAAGAAATAGAAAAGATTTTGAAGAATTATGGGTATGATTACTCGGTTACAGAATCAGGTGAGAATTATACGGCACCAGAAACAAGCGAATCTGAAACAGCTTTAGAATTAACCGAAGATTCACGGTCTGGTGACTTACCCCGAGGACCTGAAGATTCGGTTAATTCTAAAGCTATGTTTGTCGTAAAAATTCCACTATTACGTTTTGATTTAGAAAACCCAATCGACATGGTAGAAGAGATAGCTAAAGCGTATGGTTACGACAATATAAATCCAATACTACCAGACAAGTTAGATATTATTTCAGAAAATGAAGTTTTTAAGAAAATAATAAATATCCGAAAGCTACTGATTTCACAGGGTTATTATGAAGTTATGACTTATGGATTCTCTAATAGTGGGGAAGTAGAAGTCATGGAGAGTCATTCAGACAAAAAGTTCTTGCGTACGAATTTACTCGACGGACTAAAAAAATCATATGAATTAAATAAAAACAACATGCAACTTTTAGGTCTGAAAGAAATAAAAATTTTTGAAATCGGAACTGTTTTTGCCGATAATAAAGAAACCATCAAAGTCGCTTTTTTGAATAGCAAAGAAAGTGGCGAAGAAGATATCGAAACTTTTCTGAGTTCACAGAATCATATAGAAGAAAGCTTCTACGATATAATCGACAATTTCTTTAATGTACATACTACAGGGGATAATAAAAAAGAAGAAATCCAAAATACAAAAGAAGATAATTCAAATACAGATAGTAAGTTCGTTATGTGGTCAGTTTATCCGTATATAGTTCGTGATATCGCTTGTTGGTTGCCAGTTGAAACTAATCCAGATATTCTAATTTCAATCTACAAAGAAAATTCTGGTACTTTACTCATAAAACAACCACAACTCTTTGATAAATTTACTAAAAATGAACGTACTTCGTATGCCTATCGTCTAATATTCCAAGCCTATGATCGCACCCTAACCGATGACGAAATAAACCCAATTATGCAGAAAATAGAGACAAAAATTAAAGAAATGGGTTTTGAGATAAGGTAAATTAACTTCTTTACTAACTAACATTTATTAAGTATAATTATTATATGAATGAAAACTTACAAAATAGTGAAAAACCATTATCAGCTTTAGAAAA
>JAYVGX010000036.1:0-8436 GCA_043771685.1 Minisyncoccota bacterium
TGCCACATGTGGCTTTTATTGGACGTTCCAATGTTGGTAAATCGAGCGTTATAAACTCTCTTGTAAATAATAAAAAACTAGCACGCTCAAGTAGTACAGCAGGACGAACGCAAGAGATAAACTTTTTTCTAATAAATAGGGCTTTTTATTTTGTAGACTTACCAGGTTTTGGTTACGCTCGTGGTTCGCATGAAAAGAGAAACGATATTTTACAACTCATTTATTGGTATTTATTCGAATCAGAAATCAATCAGTATAAAATCGTTATGATTTTAGACGCACGTATTGGTATGACCGAAAATGACGTAGAAGTTTACAATGATTTGATAGAGCACAATAAAGACGTTGTATTGGTTCTAAATAAAATAGACAAATTAAATCAGTCCGAAAAACAAGCGAGTCTAAAAAAACTAAAACAAATTATAGGAGAAAATAAATTCTTACAATACTCTGCTGAAAAAAAGACAGGAGTACAAGAGCTTTTAGACCTGATATGTCCGATATCTTAGTTTTTATTATTTAGATAGAACTAGAAGAAGTAATCTCGTAATTATTTTTATCTTTTCTTCTAAATATATTAATAATATAGAAAATATACTTAGTACTTTTTTCTGAGAAGTTAAACAAAATAGCAAAAGTAAAAACAAACAGGGCCATGTCCTTATTTACAAATGCTATCCCGATAGCACAAAGTGCGGCAAAAACTGGAAACAATATACGCATATTTGCGTGTTCGTTTTCGGATTTAGTAAAAGGTTCATTTTCTATGGTGTTGGATCTGATAGCATATTGACGCATAATAAAAAGAGTCAAACCAACAAAGATAATATTAGTAGCAAATAAAATTATCGCGATTTTTGAATCATTATAAACACTAAACAAATGAGCTGAGAAAGGAATGAGGGTTACAAAAAAGAAAAATAATGCATTATAGTTTGTAAAACGTAGATCTATATTTTTTACCAATACAGATGCCACAAAATGATGTGACCGCCAATAAGTAAACAGTAATGTAAATGCTAACAAGAAACTTAAAAATAGTGGGTACATTACTACTAAGGATTTCAATATTAATTTATCACTAACTATACCAGTATATTTCGGTATGTTTATATCAAAAACCAGTACGGTCATAACTATCCCAAAAATACTGTCTGCGAGTGCATCTAAACGTTTTTGTTTCATATATATAATATAGCATAAAACAATACGTTATAAATTATTATTCTTACTAAAAACATATAGTATTAATTTTGTCAAAAAAATGTATCAGAAATAAATTCATTAATATAGAATTATTCAGTATGTCTGAAAGAAATTTATTATAACCTTCCAAGGAAGTTTGGTAGCGATAATCACGACATACATAGTTATGAACATTAGTGGTATACTGCGTTCAATGTTTGAAAGTGGAGCATATTTGTTAACGTCTTTTCCTCGGCCTAATATCTCCCATTCAGTTTCAAAAAGTGCCGCTGGTAAGTGGCTTTCTAAAGCATGAACAATGCGGAATTTAGCACGATTGATTTGTTTATATGAAGCAATAATCTGATACCAAGAATAACAAACTCCGATACCTAAAAGTGGGATAAATAGGAAAAATATTGGTGAAGAAAAAGTACTTTTGATTTCTATATAGCCGAGGATACCTATAATGGCTGCATTGATACCTAAGAAGAATTCGTTGGACTTTTGGCGTCGCTCGCTCGTGTAATTAAAGATATTTACATATATCTTGTATTGCTCTAAATAGTGGTCTAAGTGTTTCTCTACATATTTTTTATTATGCTTTTTTGTATTAGCAAACAATAGTTCATGTAGTGATTCATTGTTCATATTATTATAATAACATACAAAGTAGATGAAGGCAAATTATTTATTAATTTAAATGAATAAGCGCGCCAGGCGTATGTCTTCGAAAGTCATATCTATACCCTCTTTTTCTAATATTTTTTTGATTGGAGATAGTTTGCCTATTTCTTCTTTGTCTTTTACTTTTTTACTGGCATTTATAACTTGGTCTATTATCTTTTGTTTTGGTTTCAAGTGAATGATTTTAATATCAGGATATAAACCAACCAGTTGTTCGATGTGCGCTGTAATAGTACCGGCTGTTAGATTTCGTTCTTTAGCTATCGCTTTTATATTCATACCTTTGTCTAGGAATTGACGTGTTGTTTCTATTGTTGAAAAAACATTATTATCATTTTTCTGAGTATTTATATTTTTCTTATTTGTATTTTGTGATTTTAAAATACCTCCACATCGAACGATAAAATCATTTTCTAATTTCACTTGTTCTTCTTTTTTTAAATTACCGAACAGTTTCCTGTTGCTTTCACTTTCTTTTTGTAAGATAGCATCGAAAGCTAAAACAGCAGGATCAACCAGTAGAGAATCAGGCGTAAAACCGAGTAATTTGATACCTGAGAGGGTCCTTACACGCGAAAGAGCCACATATCCCATTCCGTATGAAAACGTAGCTGAAAGGTCAATTTGAGCGTTATCTAGCGACATTCCTTGGCTTTTATGTATAGTTATAGCCCAGGCCAGTCGAAGTGGGACTGTTTCGATAGATGCTTTAACTTTACCATTTTCTTCCATGGACCAAGTCTCATTTACGACATTTATTGTCCTACCATTATAGAGCTTTATTATTGGCATTTTTATATTGTCGAAGTCTTCGCTGAAACCTATAACCTTGCCACGAGTGCCGTTTACATAACCTTGTTCATAATTGTTTTTGATGAACATAACCTCAGCACCATTTTTAAGAATTAATTTTTCTTGTGCTAAACAACTTTTTTTCAAAATATCGACGAGGATATCAGGACCATTGTTTTTCATTTTAAAGACAGTTCCCTCTTCTTTTATTTTATCTAACTCTTTTTCATTGTCGATATCTACATTTACATTGTGAGTGTAAAGTCTAGTTGGTTCTATGTGTTCTGCTAAATTTATATTTAAACGACTGTTGAGTATCCCTATGTGTTTATCATCTATAGAATTATTTCTTATATTATTTAAAATATCTGTGAGGATGTTGTCTTCTTGACGATACTGATCGGTTAGATAACAAATAGCAGGATTCATCTCTATCCAAGAACTACTTTCCATAACCATATCTTTAGAATTAGTGTTATTGCTTTTATTTACAGGTGGAAGTTGAAAAAAGTCACCACAGAGTATTATCTGTAGTCCACCAAAAGGTTTATTATTTCTCTTGAATCTCTTGCAGACTCGATTAACCATATCTAGTCTGTGTGCATGTAGCATTGAAACTTCGTCGATAATTAGAACTTTTGTTTTATCGAAACGAGACCAAAGATACTTTTTTTCTTCTAGGCTATCCAAGTCGTGCTCATTTAAACTCTCACGGATACCTATACCTGCCCAGCCGTGTATAGTCATACCATTCATATGAGTACTAGCTATACCTGTTGATGCAGTACAAGCAACATTTATATTGTGATCTTTGCAATACTTTATGTATTGATTTAATAAAAAAGTTTTACCACTTCCAGCACTTCCAGTTAAATAAATATTTACACCAGTTTTCATTACTTGGAATGCTTCATTTTGTGTCATATAAAAAAGTAAATAATATCTAATATTTGCGAATAACGGCTTTGACTATTCCGATGATAGTTAGTTGATTTGTTGGGTAGATATTTTTGAAATCTTTATTAGCGGGCTGTAGATATACCTTGTCGCCATTTTTTCGAAAGTATTTCATTGTAAATTCTCCGTCTACGTTTGCTATAACTATATCTCCGTCCCGAGCCGTATTTTGTTTCTCAACGAGAACCATATCTCCATCAGAAATATGCGCTTCGATCATAGAGTCGCCGTCGACTGTTAACATGTAGGTCGAGCCTTTTTTGGGTGCCAAATATTCATCTAAATTAATTGTATCATTTAGTTCATCAACATCTGATGGGAAGCCTGCTTTGACGAGTCCGAGCATCGGTATCTCGGAAAATGATTTTAGAGGAATGAGTCGACCCAAGTAATCTTTACTGACAATACCTGCATCGATAAATTTCTCAACGAGACGAGCAACTGCGTTTTTAGATTTGAAATCAAAAATTTTCAACATCTCAGTATAAGTCGGCATACGTTTTTCATTCTTGTAGAAATCTATTAATTTTTGTTTTTGGTTTTCTTGCATATATCTATTGTATCCTATTTTAATGAAACATTAAACTAAGACTACTAAAGATAGAATACCGTCCATTGTTTTGCATCATCTTGCGACGAAGTAATTTATGTTCGTGAGCCTCTTTCTTATAAGATTCGCCTCGAAGTATTTTGAGGTCGATTTTCTTGTTTATCTCTTGTAATTCTCTCTCTATTATTTTTCTAAATTGTTCTTTGCTCATATATTTTTTATATATATTAATAATAATTATCTGAATATATTATAAGTGAACGAGCGTTCACAGTCAAGAAAATACCTGTGGATAACTATAAATAAATAAAAACCTCAGATGAGGTTTTTATTTATTAAGCTATTGTATATAGTCCAGTTTTATTTTTCTTGAAATATTTTACGTTTTGGAGATTTACCAATATAGTATTTTTCTTTAGATAACGTTCTTTCATAACTTGTTCAACAATATCTTCTTTTGACATAGGACCGTTTTTCTTTAGAAATTCGATGATGACATCGCGGACGACACCACTCTTATAACCCCATTCAGACAAAGCATATATCCCACGTCCAACTAATACGAAACGTTTATCTTTTATAAGTTCATTGTGACAAGTCGCAGTGTGACAATTTTTATCGAAAGTACTTGCAACAGCACGAGCTACTTCACGAAAATGCATCGGACTACCGTGTTTACGCATTATAAGAAAAGCATAATCTTTTACTCCACGAGTCTTGATACTTGAAGATGTCGCTCTACCCCATTCACCTAAAGCATTTTTATTTATTTTTTTAGAAATACCTAACCATCGACGAGCTATCTCTTCATTTCTGTATTGCTCTGAGAGATGTTTTACATCCTCTAGAAACTTTGCAACAATTTCATTTTCTGTTAACAATTCTTCGTCAGAAATATTTTGGTATAACTTTTGTAGTGAAGCATGGATAGTTTTTGTTATCTCTCCATCAACAGACCAACGAGTTTTGAATTCATCGTCTTCTTTGTGCTTAGTGAATTCATCTCCGAGGGTTAGATAAAGATGTATATGATTTTGAGTTAACTTATCTTTAGATACGTGTTCAAGGAAACTTTGTTCAGAAACAATCGCACCTAATTCATGAATTAATTTTTTTAATTCATCAAAAACAGGTTTGTCTTCTTTGAAAGCATTTGATTTACGTATGAGTCCTAGTGCTGCATTTTCTATTTGACGAACACGCTCACGAGTGATACCGTACTTTTTACCTATCTCTTCTAGAGTTTTTCTTTTTGCATCTTCTGTTATGCCGAAGCGATTTGTTATCACTTCAAAAGCACGATCAGGTAAATGAGAGAGTATTCTTTTGCTAACTTGTTTAGGTTTAAATGTGATTGTGTTTGACATTGGTTTTTAAATTACTTACTAATTTATCTTAATTAACTTTTATATTTATATCATTCTATGCAAATAAAGTCAATAGTTTGGAGAAGCTTATTATTTTAGGCTATTTTTTAGAGCCTTTACCTTTTGAACGAGTTGATTCTGTTAGGAATTTCTTGCGTAAACGAACATTTTTAGGTGTAATTTCGAGGTATTCGTCTTCGGCAATTATCTCCAATCCTCTTTCAATAGAAAGTTTATAAGATGGTTTAACATTTACAGCTTCATCTGTACCACTAGAACGCATGTTTGAGAGTTGTTTACCTTTAGTTGGATTAACTACCATTTCATCACCTTTTGTGACATTACCTACAACCATACCTTCATATACTTCATCACCGTGTTCTACATAAAGAATACCGCGTTCTTGCAATGTCCAGAGTGAAAAAGCTACAACTTTACCACCAACCATCGATGTCATAGAACCAACGTCACGTTTTTTAATCTCACCAGCATATTCTTTAAAGCCGATAAAACGAGAAGACAATAAACCTTCACCTTTTGTATCGACAATAAATTGTCCTCTATAACCGAGTAATCCACGAGTTGGTATTTCGATTAACATACGAGTTATACCATCTTTTTCTGACATAGAAGTTATCATACCTTTACGAGCAGTTAATTTTTCGATAACTGATCCCGAAAATTCATTACGGACATCAATCGTCGCTTCTTCGTATGGTTCAACTGTTTGATTATTTTCTTCTTTGATGATTACATGTGGTTGAGAAACTTGCAATTCATAACCTTCACGGCGCATATTTTCAAGTAGAACTGCGATGTGCAATTCTCCACGGCCGTAAACTAGATAACCTTCTTGCATTTCTTCTTCATCAGTTCCATCAAAGTTTACTTTCAAACCAACATTGATTTCTAGTTCTTTTTCTAAACGTTCGCGGATTTGACGACTTGTTACGTATTTACCTTCACGACCAGCAAATGGTGAATCGTTGACGAGGAAATTTAGAGAAATAGTTGGTTCATCGATTGCGATAGATTTTAGAGCTGGTGTTTCTGCAATATCAACAATTGTTTCTCCGATAAATACATCTGAAATACCTGCGATAATAGCTATGTCTCCTGTATTTAAAATTTCAACTTCTTTTCTTTGTGTTCCATGAAATGTAAACATTTTTGTAATACGAGTTGAACGAGATTTCCCACTGTCGTCTTTTACGATAATAGTAGAACCTGTTTTAATAGAACCAGAATAAACACGAGCGATAGCTAGACGTCCGAGAAAGTTATCATAACCTAGGTTAAAAACTTGAGCCTGAAAAGGTAATTCTTTATTGGTTGAAGCTTCAGGAACTTCGCGTAGAACTAAATCTAAAAGTGGAGATAGATCGTTCGATTCATCTTCTAGATTAAGTTTAGCGATCCCTTGGCGTCCTATAGCATACACAGTTTTGAAATCTAATTGTTCTTCATTTGCTCCTAATTCCAAGAAAAGTTCTAGCACTTCTTCGTGTACTTTTACTGGATCAGCAGCTGGTTTATCAATTTTATTTATAACAACAATTGGCTTAAGTCCGAGTTCAATCGATTTCTTTAAAACGAAACGAGTTTGTGGCATAGGACCTTCTTGTGCATCTACCAAAAGTAGAACAGAATCGATAGCACGAAGAACGCGTTCTACTTCAGAACCGAAATCCGCGTGACCTGGTGTATCCACAATATTTATTTTTGTTCCTTTGTAGTCAACAGAAGTATTTTTAGCATAGATAGTTATACCACGCTCCAATTCTATGGCATTAGAGTCCATACTTACACCTTCTTCTACCATGCCACATTGTTTCATTAAATTGTCAGTTAATGTGGTTTTTCCGTGGTCAACGTGGGCTATGATTGCTATATTTCTAATTTCTTTTGGTTGCATAATTGATATTAAAACATTGTTATTAATAAAAATGTATAAAAATCCTATCGATATAGGATTTTTATCATCATACTATTTTTCTTCTGATCCTTCTTCTTCTTTCTTACCTTTCTTTTCTACTTCGATAGCAGATATATCACCGAGCATTGATTCTTTTTCTTCTTTTGCTGCTGCTACTAGAGCTACAACCTCATGACCGTCTGTGATCATACTGACTCCAGTTGGGAGTTTGATATCAGAAACGTGAATTTGGTCTTCGAGTGTAACGAGAACTGAGATATCTACTTGTATATTATGAGGCAAGTCTTTTGGAAGAGCTTCAATTTCTACTTCGTGAATAACTTTTACGAGAGTTCCCAAGCCATCTTTTTCTGCTTGCGATACACCAGTAAATTCTAATGGAACACTAACTTCGACTTTCTTGTTCATATCTACTGCCAAGAAATCTACGTGTACTGCATGACCTCGTATTGGGTCTGCCTGTACGTCGTGTATCAAACATGATGTAACCTTTCCATCTAATTCAAGTTCTATTGTACTTGACTCACCTGCTAATTTGAATAATTTTGCGAAGGCGACACTAGGGACGGAAATTGAAGTATTTTCAACTTTCGCGCCATAGATAACTGCTGGGACCATACCGTTATTTCGTATAGTTTTAAGCACGTCTGTCTTACTTCGCTTTGTTGCTGTTAATTTTTGCATGGATTTACCATAGCATGAAATAATAAAAATTACAAGAAAAAAAACGACAGATATTAACTTGTCGTTTTATAAATGTTCCTATTTTTTAGGAATAACCAATATTCTTATATTATGAGCAGGTGACCATAGATTACCTGTGCTAAAATGGTTATATTTAATATGACCGTGTTCCATTTTATCATTCCAATATTTATATACTGTACAAGTTACAACAACATAGATTCTTCTTCTTTTGCGTAAAAATAAAAAAATAAAATTTCTTGGTAAATTTCTTTGCT
>JAYVGX010000037.1:0-23246 GCA_043771685.1 Minisyncoccota bacterium
ACTTAAAATGTCACCAAGAGAATTTGCTAAAAAGATGGTGGCTTAGTACAATAGGAACAATTACTTAACTTCTAGTACTAAAAAGGGGGTACACTACAAGTTGTTGGTATTTTATTAATTACCAGAATTTAATTAGTACAGAATATCTTTACTAAATAGTTCTAACAGAGTCCCCTAGCCACACAAAAAGAACCCTATTTCTAGGGTTCTTTTTGATATATGTGCATTGAGCTGATAAATGATATAATAAATAAATGACCAATTCAACGAAAAAGTTTTTATTTATTTTTATTTTTTCGGTACTCCTACCGATATCTACTTTTGCTCACCAACCTCGTATAACACAGAGCAACCAAACAATGGTACCTGACCCAGAGATATCTAAAGCATACTACGCCACTCTAACAGGCACACCACATACATATACTATAGATTCAAAGACTGATTTTGATCTCTATGTCGGAATCCTGCTACCAGACACAAAGTCTGCCGACAAAAGCACTGTGGCGGAAGTTTCTAAAGAAGGAAAATTGATATCGACTTTAGGCGGAGAGAACGCTTTCTGGAAAAGCTTCTTTGAGCCATTTGGTCAGAGTAAGTACCTCGATGGTGGTGAGTACAAAGCTCGCGCCGAAGCTGGAGTCTATACAGTCAAAGTCACAAGTAGCAAGAACGACGGCAAGTATTCCCTCGCCATAGGTGAGATAGAAGCGTTTGATGGTAAAGAAGGCACCAATGCACTCTCTATCATTCCAGAATTAAAAAGAGACTTTTTCGAAGAATCTCCGATCACATTCATTCTCTCCCCTTTTGGCTGGGGCATGATAGTTGTATTGTATATACTGGCATTTATAATTGGTTTTATTGTAAAATATCTTTCAAGAAAATTTTTACAATCAAAACCAATTACGGTGAGCTTGCCTGCTCTGAGTTTGTCGAACGGGTCGAATCCGTCTGGAACCAACAAAAATATTAATAAAAAAGGGCGCTTGCTTCGAGCGGTCATCGGTGTAGGATTACTCCTATGGGCCATCCTCACCACTTGGAGCCCCGTCCTCATCTTCTTCTCCGGCTTCGCATTCTTCGAAAGTATTTTTTCCTGGTGTGCCTTTAATCAAATGATCGGCAAAAATACCTGCGATCTGGAGTAAATTTATTATTTTATGATAAAATATTTGTATGAATAAAATAGTAATTATTGTTTTAGTTGTGGTTCTTGTCTTTGTTTTATTTATGTTTAAAAATAAAAAAAGCGAAGTACGATATAAAGAAGCAAATGATCCTGGTATATTAGAAGCAAAAATAGAAGCCCAGTCAAAAATTGGTGACTTTATTAAACAATTAAATAACAACAAAGATCCAAATATTGCTTTTAATATTAAAGCACCCTTTAAAGAAGATGAAGAAGTTGAGCACATGTGGGTTTTGGTAAATTCTTATAAAGAAGGTTCATTTAGTGGAACTCTGAATAACGACCCTGAATCGGTAAAAAATATAAAAAATGGCGACACTGTCATAATTAATGAATCTGACGTTGAAGATTGGATAATAAGTAATGGTACTGAAATGACTGGTGGTTTTTCTATAAAACTTTTTAAAAAATAAACAAACTACTTGAACGCCGACCACTTAGTCCCCTACAACATGAAAGGTATATTTACGATAATAAAACTGTCACGCCTTCGTTCCTTGTGGAGCTAGGGCGTGACGAGTATAATAGATTTATGAAAGAAATAACTTTAAATAATGACGTTAGGATACCTATTATTGGATTTGGAGTCTTTAGGATAGCTGATGGTGAAGAAGTTGAAAAATGTGTTCAAAATGCACTTAAGTTTGGTTATCGCCTAATTGATGCTGCACTAATATATAAAAATGAAAAGGGAGTTGGTAATGCAATAAGAAATTCGGGAATTCCACGTGAAGAAATATTTGTAACGACTAAACTTTGGAATACTGACCACGGGTATGAAAGTACATTAAAAGCAATTGATACTTCATTAGATAATCTTGGTTTATCATATGTAGATTTGTATTTAATTCACTGGCCAACAGCAAGTGATAATTTAGATGAAAGCATAGATAAAAGAGAAGTAACATGGAAGGCTATGGAAGAAATTTATAGGCTAGGAAAAGCAAAAGCAATTGGCGTATCAAATTTTACTGTAACTCATTTACAGGAGATGAAAAAATACGCCAAAATATTGCCGATGGTTAATCAAGTGGAATTTCATCCATTTTTATATCAAGAAGAACTTATGAATTATTGTAAGGATAATAATATTGTTATGGAGGCGCATTCTCCTCTTGCTCCAATTGCTGATGTGAAAAGTAATGAACATGTAAATGAAAATATTGGAATCATTGCAAATAAATACGGAAAAACTGAGGCTCAGTTACTTATCCGCTGGAGTATACAACATGGCCTTATTCCGTTACCAAAATCTACTCATGAGGAACGTATCAAAGAAAATATAAATGTGTTTGATTTCGAGATAAATAATGAAGATATGAAAAGTCTTAACGACATGAATATTGATTTACATGTACGTAGAAATCCAACTAATCTAAAATAATTAGCGAGGACCATTCTTTCAAAAACATTTTTTATATTAATTCTGCTATACTGGATAAATGAAAATTATAGATGTACGCACAAAGGAGGAATATGATGCAGGGCACATAAATGGGGCCATGTTATTTGATATTCAAGATATGATGCAAGGCACCTTTCCTGATGTAGATAAAAACGAAGAGATAACTTTGTATTGTGAATCAGGTAACAGGTCTATGATGGCCAAGAGCTTTTTAGAGGAAGCTCTATTTACAAACGTGACTAATGGAGGGGGTATGGATGAGCTGGTTGAAAAAATGGTAAAATAGAAATAAGTCAGAAAAATTATTTAATTATTACTAAATTTTATGGAATCAATATCAATTAATTATTTAGCAATTTTGGTTGGCGCGATATCATCAATGGTGATTGGTTCAATTTGGTATGGGCCACTTTTTGGTAAGAAATGGATGGAGATAATCGGAGTGAGTACGCAAGACGCCGAGGCGAACAAAAAGATGCAAAAGGCGTATATGCCTATGTATATCGTGCAGTTTGTTTTGACACTCTTTCAGGTCTTGGTCTTGGCTCATCTAATAGCAGATACAACTAAAGTAGGTGGCACAGAGAGAGCAATTTGGATTTGGGGAGCATTTGTAATCCCTACACTCGCTGGCGCAGTGATGTGGACCAATGAGCCGGGCAAGAATAAATGGGCGCGTTTTCTTATCCAAAGTGGATACCAGCTGGCCATATTTATTGTTTTTGGTTTGCTTTTGCAATTTTGGAAATAATACCACCGTGCCTACGCAGTAAATGAATAATCTAGGCTTTTCTGTTATACTTTATTCACATATATAAAATCTCCAGAAGCCTTGCTTCTGGAGATTTTATATAACCTTTATCTCTTCAAAAAAGTTTTGAAACATTTTCATAACACGACGAGCTTCTATTTGAGAAAGAGGATATTCAGAACCATCATGGGCAATTTTATTTCTTATTGTATGAGCATCCCAGACATCTTGAATATATCTATAACCGCTTTCACGCGCTCCCTCTAAAAGATCAGCGACAGTTCCCCCACTTAGACCACGCTCTCTTAATGCGTCTTCTAAAATAGCATCGGATTCCATAATAGCTACACGCCAGTCAGATTCATTTGGACTTTGCATTAATGTGAGGATATATTTCCAACGAGGATTATCATTACGATTTCTTTCTTGTTTTTTATGCAATGCTTCTTTTATCTCATGATCTATTTCGTGATCTTCGTGAATCTGAATCTCAATCATACGAACAAGAGAAAAAATAATAATCCCGATAAAAAAAATAGAAAGCATTATCGATATCAAACTCAATACATCCCAAGTACGCCCATTTGAAACAAATCCAAATGTTTCAGTACCGAATTCATAAATCTTTGAAAAAGCATATTCGATATTAAAATATGTTGGTTCAAAAGATGTTGAGGATTCCATAATAGTATTATACTAACTTTTCAAAATCTTTTCCAATAGTAAACATGTTTTCTTCACAGAAATGAGATGCCATGATGTGTAGACCCAATGGCAATCCTGTAGATGTTACTCCTGATGGTACTGACAAAGCAGGAATCCCTGCTATGTTTGAAGGTACAGTAAATATATCTGACATATACATAGATAGAGGGTCGTCGATTTTTTCTCCGAATTTGAATGGCGGAAATGGAGTTGTTGGAGTTATGATAGCATCAACATCAGCAAAAACATCTAATAGTTCTTTTTTTATTGCTTCACGTACATTGCAGGCTTTATTGTAATAAGCGTCATAATAACCATGAGATAAAATGTATGTCCCTAAAAGGATGCGTCGACGAGCTTCTTTGCCCAATCCTTCCCCTCTTGTTTTTGAATAAACATCAAATAGATTATCAGCCTCTTTTGAAAAACCATAACGGATACCATCAAAGCGAGACAAGTTAGTTGAGAGTTCTGCTGGTTGAATAATATAGTAAACAGCTAGAGAATACTTAATAAGTGGCAAAGAAATATCAACTAATTCATAACCTGCTTTTTCTAATTTAGCACAACTTTCTTTGAAGTTTTCGAGGACTTCTTTATCTATTCCGTCTCCGGTTAAGAATGAATTTGGTATACCTAAACGCTTCTTTAGAGGAGAACTTTTGCGCTCTTCTTTGGGAATTGAAGTACTATCATTTTTATCGTAATCACAAATAGCATTATAGAGTATTTCTGTGTCTGTTACGTTTTTGCCGATTGGACCAACTTGATCAAAAGAACTCGCCATAGCAACAATCCCAAATCGAGAAACATTGCCATAAGTTGGCTTCATACCAACGACCCCACAAAAAGACGCTGGTTGGCGAACTGAACCGCCTGTGTCGCTACCTAGGGCAACGAGAGCCCCATCCATAGCGACGGTTGCAACAGCACCACCTGAAGTACCACCTGGCACATACAGCTCGTTTACAGGATTACGAGTTATACCATAGAAACTTGTTTCAGTTGAACTACCCATAGCAAATTCATCCATATTTGAACGACCCATTATAATAGCTCCTTGGTTTTTTAATTGTTTTGTAATACCTGAATCGTAACTCGCTTTATAATTCTCTAGCATCTTTGAACCAGCTGAAGCGATGTGTCCAGTAACTAACATATTGTCTTTTAGTGACACAGGAATACCAGTCATCAGAGTGGCTGTACCATCTAGAAACATACTTTCTGCTTTTTGAATCTGAACAGCTAAATCAGAAAAAACTTCAACATAAGCATTTATACTTGGATTTTTTTCTTTTATAACACTCAGGTACGCATCAACTAACTCTGTTACAGTAAAGTCACCATTCTTCAATGATTCGTGTGCTTTATGAATAGTTAAATTTCTTAGATCAATCATATTAATTATAGAATTTGTTTCACTTTTAAATAATTTCCATCAGAATGCGGCATATTTTCTACGATACTTTTGGTATATAAATTAGGAACATTGGTCACAATGTCTTCGCGCATGACGTTTTTTAATAAATAATTATTTTGTATATCAGAATTAGAAATCTCTTGGATTTGTCCTACATAAGACAAAATAGAATCGAAATTTTTCCCTATTTCTTGCATTTCTTCTTCGCTCATGTCTAAACGAACCATTTTAGCTAAATTCTTTATATCTGTTAGTTGCATAATACAAGATTACCATATTTATAGATTTTAATAAATACCATTTAAAACAAAGCTATAAATTCCTTTTCCATCAAAACTTTAACTTTTAATTTTACTGCGTCTTTGTATTTACTACCTGGATTGTCCCCTACTATTATAAAACTAGTTTTAGTAGACACAGATGATGACACCTTTCCACCGTTTTCTTCTATCTTGTTACGAATCTGCTCTCTGGACATAGATCCTAAAGTTCCGGTTATAACAAAAGTCTGATTAGATAACTTGGAACTGTTATTTTTATTTTTTATAATCTCAACTCCGTTTTTAAATAATTTATTTATAAAAATCAAATTTTCTTTTTTAGATAAAAAATTTAATATACTTTTAGAAACAACCGGACCTATATTTTCTATACTATCTATGTCATCCTTTTTAGCATTTATTATTTTATCAAAAGTATCGAAGTAATTACTCAAATCTTTGGCAGTTTGTTCTCCTACATGAATGATACCTAGAGAGTAAATAAAACGCCATAAAGAAACTTTTTTGTGTTTACTAATCGAATCAATAATATTTTTAGCTGACTTGTCGCCGAAACGATCAAGCCCCGACAAGTCACTCTCTTTCAAAAGAAATAGGTCACTTGCATCATTTATTAATTCTTCATCATTTAACCTCTCTAGTATTTTTGGTCCAATTTCATCTATTTCAAATACTTTTACGAAATGCTCCAATGAACGTGCATTTTTTGCTTTACAATTATCATTCATACAATAAAAAGCAACGCTATTTTCTTTGAAATTTTCTTTTTGTTCTACTATACTGTTGCAAACAGGACATTTTTTGGGCATAGTAAATTTCTTTGAATTATTTGGACGCATATTAGTCAGAACTTCTACAACAGCTGGGATGACGTCTCCGGCTTTCATTATGACCACAGTGTCGCCTATTCTGATGTCGAGTCTCTGGATTTGTTCTATGTTGTGCAATGTCGCTTTTGATACCATAGATCCAGCAACCAATACTGGCACAAAATGAGCCAAAGGAGTCAGAACTCCGGTCCGTCCAACATGCAAAGTTATATCGATGAGAGTTGTAGTTGCACGTTCAGCAGCATATTTATAAGCCACACTATAACGAGGAGCTTTCCCAACAACACCAAGAGAATTTTGGACGTCTAGATCATCAACAGTCACAACAATACCATCAGTTCCAAAAGGCAAATTCGAACGCACCACATTAACATCTTCGATGAACTTGAATATATTTGCCAAGCTTTTAGACCGTTTTTCGTATGTTGTTAATGTTAAACCTAAACTTCTTAAAAATTCATGTTTATGTGAATGCTTATAAATAGAATACTTTTTTGAAATTTTTTCATCGACAATAGCATCCCACGCAAAAAATGATAAATTCCTCTCTTTGACGATGGCCGGATCTAATTGACGTAAAGACCCCGCAGCAGCATTGCGAGTATTGGCAAACAAAGCCTTGCCTTCTTTTTCTTGTTTCTTGTTTAAGTTGATCAATACTTTTTTAGGCATCACAACTTCCCCTCGTATCTCTATATTGTCTACAAAATCACCTTTTAATTTAAGTGGTATGGATTTAATCATTTTTAAATTTAAAGTTATGTCTTCTCCTGTATAGCCATCACCACGAGTTGCTCCACGAATAAAAATACCTTTTTCGTATATCAACGAAACAGCCAGACCGTCTAATTTCAATTCGGCAAAATAATTGAAACTCTTGTTAGTTAGTTTTTTAATTTTTAATTCCCAGTCTGAAACTTCATCGGTAGAGAAAGCGTCGTTTAGAGACAGCATTCGTGATGAATGTTGAACTTTTTTAAAACTATCTAGAGGCTTACCTGCGACTCTGTCTATATCACTATCTTCTAATATGAATTCTGGATATTTTTTTTCTAAATCGTGCAATTCTCTAATTAAAGATTCATAAATATCGTCAGTCACGTTTGGATCGTTCTCTACATGATAAGCATAACGCAGTCGTGCAATTTCGCTATGTAACTTTTCTATCCTTTTTTTAACTTCTTTTATTTCCATATTAAAACACACTAATAATTAACCTTTAGTGTTCGCTCTACTGTACGAGTATTATTTTTATTACATATATTATAACCTGAGCCACGAATTTCCGTATTAGTAACTACATCTCTGGCAGCATCGATTCCAGATGATTTAGTAACAGTTCCACTAAAACAAGGATTACTTCCAGTTTCATCGTCTAATTTAATTGTAAAATAATTACCCGCCCATGAAGAATTTTCTACTCTCATTATAAAATCTTTATTAGAAGTATCTTGACCACAAGTAAATATAAATGAACCACTATAAGTTGGTGAAAACATATTTACAACTAGGTCTTGATACTCAAGACACTCCACGATAGTATCTGCCATGTAGAAAGCTGTTTGTGAATCACGAGCGATAGAAGCAAGCACTATCTGCTTGTATGTCGAATTCGCAAGTCCTATCGCTATGAGCGATATTATGCTGATTATTATCACGGTAAACATCAGTGCGTACCCACGATTTATAAAATTGTTTTCCCTGAATTTAGACATATTATTGTTGCCAGTTAGTTAAGCTTGCTTTTAAAATTCTAGACCGAGGTTTACTTCCATTAGACCAGTCTACAGTTACAGTCACGTCTATCTGATTAGTATTACTACTATTTATTGACATAACAACCTTTCTTCTAAAAATACTATTCGAACCTGTCGTACCATAATTATACAAACTACCATTGGTAGCATTTACATCAAAAACAAGTGGTCGACAAGTAGAGCCACAGGCAGAGATAGTCCTGGAAACATTCTTAACTTCGAAATCACAACCATTGGCAGTAAAGCATTTGGAAGAATTATTACCACCGTATATTTCTTTAAATTGATACCAACCAGAAGCCTTCCCTATTCGAACTTGTTTTTGAAATGACGTATCTCTTTCATTTCTAATACCATCAACAGCTTCTTGTAATAAATAATTAGCAGTGATTTCATTGTTAGCGTATCTGGCGGTAAATAAACTCGAAGCAACTACAGACATAAAAGCAGACAAAGCTATCGTCAATATGAATATCGAAACCATAGTTTCAATCAAAGTAAAACCACTCGAGAATTTATGGGTCTTTTTATCATTAGACAATATTTTGTTTTTAAAATTATTTATATTCATATTATTCATTACTACGCTGAGCAGCCATAGTCTGCACAGAGAATCTGGTCACCTTGCCTTTAATAGTAACAGAACCCGACAAGATCACATAAACACTTGGTGCGACAAAATCATTTCCGGTTCCATTAACAAAGAATTTTACATTATCAACTACAACACTCGAGGATATGATGCTCACGCAGTCACTAGAACTAACACACTTTTCTAATTTAGAATTAACGAATTGGTAAGCAATACGTCCGGATGGATCTTCTGCTGGAGTAAATCCTACAGAATAATTACCAGAAGGACAGTCGCCCACTTGATTAGGTAAAGTAGAGTTTTTATCTAAACCACAATTATACTTCGATCCAACACGTAAAGACCGAGTCATGTTTTCCATAGCGAAGTTAACATTGTCCATAGTTATACGCAGAGCCTTTGCTTCTTTTGCTCCATTTGAAGCTATTATTAGGGCTCCCATAGCAGCCAACATTATAGATATAAAAATAGAAATAGAAACCATTAACTCGATGAGGGTGAAGCCGTTTGAAAAGTTATAAACTTTCTTTTTATTATTTTTTTGGAAAAATGTAATCATTTTGTAGGATTATTGAACATTAATCTGACCTGTATTCCAGACACTTATATATTTTACACCATTAGTCTGATTATTAGAAATCTTTATTTTTATATTTGATATTTGATTTCCACCGTAAACGTTAGTACAGAGATCAGAGACTAAAACTTTATAACAAAAAAAAGCATTCAAGTTAGGTCGCAAAAATACAATATCTAGATAACCAGAATCAGTAGAAGACAGAATCTGAGCATCTGTAACAGCTGTTGTTGAAACATATATACTTTCTATTACATCACTACTGTTAATTTTTAACACTTCATTACATTCATCCGATTCAGTTGGGGCCGAAACACAACTTGCATTAGAAGTATAGTTATATGTTTTGTTTGGAAAAATATCAGTAAATAATATAAAATTTTTATTTGAAGCCAGACCAATGGTATTGGAGCTGGCGGTAAAATGCACACCATAACCACTAGAAGAACCTGATTTTAATTGTGAACCAATCGCAGAACTCTGGGCTTTACGTATAGCTAAAGCTATATCGTCTGATAGATTATTCAAAGATTCAGATGAACGATATCTACCGAAATTAAAAATTGTAATAGTCGTAATAATAACAAAAATAGACAGAACTACTATGAGTTCGATTATCGTCATACCTTTAGAATATTTATTATTCTTTTTATTATTATTCATTTAGAAAATAAATAAATTAGAAATGCTATTTATATCGATAGAGAAGAAAAAAGCAAGGAAAAAAGCAAGTATCAAAAAAGGAGCAAAGGGTATCTGTGTTTTCATATTTGTTCTTTTGTTTAGTAGAATCAAGATAATTCCTACGACAGCTCCTATCCAGAAAGCTATGATTATAGAAGCAAAACCCTTCGATAATCCAAGCAGAAAACCTAATCCGAGTACTAACTTAGCATCACCGAAACCAATCCATTCCCCTTTTGATATAACCCACAAAAATGCAAAAGGTAAGGCGAGTATCGGTCCAGCCAATATTGCCCAATAATTTGGCAAGACAAACATTGACGAATTAGTGCTAAAATCTACATTAAGGAAAATAGAAGCAAAAGCTAGTACAGAGAATAGATAGACCAGCTTATCTGGTATTATCTTATGTTTATAGTCATATACTGACATAACAACAAGCAGAGAGAACATAAAAGTATACAGAGAAACTATCCATACATATCTGAGGTTCTGATATTCGATGAGATATGAAAAGTGCATTGCTGTAAATAGGAATATCAGAGCTGTTACAAACTCCACCAAGATATATTGAAACGATATTTTTGAACCACAAGAACGACATTTACCTTTTTGAAAAATAAAAGAAAAGATTGGTATGAGTTCATAATAACGAAGAGTCTTGCTACATGACATGCACATAGAGCGACCTTTCGCTATAGATAAACCACTGTTAAAACGATAAATAACCACATTTAAGAAACTTCCAATAATAGTCCCCAATACAAAGATAGAAACAAAAGCAATAATTTCGATATTCATAGAAACATTATACAACTTATAAAATAAAAAAACCACCTAAATAATTTTTTATTATAAACAAGTCGTGTCTGAGTCTGCATTTATAGTCCCTGATGCAACCGCACCGCCAAAACGAGTTGAGTCTACACAGTAAACAGTTGTTCCAGTTGGTGGGTTTTTTAAAGGAGCTGTTGCAGCCCAATTGCTCCCATTTGATGCACAGAAAACAGCTGAAGAAGTCGATGCACCTGAAACCAAGATAGTTTGACTGTAACCACCGGCTTTCGCAGCTGCTTGGAGCATCGGTATAATACCTGGAAGATTTCCAGAAAGAGCTGAGACGGAACAGACATCTGTTGTACTACCTTTTGTTATTTGATAAGAATTATTATTCGAGAGAAAAAACAAATCGGCTTGTTGGCGAGCATTGTTTAAGTTTTGTTTTACAGCTGTGTCGTCACTTTTTTGACGAGTGGAAGTCAGAGATGCCATAACAACAGAAGCAAGAAGTGCAATGATTGCAATAACTACCAATAATTCAATAAGTGTAAACCCGCCTGAAAAATTACGAATTTTTTGGTGGGTAAAACTTTTAGTCATTTGAGCCTTTTTCATAAAAAGATTATATCAATAATTCAAATATTAGACAACAAAAAACCCACCGAAGTGGGTTTTTAGAGAAAACTTACTATTAAGCGCACGCGAAAAGTGCACCTGCTGTAGCTGCTTGTGGGCTAGACTTTCCTGTACTATCCACACAGTACATTATTGCACCTGCTACTGCTGATTTAAGAGGAGCTTCAGCCATCCAAGCTGTAGCATTAGCGTTACATGTAGCTGTTGTTGCAGTACCTATACCATTAACAGTAATTGATGTTATAGCTGAATTATATGCTTTTCCAGCAGCTAAAACACCAGCATTAATTGTTCCTGCTCCAGCAGTACAAACACCAATATAAGTAGTAGCGGTATCATAAAATAATTCTGCTTGAGCACGAACGTTTGCTAAGTTTGATTTTGTAGCTGCATCCGCACCTTTTGTACGAGCAGTGTTAAGTGAAGCTAAAACAACAGAAGCAAGCACACCAATGATCGCAATAACAACCAACAACTCAATCAATGTAAAACCTTTATTTTTTTTCATAATTAAAAATTATTTTTATAATTTGTGTGTCTTTTTCGAAAAGACGCGACATTAACTTATTAATGCTTTTATTATATCATATATAAAAATAAAACAATACAAGTACGTGGGGACTGTGGATAAATGGTTGGTGAGCTACAAGCCCACCCACCCTTTATTTTTATATTATTGAGTACTTCTATATTTTCTATATCCCACTTGCTACATTGTATATAGGCATCAAAACTGAAGTGAGGAGCAACCCAACTCCCAATCCCAGAGCAACGATCATCATAGGCTCGATTAAAGAAACCAAGTTATCAACAGCTTCATTTACTTCACGTGAATAGAATTTACCCAATGTTTTTAGAATAGTACCCATAGATCCTGTTTCCTCTCCTACACGTATCATACCAGACATAATCTTTGGTATCTCTTCGTATTTACTTAGAGCATCAGAGAGTGACTCACCACTTTTGACTGATTCAGTTGTTTTCTTTAATATGTCTGCATAGATTTTGTTCCCCACTACCTCGCCTGTTAGTTCGATACAGCGAACAATCGGTATCCCCGAGGAGAGCATTGTTTCCATATTGTCAGCGATACGAGAAAGATAAAGCTTGTTATAAATACCCTTTATAACTGGTATAGAAATTTTTAAATTATCTAAGAAAGCTTTACCTTTCATTGTCTTTGAAAAATGAAAAACATACATTATAGCTATAATAACAACTATCAAGACAAATAAACCGTAGTTAACGAGCAGGTCACTTATACCCATAACTATTTTTGTTGCAAATGGGATTTCTTGTCCAGAATCTTTGATAATAACAGTTAGTCTCGGAACAATGAAAACAAACATCATAGTCATAACAATAATAAAGACTCCTATAACGAACCCTGGATAAACCAGAGCATTTTTTGTTTTAGAAGTTAATTGGTATTGACGATCCAGATAATCAGCTAGATATGAAAATGTCTGATTGAGCTTTCCTGACTCTTCCCCAACCTTTACCATGTTTATATAAAACTGCGAAAAAACATCTGGATGATGGGACATCGCAATAGAAATAGTCTGCCCGCTGGAGATATCACTTGAAACTGCATTTAAAACTTTCACTAAAGCCTTGTTTTCTGTATTTGTCGCTAGTAAATTAAAAGCTTTTAACGCTGAAACCTGAGCTTCAAACAACACAGCTATCTGACGTGACATAACAACAACGTCTTTATTTGAAACTCCTTTTTGAAAAAAAGATATGTTCATTATGTCGGTATTGTCTTTTTTCTCGTCAATATAAGAAAGAATCAACCCTCTACGTTGAATCGATGAAATAGCGAAGTCTTTACTTGACGACTCGATTGTTCCAATTTTTTTATCACCTTCTGGTGTTATAGCTTCGTATTTAAATAACATATTTTTTACAACAAGCGTTCGAGGGCTTGAGGATTAAGTGAGTATTGATAAGCAGTTTCTAGAGTTATCTGACCCCCAGTAACGAGTTCAACGAGGGATCGATTCATATCGATCATCCCGATTTCAGAGGAAGTTTCTATTACAGTATTTATTTCTTGAGTTCTTTTTTCACGAATTAAATTTGCTACGGCATTATTGTTAATGAGCAATTCATAAGCTGGTATACGTCCCCCAGTTATGCGAGGAACTAGACGTTGAGAAAATATACCCAACAGTGACGAAGCTAGTTGTAGACGAATTTGGTCTTGTTGATGTGAAGGAAAAGAGTCTATGATACGGTCGATAGTCTGAGCAGCATTGTTTGTATGGAGAGTCGAGAGCACTAAGTGCCCTGTTTCCGCTGCAGTAACCGCAGCAGCCATTGTTTCAGTACTACGCATCTCTCCTATTAGGATAACGTTTACATCTTCACGCAGAATTGAACTAAGTGCTCCTTCAAAATCCTTTGTATCTATCCCGACTTCACGTTGATCAATAATTGATTTATCAGTAGTATAAACGAACTCGATAGGATCCTCGATTGTAACGACATGTTGAGTAGCGTTAGTATTTATGAAATTAATCATAGTTGAAAGAGTTGTTGATTTACCTTGTCCAACGGGTCCCACAACTAAAAAGAATCCTTGTTTTTTTATAGCGAAAGTTTCTAGTATTTTTGGTAAATTCAAATCATCAAAAGATTTAGCTTTAGGAATCAATCTAATAGAAAGACACAAATTACCGCGTTCAACAAAAGAGTTACAACGTAAGTGATGGATATCTTTATGGGAATAAGAAAAGTCGGCGTCTTTTTCTTCTAAGAATTTTTTTGTATTGTCTTTACCCATTAAGATATTTAATATATCAATCATATCATCACGAGTAAGTTTCTCTTGGCTTGAAAGGAAAATCAACTGGCCATTTATACGAAAAGCGGGCTTACGTCCCTCTCCCAAATGAATATCAGACCCATCTTGAGAAACGAGTTCATTTATTAAATTGTCTATATATTTTTGTTTATCCATATAAATTATTATATTATAATATTCTTTATTTTGCTATCCATTAGAAATTATAAGTTTCTTGTAAAGTGATATTTCCTTTTAAACTCTTTAGTATCGCATCTTCGCGGAGTGTAATCATACCATTCTTACGAGCTACCTTGTATATCTCAGCTTCGGTAGGACTCTTTAGAATCGCAGCTTTTAATTCTGTATCGATTTTAAACATTTCAAAAACAGCTACACGACCTTTCAAACCAGATGGACAATCTGACGATGGGACTGCTTCAAAGCTTGTGTCAGTAATATTTAATTTCGATTTGTATTCTTCTGATAAATCAGCGAATTGTTTTTGAATCATTATTTTTGTAGCTTCGTCCATTGGAATTTCTTTTTTATTTTCTGGTTTTATACGTCTAGCTAAACGCTGAGCGATACACAGTATGAGTGTCGGAGAGATCAAATATGGATCGATTCCCATATCAATCAGACGTGGAATAGCCCCGATAGCTGTATTCGTATGGAGAGTCGAGAGTACCAAGTGCCCAGTTAGTGCGGCTTGGATCGCTAGTTCAGCTGTTTCTTTATCACGTATTTCTCCCACAAATATAATATCTGGATCCTGACGAAGAATCGAACGCAGACCAGAAGCAAAGGTGTAGCCTATCTCTGGTGCGACCTGAGACTGATTGACTCCTGGCATTTGATATTCGATAGGATCTTCAAGTGAAACGATATTGTGAGTCTCATGATCTAGTTCTTTTAACATCGAATACATTGTTGTAGATTTACCACTACCTGTTGGTCCGGTGATCAAGATAAGTCCATAAGGCTTTGCTAGAGCCTCACGGATTAATTCTAAATAGTCTGCTGATAAATCTAAAGAAGCCAATGGTTGTGCTCCTTTTTTTGAATCAAGTATTCTCATAACTATCTTTTCTCCATAATACGCTGGCATACTAGAGACACGAAAATCTATTTTATGACTATTTATTTTTGCTCCGAAACCACCATCTTGAGGCTTTCGTTTTTCATCTAAACGCATTTTAGCTAGTATTTTGATACGAGCAATCACACCATTATAAACATTTGTAGGTAATGTGAGTTCTGTGTGGAGTGTTCCATCTATACGAAAACGTACTTGAACTTTTTCTCCAACATTTTCTATGTGTATATCAGATGCAGTACTTTCTACTGCATGCCGGAGTATCAAAGCTACGATTTTTATAATAGGAGCATCTTCAACTATATTTTCTTCTTTCTTTAGATTTTGTTCATCTATAAATTGTTGCTTTTTATCTTTCAAAACACTGTCATCTAGAGTATTTGCTATTTCAGTATCTAGTTCAGACAAAGCTTGGTCTACTTCGCCACCTAAACCATCGTATTTTTTTATAAGTTCGTTGTATGTCGATGTTTTAATTAAATATATTTTATAAGCTTTATTTAATTTATTCGCAATAAAAGTTACAACATCTAACGACTGAGTATCCTCAGGATTTAAAATACCAACTTCGATCACAGAGTCATCACCACCTATAATCACCAGATTATATATTTTAGATGTTTCAACTGGTATCAGTTGTAATGTAGAAAGAGGAATCGTACTAGTATCAACATCACGAAAAGGTATGCCGAAAATCTTACTTTTAATTTCTAAAATAACTGATTCATCAACATTTGAATAAACTAGAGCTTGGTCTATATTGCCTCCGTATTTTTCATTTGCTAATTTATTTACCGCAGAAGCTTTTTCTGAAGTAATGATATTTCTTTTGATTAATTCATCTAGAATCGTCATAACTAATTAGTGGTGAAAGACAAAACCTCCCCATAATAAGGTACATTATTTATAACGGAAACAGCTCTGAAATAATAAGTTTTCTGACTTTTCAAGCCTATTATGCTTGTAGCAAATGTGCCTAGTTGTGTTTTTAGAACTTTTGGAGTTTTACTTTCTAGTAATTCACTCGCTCCAAATTCAAAATAAGAACTAGATATAACCTCACTTGTTAAAACATTAGCGTTCAAGATAGCTCTGTTTGTAGTTATTTTTGTAGCCTCAGTTGTCTCGACTTTGGTACCTGTAGCAATATCTAATTTAGGATTTTTAGTACTTGGTAATTGATTTGTGATATCTTGACCCAATGGAGTATTGTTAGTTATAGAATCTGCCGTTATTTCAGAGAATGGATTCTGCCTTCCTGGTTCAACAGTTTCTAACTTAACTGCATTGTCTGTCAAAATAACAAATAATTCGTTGCTGAAAAAATTAGTATCGAGCTTTATATTTTTAATTTTTACTAAAGTCGACAAAAACAAAGTATCCCCACTGAGTTTATCTTGAGCATTAGAACCTACAAGAGGTTTAAGTGAGACAAGTGAGCCGTTATCTTCTGAAGCTTCTGACTGAGTGCTTTTTGAGATATAAACATAGGCACCATAAATACAACCTATTACTAACAGAACTATAAGAAAATGTTTACTTTTATTCATAATTATTTAAGCCAATACGTTTCAACTTTTAATGTAAAACTCAGGGTGACCGGTCCAGTTGAGTTTTTTTCAGACGAATTTTTCGGAGTCGAATCAAAGTTTATTGATTTTATATCAAGCATTCTCAAGTTAAGTTCTATGTCTTTTAAGAAAAGAAGAAATGAATCATAAGTCCCCTCAACCGTAAACTCTATCGGGAATGTACCGTAAACTACATTTGAACCGAAAGTTTGCTTTTGGTCATTCATATTCGGTCCAGTTTCTTTTGTAACATTTTTCTTTTCTAAATTGTTTTCAAATTTTATATTACTGATAGGCATTCCACGAGAAGTGGCTAACTGTTCTACTTCTAAAATGAATCTGATGTTATTGACCGTATCTGGAAGAAAGTTTTCCAACCTTGTTTTGTCTTCACTTTTGATATTATTAAACTTTGCAATTAAATCGTCTTGATTTTTCTGTAAAGCCTTTGAACTATCGAGGGCTTGATTATGCATGACTAACTCACTTTTCAAATCTTTGACATCCTTACGAAAAGGATCTATTCCGAGAAAGAAGAGAGTTCCACTTAAAATTAAAAATATTATTGTGTATAAGTATTTCATATTATTGATTAGGGTTATTTATCCCTCCTGGTAGATTAGGTGTATTTGTAACTGGAGTAGTTGCTGGATTAGTTGCTGGATTAACTGCTCCGTTTGGATTAATCTGACTATTTGCATCTAAATTATTATTAATTTGAAAATCTTTTTTATTATAGTAGTTCTTTTCTTTTTGTAGGTTTGTTTTATATGACAATAAAGAAGGATCGACTATAAATTCAACATCAAATTTAACACGGCCGTCCTTTTCTTTTGCTAGATTCGAGAAAACAACATTTTTAAAATATCTACCCTTTTCTGTATTAAAGATATCAGACTGAATAGCAATGGATTTATAATTTAAAGCCAAACCAGACATCTTGACTGAAAAGATTTTATTTTCAGTTGATTGTTGAGTGAAGTTTGTATACTGGATAGATGGGATAGTGATACTTCCAATCAAGTCAAACATCGGTGAAAAAACGATATGACCATCAAGTATCTTCCCTGCTGCATTTATTCTATTGTCGAAAACTTCCAAACTAGCAATTGCATCTTTGTCGAAATTACTACGCACCGATGCCAAAGAAGCAGTGGTAGTCTTGATTTGTTTCTCCACATATTTTTTATAAAAAAACAATCCTCCAAAAGCAAGAACTGTTACCAGAAGTATGATAAAAGATAGAACAGTAAATAAATTAACTGGTGCTCTTTCAGTTACAACACGATCATTTGTGTTTAGTGGCTTCTTTGGTATAAAAGATGTTTGAAATGAATTTTCCATAATTTTAAGATAATTGTCGCAACGCAAGACCAACTGCAACCGAGAACTCTGGTCCACTAACTTTTAAAACAGGTTCCAAGAAGGCAGGAGCTTCTACTTTTTCAAACGGATCACTATAGATAACTTCTGTATGAAAAGCCGCTGTCGCATAAGATAATATACCCTTCATTAGTGAACCACCTCCAGTAATGATAATTTTACTTATAGTTTTATTATACTTTTTTTCATAAACAAGCACAACACTAGAAATATCAGAAAATATATAATCTGTGGATAAACGAATCACATCTGATACTTGTGGATTCAAAGTATGATCTAGACCAACTTGTCTTTTCAATTTTTCTGCTTCACTGAAATCAATATTTAATGCAACAGAAACATTGTGAGTAATATCAGCTCCGCCACGATTAACGACGTGATAGACACGCACTACTCCAGACTCAACTATAGATATTTTGGTTTTTGATGCTCCGAAATCTATCAACAACACAGGTGACAAGTCATGATTAAAAGATGCTCTTATATCAGAAAAAATCTCAAGTTCAAATGTGTTTGATTTTATATTTGTTTTCTTAATAATATCTTCGTATCTCAACAATACCTCGTTTTGAATAGCAACAACTAGAACCTCGACTTTACTAGCTAAAACTTTTGTTGGGTTGATATTTATATCTTCATAAGTTTCGGCTTGTGGTGGGATCATGAACCAGTCCAGAGAAACTTCACTTATCGGGACTGGTATGTATTTACGAGCTTCGATTGGAACGATATTTGGTAATTGTTCTTCTGTGACGTTCGCTGGTAATGCTATGTTTAGGATTAAACTAGCAGAAGAAGGTATAGCGATGATACCAAACATAGTTGTTGTATTAGACTCTTTCATAACATCTAACAATGCCAGAACGATATCTTCGGTCTTTAGATTAGTTACCTGACCAATATCAGTTTTAGCATACGGACCAAGAGATATAGCCCCGTAAGTCTCGAGGATAGCCTTGCCTCCTTTTTTCTTTAGTTGAACTATTTTGATAGCAGAAGATCCTATGTCTATTCCTAATACACTATCAGAAGACTTCTCAGAAGAAAAAATACTCAACAAAGAAGAAAATCCAGAAGAGATAATTTTTTTAAGTGATGTATCCATATTATACATTTATAGTATATCATAATTATGATAAAATAAAGATATGCTAAAAAAGTTTAGTGGACTACAGATGGCTATCGATTATATCCTCGATACAATATTCCCTATTCATTGTCTATCCTGCAGAAAACAAAACGAAATAGTGTGCGAAAAATGCCTAGATGATATAACTTTAAACGAAATAACAGACCGTAATTATATATACTCGTCTTATTCTTATAAAGACAAGTTAATGAAGAAAATAATCTGGAATCTGAAGTATTACAATAAAAAAGACCTTGGAATATTCTTTGGTCAAATACTGTATAGAAACTATATAGAGGAAATAAATGAATTGAGGCTTTTTAATCTAGGACAGAGCGTTCTAGTCATACCGGTACCACTCTCAAAAAAACGACAAAAAGACAGAGGGTACAATCAGGCTCAAGTAATCGCAAATGGTTTTTGTAATCAGGCGAATACAGATGTTTTAGAATTACAAAAAGATACTGTTGTCAAAACAAGAGACACCATACCTCAGGCCCATATAAAAAATAAAAGGAATAGATTAAATAATGCTCGTGGTGTCTATAAAATAATAAATCCGAGTATTGTTAAAAACAGAAACATCATCATTATAGACGATGTGACAACTACAGGTGGAACGATAGATGAGATAAAGAAACTTTTAGAAAAAGCTGGTGCCAGAAAAGTTATCGGTATAACAATCGCACATTGAAATACGCTATCAATACTAAATAAATTCTTCTGTTCGGGACTCAAAAGCCCTACCATAAGAATTTATTTAATATTTTTATTCCTTCCACATATCCCATATAGCTCCTGCTATATTTCGTGGCTTCCCAATCCAAGCATAGTAATGCAAATCGATGAATGGTAGTGTGTTTACTTCTATGATCCCCCACTTTTGCTGAGAGCTGTCCTCTTTTGGATATGGAATGATGCAATCAAATCCTGCAACAGCCAGACCTGTAACTTGTGCGGCCTTTTCTATAATAGGAATAAAACTAGGATGCAGATAATCGAGCATCTCTTCTGTATAACCACCAAACAGTCGCCCTCCACGATGATACAAACGTAAACTGACGTCTTTTTCTAAGACACTATCGACATTTAATCCAGACTGATTGATATGGTTTTCAAGCTCTATATTTATAACTATATCCTCTATTCTTTCTTTTTTATTTTTATTTTTTTCTTCTATCAACTCCTTTACAGTTTTCTTTCCATCACCGATAACTTCTGGTGGAACTGCCATATAGAAACCCATTAGTTTACCACCCACAACCGTCGCGCGACAAATCGGTCCTTGTAAATGTTCTTCGACAGAAACAAAAGATGAGATCTGATTAACAATAGCGAGTGACTTTTTGAAGTTATCTATTGTATTTATATTTGTTATAGTGTGACGTCCGCGCGAACCATTTTTAGGTTTAACGATAATGGGTTTACTCAGTGAATTAAAAACACTTTCCGTCTGATAGAAATTAAAAATAGAGATTAACTTACTTTTTGGAACAGGGATATCGTATTTCAATAATTCTTTTTTTAGAACCAGTTTGTCATCCCAGTTTTTCTTCATATCTAAATACTTGTACGGTATAGGGATACTTTCGAAGTAGAAATTTCTATTATTAACAACAGTTCGATAATAATCCAGAGGTTTGTTAAATAAAATAACTTGTTGCATTTTGATACCTCTCCTATTTGCCTCTTCCCATATAACTTTAGAGCGAAAGGTCTTTACACGATTTATATCGTTAGAGAATTCCAATTTACCAAATAAACCAAAAAATCTAAACAAATACATCGGGAAAGTGTTGGCAAATTTCTTCAAAAAAGCTGGAGAATTATAAGCGACTATTGTCATCTGTTTATCAAACAAACTACCAAGAAGACTTTCTATATAGGAAAGTTTATGGTTCAACGGTGCATCTCCACAATAAGCACAATTTATAATTATTTTCTTTGGTTCCAAGTCTTTTTGCATATAAAATAAAAAAACAATAAAAAGTGAATATGACTAACTCACTTTTTATTGTTTTTTAATAAAAGTGACTAATCACTTTATATTAGTGTCCTCCTTTAATCATAAATTTTAATTTGATTAACCGTTCTAAAACGACTTGTACATTATAACATAAACTTTTTTTAAAAGGCAAGAATTTTATGGTGTATCCCAACAACCAGGACGGTTGTAATAATATAATGGGTATTCCCCTTTTGCCCCACTACTACCTATACAATACCAATTGCCATTGTTAAGTTGTACCATAAATGACCATGTAGTTGCACAGCCAATTTGTGTCTGACCTGTATACAGACGATAATTTGGATCAGCATTTGTATTATTATATATAACTTTACAAATTCCTCTTGCATTGGTTGCGTATGATCCAGAAAAAGCTCCTTCACATACAGTAGTAGCTGAAACCCAGCCAGCTTGTAAAGCACAATAATCACCATAATCTGTAAAATTAAGTGTCATTAAAGTAGCCATTTGATTAAGTGAGGCCTTAATTGTCGTATCTTTTGCTTTTATTCTTGCACTATTTAAAGAGGACAGAACAACACTAGAAAGTAAACTAATGATAGCTATAACAACTAGAAGTTCTATGAGAGTAAACCCGCTTGAAAAATTACGAATTTTTTGGTGGGTGAAACCTTTTTTATAATTATCTTTATTCATTTTAGTATAATTTATTGAAGATTTTCACCTGGAGGAGTCATCATTTGCATTCGTCTTTCCATTTCAGCCTTATCTATTTTTTTATTACCACCTTTACTATTGGTAATAAAGATAACTATTGATATTATAAATATAAATAAAGCAAAGAAAGATAACAATTGATTCGCTTGATTTTCATTTTTAATAAATTTAAAATGCTTCATAACCCACACATTTAAACCCTTGGATTCTCCATTTAATCCATTGTTAGAATAAGACATTGACATTCTTTGACGCATTGCATCGTCTTCAAAGACTACGTTTTTATTATTTTCATCCATATGTTTATTATAACAATAATAACAAATTAAAACAAAACAACCCTACCATTTTTGGTAAAGATAATTCCCTCTTTTTCTAAAATAATCCTTTTAGATAGAGAGCCTTGTTGTCTTGTACGTATACCATTATAGCCACCTAATGAGCCGTCAGATCGGACAACTCTATGACACGGGATACTCTTATCATCGTTGTGACTCATAATCATACCGACACTTCGACTGGCACCATCGTGGCCTGATTTAACAGCAACTTGTTTATAAGTCATAATTTCTCCTTTTGGGATATTTTTAACTATTTCTAAAACTTTATCTTTAAAACTTTTCATAGGATATTGATTTTACAAATTTTAACTTACTTTAAAAATACGTGACCGTCTAGATTCGCCCGCGACTAAATTTTTGTCGTCACGAAAATTTGTCTGGGCACCGACTCATAAAATTTTTTACTAAAAATTTATATTCCGTCGTTTCGAACCATACAAAAATTCTACCAGACTTTTCTCCTAAATTTCTTTAGGAGAAATTTTTCCTGCGGAACCGGCTTTTTCGGCTACTTACAGAGCCTGGTACTTTTCTGGATTTTTAAAAATCACAGAAAAGTCTTTCGAATCCATCACGTGAGTGAAGCAGTTCACTCACTCGGCTCTGTAAATTTTACACTATATTCAAATTTTGCGGTAT
>JAYVGX010000038.1:0-7309 GCA_043771685.1 Minisyncoccota bacterium
ACTTAAAATGTCACCAAGAGAATTTGCTAAAAAGATGGTGGCTTAGTACAATAGGAACAATTACTTAACTTCTAGTACTAAAAAGGGGGTACACTACAAAGATACAAACAGAGAAGGGCTTATTAATACTTTTCATTTTATGCAAAATGCTCCTTGGAGCTTTCCTTATGTTGTATTTTGTATTGTTTTTTTGTATTTTCTAAATAAAAAAGTTAAGTTTTTTAATAATATTAAACTGAGCAACGCAGATGAGACTTCAAAAAGTAACAATCTAGCTACTTTTATATTCTTTGTTATTTTTATGGCTATGGTTTTTGGATTTATTCCTATTATATTTCAGTCATTCTAAGTTTCTATTCAAAGTGCAAATCCGTCTTTTTTGTTGAAAGGACTTTGGAAAGGAGAGGGTATTTTGTTAAATTTTCGTCTTCATTTATCAGAGCGATGGCTTGTTCGCGGGCGGCGGTTACCATCTTTATGTTTTTTATGGCTTCCATACCTAAATCGGTGATGCCCCATTGTTTGTCGCCAGCAAGTAACCCTGATCCACGCAGTTGTAAATCAAGCTCGGCTAATTCGAAACCAGAACTTGCTTTCTGTAAGGCTTTCAATCTATCCATTGTTTTATCTGTCTTGGCATCGGCAAATAAATAACAGTAGGACTGGTCGCTTGATCGTTGAACGCGACCACGTAGTTGGTGCAATTGCGCTAGACCGAAACGCTCGGCACCCTCGATGATTATCGATGTAGCATTTGGCACATTGACCCCGACTTCGATAACAGATGTCGCGACCAAAATATCGATTTCTTTATCTTTAAAACTTTGCATAACTTCTTCTTTTTTCTGTTTGGTCATCTTGCTATGCATGATACCGATTTTGTAATTCGGAAAAACTTCTTTTTCTAAACGTTTGGCTTCGGTTGTGACATTTTTCATTTGTAAACTATTTTCTTTACTTTCGTCGGGTTCGTCTATGCGCGGGCAGATGACATAAAGTTGTCGGCCTTTTTTTAATTCTATTTTTATTTTTTCGTAAGCTTCTTCTCGCTTGTTAGTTGGGACTATTTCGGTTATAACTTTTTTTCTTCCCGCTGGCATTTCGTCTATGACTGATAGATCCAAGTCGCCATAAATAGTCAGCGCTAGTGTACGAGGTATTGGGGTTGCTGTCATCGACAGATAGTGCGGGGCATGACCCTCCTTTTTGGCTAACTTCATACGTTGATTGGTACCAAAGCGATGCTGTTCGTCTATAATTACCAACCCTAAATCTTCGAATTCAACACTTTTTGATATAAGCGCATGAGTTCCGATGACTATCGGTATCTCGCCATTTTTGACCCACTTTAATAATTGGTTTTTGGAAATATTGGTCCAAGTTTTGACTTGTTGTCCGTTTTCCCAATGAGCGCTCTTGCTCGGATATTTTCGACAACCAGACCCAGTGATAAGGCCAATAGAGATACCAGTGTGTTCAAAATATTCTAAGAAACTTTCATAAAGTTGTGTTGCTAGAACTTCTGTTGGTGCCATATATGCAACTTGTAAACTACCAAAATTCTGTCCTACTGGACGGTTTTTAATAACAGTGTAGGCCACAGTTGCAGCGATGAAAGTCTTGCCACTTCCTACGTCGCCTTCAACTAGGCGTGACATCGGTTTGTCTTTTGTAAAATCATCGAGGATATTTGCGATAGCATTATTTTGTGCTCCCGTTGGCGTAAACGGGAATCGAGAAACAAAGTCTGCAATATCTGTCTTCGGGATTTTTAATTTATAAGAGAAAAATTTATCATACTCTTTTCTTTCTTTTTGTCTTTGAAGTTGTATAAAAAATACTTCTTCAAAAGCAAATCTTTTTCGCGCCATGTCTGCATGCTCTTTCTTTTGGGGTAAATGTATCCAAATGAGTGCTGTCGATAAGCTCGGTAAATTGTACTTTTTAAGTATATCTGTCGGTAGGTAATCCTCCTTATTTTTTATATTTTCATCTTTTAGTATTTTATTTATTGCATGGTAAATCCATTTCGAAGTTATGCCACGTGATTCGCGGTAGATAGGATAGCCGTATTGTTGTTCGGAACTTTGTTTTGAAAAAAGTGAGTCGTGTAAATCAATAGGTATTATTGCATCTTTATCTACTTCTGGATTGGTCATGTTTAAACCATAAGTTTCGTGCCTTGCTACCTTGCCTGTAACTTTAACAATACTTCCTTCTTTTATCATTCGTGCTAAATATGGCTGATGAAACCAAACGAGTTTTATACTTCCTGTTATATCAGAGAGCGTCGCTGTGCTCATATTTGTCTTACTTTGGAAGCTTTTTTTAATTTGCAAATTTGAAATCTTTCCCATCAAGGTAACATTGTCACCATCCTCTATACTATTTATGTGACGAAGATCAGACATGTCTGTATATCGAACAGGGAAGTGATACAACAAATCACCAATTTTTTCTAAACCCAAAATTTTCAAGGCTTTTTTAGCATTTATATCGAGTCTGAAGTTTTTCTCAATTGGATCATTTAGGTTCATATAATCTACATTATATCTTTTATCAAAGATATGTAGCAAGCTCTCTTTGTGATATAATAATTTAATGCTAAGTCCAAAAGAAAAAGGTTTTACCCACCAAAAAATTCGTAATTTTTCAGGCGGGTTTACTCTCATTGAACTTTTAGTTGTTATTGCGATTATTAGTTTGCTTTCTAGCGTTATCTTAGCTTCATTAAATTCAGCACGAATGAAAGGGAGAGATGCAAAAAGAATATCTGAATTAAGAGAAATACGAACAGCATTAGAGTTGTATTTTGATGCAAATGGTTATTATCCACAATCTGATTGTGGGTGGGATTGTAATGGATATAGAAACAGTTATGTTGATTCATCTTGGAATGCTCTGGCTCTTGACCTGGCTCCATACATAAAACTACCAAAAGACCCCAAAAATTCTAGCTGTGAACCATGGTGGAGTAATTGCTATTCATATGCTTATGGAAACGTAGGACGATCAACTTTACGTGTTCAATATGACCTTACGGCTCAATTAGAAGATGTAAACAATAAAAACAGATGTGAACTTATGAATTATAAGTTTTTTTTCGATAATCGAAATTGGTGTCCTTCGTATTCTAACTATATATACGAAGCTTCTATTAATTGATCCGAAACAGGTCCTTGAGCTTTAAAAAGAAATTGTTTATACTAAGACGATGGAAATACTAGGAAAGATTTTAGGTAGTCAAATAAAAGTTAAAGTTATGCGCTTATTTATTCTCAATACAGCGTCTTTTACTGTTGAAGAGGTTGCATCTCATAGTCGGGTTTCAGTATCAAATGTTAGAAAGGAGATAAACAATCTGTTGTCTATAGGCTTTATTAAATCTAAAATAGTAATTGTCTCTGGCTCTCGTGGTTCTAAAAAGAAAGTAAATAATTTCTATCTAAATCCGGATTTCGAGTATTTAAACTCTTTGCGTGATTTATTGGTTGATCCAAATAATCTCATTCAAGAAGATATGGTTAAAAAGTTTAAATTAATTGGCAAAATAAAGCTCATGATTGTTTCTGGAGTCTTTATATACGAATCTAAAAGTAAAGTAGATTTACTAATAGTTTGTGACAAAGTAAAGAAAAATACTCTAGCACAAGTTATAAAAGCCCTCGAAGCTGAAATAGGTAAAGAGTTGGATTATGTGGTTTTTGATACAACTGAATTCAAATATAGACTCGATATGTATGATAAATTGATTTGTGAGCTCATACAGTCACCTCACCAGAAGCTAATAGACACTGGAACTTTATCCACATATATATCTAAAAACTAGTCTTTTCAAGTTAAAATCTGGTATAATATAAGAAGTACTTTAAAGGGTCGAATCCTATGGTACCTTTATTATTTTTTATAAAATTAATCTATTTATGTTTATGCAAACATGGGGCGATGTTTTCAGTAATTCATTGTTTAACTTATGGAATGGTTTCGTTGGTTTTGTGCCGAATGTTCTAGGAGCTCTTATTATTTTCATTGCTGGTTGGATTGTTGGAGTAACAATTGGCAAATGGGTTTCTCAACTTGTTTCTAAGTTGAAAATCGATAAACTATTTGAAAGTGCAGGAGCACAAGATGTTCTAGATCGTTCAGGGTTAAAACTAAGTATTGGACGTATCTTAGGTGGAATAGTTAAATGGTTTATCATCGTTGTCTTTTTGATGACATCATTGGAACTAGTACATCTTTCTCAGGTTAATGAATTTCTAACGAGTACTGTATTACTTTACTTACCAAAAGTTCTTATTGCAGCGTTGGTTCTAGTTGTTTCAACAGTTCTCGCTGATACTATGAAAAAAGTTGTCTCAGCCGCTGCTAATGCAACAAACATCAAAACAGCAAATATGCTCGGATCAATTGCATTCTATGCAATTTGGGCTTTTGGATTGATCATTGCTTTGTCTGAACTAGGAATCGCTGCTGCATTTATGCAAATACTCTTTACTGGAGTTGTTGCAGCAATAGCTATCGCTGGAGGACTTGCATTTGGTCTCGGTGGTAAAGAGGCAGCAGCCCGCTTGCTCTCAAAGGTTGGTTCTGACATGTCTTCAAAGATGTAGTCATTTATAGATATCTTAAAAAAGCCCCGCCATTAATGGCGGGGCTTTTGCATGTACTTATATACTTCTTATGGTACAATATTATTGTTATTTATTAATATTTTAATTTTGTCGCCCAGATCGTGGCGAATAAAGAAATCCAATGAAACAAAACAAAGGTATCGCTAGTCTGAGTCTGATAGTGTTAATTGTTCTAGGAGTGGCAGTTGTTGGTGGCGGAGCGTACTTTTTAGGAAAAAGTGATTCAAAAAAAGAAATAGTAGATTCTCAAAATTTATTGCAAGATAATAATAATCAGGAGTCACCAGTTGTTGAAAATAGAGAGACAAGTAAAACTCGTAAAGTTGCAACTGAATGTAATAGTAATTCTCCTTCCTCAATAAAAGTTCTTTCTCCAAATGGGGGAGAGGTTTATACTGCAGGACAGAAAGTTGAGATTAACTGGAGTAGTTGTAATGTAAAAAATATTTATATAAGCATGTCCGATGGTGGACACGATATGGGGCATTTTAGTGAAAAATCTATTTCTCCAACCCAAAATTCTTTTTTATGGACTGTTCCAAATATCACTGGTAGTAATTATATTATAGGAATAGACGACAATATGTCTATTTTTGACAGTAGTGATAAATCATTTACAATAAATTCTGAAACGAAAACAGTTTCGACAGCAAACTGGAAAACATATACAAACACTAAATATGGATTTGAATTAAAACATCCTGATGATTGGGTTTTTTCAACTTCTTTTTCAAATGCAGATGGTTTTTTCTTTACTGATAAATCTAAAAATAAATTTAAAGTTTCTATCTTACCAAGAGGAGAATTTGATCATGGATATGAAGAAAAACCAATTATTAGTGATATTCAAATAAATGGTAAAAATGTTAAAAAAACGAGCTGGAATGATTCTGTGATGTATCAATTTACAGATAATACAATCTCTTCTACTTGGATTAAGTGCGGAGTAGATTTGAAAAATTGTAATAGAATAGAAATACAAGGGTCTGATCAATTAGGTCAAGATAAAATAGATCAAATTATTTCAACCTTCAAATTCATTAATTAATTTCCTAAAGGCTTTAAAATAAGGGATAATTTGGGTCGCAGGCTACCGCCTGCGACCCTTTATCTTTATTAATCTAAATCCTTGACTTTTTTTTAGGCTTCGTATACAATACGGGGCACGATGTTAATAAATACAAACCAACCAAAACTGCGGGCAATGTAAAGCTTTTATGTTTTACTTGAGCCGCTCGGATGAGTGGTTTTTATTTTATTGAGTTGATCGTATGATATTTGAAAACTGAATGCTGTTCCCACTCACTGTTATCCTAACAATTTTTGTCAGGGTCTTTTCAATCGAGTGGGAAATAGAACATGATAATTAAAAGATGTACCAATAAGATGGAAGCGGTTCCGGACTATTGGTATATCGTCGGAATATTCTTTTAAAGAATAGGAAGATGGTTTTCAGATTTCCTAATAGGAAATTAAGAGTATATGGTGGATGCCTAGACTAAAAAAAGCGACGAAAGACGTGGTATGGCGACGATAAGTTTCGGGGAGGTGCCTAACAACCTTTGATCCGGAAATTTCTGAATGGGGAAACCCCTCTTGGTAAACCCAAGAGAGCTTCAATAATTATAATTGAAGTAGCAAACCCAGGGAAGTAAAACATTTCAGTACCTGGAGGAAAATAGAACAATAGTTATTTCCTAAGTAGCGGCGAGCGAAAAGGAAGAAGCCCAAACCGATTGTAGCAATACAGTCGGGGTTGTAAGGTAACAATGTAGATTTATCTAGAGGAGTTAAAAAATATTTTATTAGATTAAGCTTCTGGAAAGGAGCGCCATAGATGGTGATAGCCCAGTAATCGAAAATAAAATGTCTCTTTGATTGTTATTCTTGAGTAGCTCAAGACATGAATAGCTTGAGCGAATCCGCCGGCACTAACCGGCAAGGCTAAATATTTTTTTAGATCGATAGTGAACTAGTACCGTGAGGGAAAGGTGAAAAGAACCCCGATAAGGGGAGTGAAATAGACCTGAAACCATATACTTACAAGGAGTCAGAGCGGACGTATTTATACGATCCGTCATGGCGTGCCTATTGAAGAATGAGCCAACGAGTTTATCTATGCTGCAGGCTAAGCTGTAAAACAGTGGAGCCTTAGGGAAACCGAGTGTTAATAGCGCGAAATATATGTAGTCTAGATAAGACCCGAAGCCAGGTGAGCTTGCCATGAGCAGGTTGAAGTTTGTCGAAAGATAGATGGAGGACCGAACCGGTGACCCGTGCAATAGTCTCGGATGACTTGTGGTAAGGAGTGAAAAGCTAATCGAACCTGGTAATAGCTGGTTCTCTCCGAAATAGCTTTAGGGCTAGCGTCGTGTGTTCCTCTTGGGGGTAGAGCACTGGAAGGTTTCGACAGGGAGCAATCTCGCGAAACCTATCAAACTCCGAATACCAAGAATTAAAAACACGGCAGTTAGGCTATGGGGGCGAAGCTCCATCAGCCAAAAGGGAAACAGCCCAGATCTCTAATTAAGGTCCCTAAATTTACGTTAAGTGCAAATCAAGGATGTGAAATTTCTTTGACAATGAGGATGTTGGCTTAGAAGCAGCCATCATTGAAAGAAAGAGTAACATCTCACTCATCGAGAGACTCTGCGCCACAAATGATCGGGACTAAA
>JAYVGX010000039.1:0-29771 GCA_043771685.1 Minisyncoccota bacterium
AATTACCCCGCGGCAAGCCGACGGGGTATGACCGGAAGCTTGAGCTAGAGTAGTTTAAGTTGATAATTTGTTCCCATCGTCTTTCCTTGGTTGGCGACATATCGTTCGACCGATTTCCAATCTCCACGCTCTGATACTGTGGCAAAATAGAATCCATCACTCCAGAATTCTCCTCCCCATAGTTGTTTGCGTAATAGAGGGAATTGTTTAAATAATTCTCTTGCTGTAATACTTTTGAAAATTCTGACAACATCACTTCCACTGTGTTTTGGAGGAAAGTTGCATAATATGTGTATATGATCTTGATCATATCCAATCTTTTCAAATTCGATATCATAACGAATTGAAATTTCTTCTGCCAGTTTTGCAATATAGAGCGTGATATCGTTTTGCAAAAGAGCTTTTCTGTATTTAATTGGAAAGACAATGTGGTAGTGTGTTTCATATACGTTATGGTATGTTCTCTTTAGGCTCATGCTTCTATTCTAACTTGGAAACCGAAGGTTTCCAAACCTTCCTACAGGGAGCCCGTGGCAAGCCACGGGGAAATCCCTACGGTATTATAAACATAACCGTGTTTTCCATTAAAGTCACATAAGTCATGGGTAAATTAAATGCAGTTCCCAAACAAACACATTGTACCTCATCTTTGTTTCTAAGAGCAAGATAAGCACTATGCCTTCGCAAGAACATTTCTTACAAAGACATTTTGTAGTCCCCCACTAACACTACTAAATAAAATTAATAACAAAACTATACATTCCCATTCCGCATACACCCCGCAACGGTTCTCCTACTTTTGGTATTCCTACATCAATTATTTCTTCTCCAGTTTGAGCTAAGATTTTTTTATAATTCAGAGATTTAATTACAAGAGATGAAGAGCAATCGTATGTTCCACTTGTTTTCATGACAAGTTTTGTAGGGATACCAGCTTTTAAAGTTGATAGATTCGGGGAGTATCCGCCTTTCACAGAGATTGTGATATATTGAACACCGTCTTTAATCTCAACATTTTGTGCTGATTGAGTTGGTGAGGTGGTATCATTTTTTGATTTTGACCCACTCATGAATACGATGCCAAGTCCGACAAAAAGAGCTAATGTAATTATGATTGAAACAGTTTTGTTCATATGATAATTATATATTAAATAAAGGATTAATAATACCAATTCCAGCAAGTCCGCCCATAAGTGCAAAAATACCTAGTCCAATAACGATAACTCCTGCCGACTTAAAGAATAGTGGTGCATGTCTAGAATGTGCAAAAGATGCTGACCCGAATGAAAGAAAGGCTAGTACTGGAAGTGTGCCTAGGGCAAAAGCAAGCATAATAAGTAGTCCCGACATAAATGATCCGCTAGAAAGTGCTACAACTTGCATAGATTGCGTGAACCCACACGGCAAGAAGAAAGTAGCAAATCCTATTATAAGTGGCGTGAAAGTTTTATGTTCAACCTTACGAAAGAAGTTAAAAATCCCAGAGTGTAATACAACCTTATTTTTTGTAAATACTCCAACCAAATTTAATCCCAGTAATAACATTACCATAGATGCAATAATTCCGAGTATAGAAGTGAGGGTAAAATTAATACCGATAGCATTGCCGAGTAACCCAAGCAGTCCACCTAGTAGCGCAAAGCTCAATAATCTACCAACATGAAAGAGTATAAAATTCTTTTTATCACTTATTTTATCTTCTGAAACTGTTGCAGAAAGTGACAATACCAAACCCCCTACAACAGCAAGACAGCTTGAAACCGAAGCAATGAGGCCTATAATAAAGCTCGCTTGCGGTGTCGTCGCTCCACCAATTCCAAGGTTCAAAATGCCTGACTTCTGTAGAATGAAGAATATAATGAGGAATGTCAGACCGATTGGTATGGCTTTCCAAATGCTATCACTTTCTTTTGCATTATTTTGATTTTTTACCCTGAGCTTGTCGGACGGGTCGATACTTAAAAAGTATTTATGTGAATTTATTTTTGAGTTCAAAATTCCTAAAATATCCCCTTGTGATTTCTCACTCTGTGTTTCGCTGTTTAATTCTATTTCAATAGTTTCGTTTTTTAAATTCACTTGCACACTACTCACAAAATCTTGCTCACCCAAAATATCCTCAATCAAGATTTTGCATGAAGGGCAATGGGTACCAGTAACGTGGAATGTGTATTTCTGCAACATTTTTTCTTTATAATTAATTAAGATTAAATTCTCTCCCCATTATTCTCCAACAACAACACAACACCCATGATAACTTTAGATTCTGTTTTCATAAATTTTACTTATACCAATTTTTATACCAACTCTGCATTTGTTCGATTTCTTTTGATTGTGATTTGATAATGTTCTTTGCGAGCCCTTGCATTTCAGGACGGCTTGTGCCGGACTGAAGCATATTCGCCATCATAATCGCCAACTGGTGGTGGGGAATCATTGCTTCGATAAACGCCTTGTCGAAATCGGGCGCATTTTTTAGAGCTTCAATATCCTGAGTACCTCCCATGTGCATACCGCCCTGCGACATCATTCCACCGGTCATAGCACTGCCTTTTGATACGTCTTTTCCAAACCAATCTCTGTACCAGCTTTTCATCTGCTGATTTTCAGATTCTTGTGCGCTTACGATTGCTTTGGCTAGTGTCTTTATTTCAGGTCTTTTAGATTTCTCAAGCGCAAGATTTGCCATAGCAATTGCTCCATCGTGATGGGGTATCATCTGTTCGATGAAGTGTTGATCAATCAGACTCATATTTGCAGAACGATTGCCAAACATCATATTATTGCTTTTAAAATCATTTCCATACATCATAGATTGATACCCTCCTGTGTTACTTAATAACAAGACTAAGATTATTCCGATGATCACTCCTCCTATTCCAAACATAATTTTATTATTCATATATTTTGTATATTTAATTATAATGAGTTGCTCAAATCTCTTTTTTTCTCTTCAAATTCCTTTTTATCAATTTCGCCTTTAGCATAGCGCCCCTGTAATGTATTTAGCGGAGAATTGTCCTTGACCTCTTTATCATGACTGTGCCCACACATGTGATGGCCTTTGCCGTGACTGCCTCTTATTAAATACACAATAACCCATATAACGAGACCCCAAAACACTATCATCATAATTCCACCTCCTAACCAACCCCCAGAACCATTATATAATCCGTACATCATAATATTTTTGTTAATTAATAATAAATTTCCTTTATTAAACAATCTCCCCATTCTTCTCCAACATCATGTGATGCATCGCTCCGAGTTGTGACCAGATAGCGATAAGCACTAATATTATAGCATCATAGAAACAATGTTGCTGCGAAAACCCCCATATTGTTCCATTTTCACCTGCCAACCAAGCACCAATAAGAGCGAGAACTCCCCAGAAACCTGCAACTACGCTAACAACATGTAATATTTTTGATAATTTCATAAAATTTATTTTAATTAATTTTAATAACCTAGTAATGTTCGACCTTTATTTAAGGTGTATATTTAACAAATTTATTATCTTGAGTATCAGAAAGATTTATTATTTTAACTATTTTTCTACCAGTTGTATCGATAACACTAATCTTTCCTTCAGCTTCTATTGCAACATAAGCTTTTTGTGTATAGTTTTGATTAAAAGCAATCTTATTTTGTATATTCAAAACAAACGCCGAGATAATAAAGGGTGATAAAGCAATAATAATGTATAATATTTTTTTCATAATTTTATAATTTCTTCGCCTTAATTCTAAGTGAATTCGACACTACTGAAACACTGGACATTGCCATGGCAAACCCCGCAAATACTGGAGAAAGGAGCCAGCCGAAAATCGGGTAAAATACTCCAGCAGCAAGTGGAATACCCACAATGTTGTAAATAAATGCCCAGAAAAGATTTTGCTTGATGCCATTCATTGTAATTTTTGACAACCTAACAGCTTTTACAATTTTTGAAATATCTCCACCAAGTAGCGTGATACCAGCCGACTCTATTGCCACATCTGTTCCTGTGCCCATAGCAATACCAACATCAGCTTGGGCTAGAGCTGGAGCGTCATTGACTCCATCGCCTGCCATGACCACAATGTTGCCTTTGCTTTGTAAATCTTTGACGACCCGCAATTTATCCTCTGGCATGACTTCGGCAATTACTTCATCAATACCTACAAGTTTGGCAATATATTCGCCTGTATTTTTGTTGTCGCCAGTCAGCATTATTACTTTCTTGTTTAGCTTATGTAATTCCTTGACCATTTCGATAGCTTCGGGTTTGATTTGATCTGCAACATATACAATTGCAAGTATTTCGTTTTTACTTAGAAGTATAATTGGAGTTTTACCTTGCAATGTTTCAACTTCTAAATTTTTGATGTTAAAAGATATGTTTAAGTCATTTATAATTTTTGTATTACCGGCAAAATATTCCACTCCATTAATCAATCCCCTTAAGCCTTTACCTTTTATTATTTCAAAGTTTGATACATTTAAAGTTGCGATATTTTTTTCTTTGGCATAGTTTACTATTGCATGCGCGATAGGGTGCTCAGATTTGCTCTCAAGAGTAGCTAGAATTGAAAGAATTTCATCGTCTTTTAGCTTACTTAAATTTTCAATCTTTGAAAGTTCGGGTTTGCCTTTTGTAATTGTTCCTGTTTTATCAACTACAATGATATTTGCTTTATGAAGTGTTTCAAGAGAAGTAGCGTCTTTGACTAATATTCCTTCTTTTGCTCCTTTACCAACTCCAACAATAATAGCCGTTGGGGTTGCAAGTCCTAATGCACAAGGACAAGCAATAACCAGTACTCCCACAAATGAAGTCAGTGCGTATGAAAGTGCAAGTGGAACTCCGAGTGTCGGTATCCCAAAGTACATCCATAGACCAAATGCCAAAAATGCGATCACAAGCACAATAGGTACAAAAATAGCAGAAATTTTGTCTGCTAGAGCCTGTATTGGCGCTTTACTTCCTTGAGCCTCCTCGACCATCTTAATAATATGGGCAAGTAGGGTTTCCGAGCCAACTTTTGTTGCTTTAAAATTAAATGTGCCTGTGGTGTTGATAGTTCCTGCAACTACTTGCGCGTCAATATTTTTTTCAACTGGTATTGGCTCGCCAGTTATCATTGATTCATCAACATACGAAGCGCCTGTTACCACAATACCATCGACGGGGATTTTCTGACCAGGTTTTACAATCAAAATATCACCTACCAATACGAGATCAATTGAAATTTCAATCTCTTTGCCGTCACGAATTACTAGCGCAGTTTTTGCTTGAAGTCCAAGTAACTTTTCTATAGCATCACCAGTTTTCAATTTTGAATTTGCTTCTAAGTATTTACCTAAGGCTATAAATGTGATGACAACGATTGTTATATCATAAAAATTGTATTGGACATTTAGATAAGGAGCTAGGACTTCTTCGAAAGCAGTAATAATAAAACTATAGATAAATGCGACCGATGTACCCAGACCAATCAGTGTGTCCATATTTGCCTTGCCGTAACGGAAAAATCTATATACTCCGAGTAAGTATGGCTTGCCAATGGTTATAAAAATATACGTAGCAAAAATTGGAAGTAAATGATGAAAAAATTCATACAAAGTTTCAGACATCGGAGGGACTATATTATATTTACCAAGTATCTCCCAAGTCATTATAAATATACTTATAATTGCAATCGGTAATGCCCCGAAAACTCCTTTTTTAATATCAGCTATTTCTTTTAATTTTTCTTGCTTTGATTGATTTAATCCTAGATGCTCGGCGTGTTCATTTTCACTCATACCCATCTCACCAGCAGACATATTTTTCATATCGTGATCCATCGGCACAACAAGGGTGTATCCGAGTGGTTCAATCTTAGTATTAAAAGATTCAGCGCTGGTTTTTGAAGTATCAAAAGCAATTTTTGCATTCTCAGTTCCAGGATTAACCTCGATAGTTTCTACCCCATCAATTTTTTTTATTGTTCGTTCGATGATGCTTGCGCATGAAGCACAGTGCATTCCTTTTACTTTATATATTTTGGGAGTGTTCATAAAATTATTTTCTTTTTAGTTTATATACTTTTATAATCTCTTTTTGCATTTCTGCCAACTTGCTATGATTAGTGTCTTTGTGTAGACAATGAGAAAGGTGGCTTTCGAGCATCTCGTCTTCGAGCGACGAAATAGCACTTTTAATAGCACTGGTTTGAGTAATAATATCTATACAATACTTGTCTTGAAGTATCATCTTTTCAATACCACCTAACTGCCCCGCAATCCTTTTGAGACGGGTCAGTATTTTTTTATTATCTTTATGAATTCCGTGCATATATTTATTTCAATAGTATTTTAATATGTTGCATTTTTATTTACAACAATTATTCCCACAATCAGAACACGCACATTTTTCACACTTACAAGTCTCACAAGAACATTTTGTATTTTCCATATATATTTTTATAGTCAGATGGTTATAATAAAATCTAACTACTAAATAGATTATATACCCCATAGGGGTATCTGTCAACTGGAATAGTAAAGACCACAAAACAATTTTGTGGTTTACCTATAAAACCTTTCTATTTAAAAGGTTATTTTACAAAACATTCTCTCCTCTTATAAGCCTAATGAGGATCATAATAATTGCAATAACAAGAAGTACATGGATGAACCCTCCTATTGTATAGGAAGTAATCATACCTAGAAGCCATAGAATAAGTAAAATAACAGCTATTGTTGTAATCATAAAATTAAATAAATTAAATTGTTAATACATATATAATGACGTTTCATAATGAAAATATTACAAAATATACACACTGCACGGTGTATATTTATATTATATTTCCTTTTTAGACATTTTAATTGCCGCTTCGGGAATAGAAACTGTTTTTCCTATGAAAAAAAGTTCGATTATCCCTAAAGCTATAATGTAATAAACCAACATCGCCAAAAGTGTAGTCCATTCAAAGATACTACCCTGCGCATGCATAATCCTAAATACATTAATAAATGGAGAGACGAAAACACTGGTTACAGTGTAGATAAACTTGGTGAACCCTGCCACCGTATTAGCTCCAAGTAACTTTAAAACAAATCTAAAAAACAGTAGGACTTCTAAAAGTCCAAGAATATACCAAACTATCTGAGTACCTCGATACAATGGCTTGGTTGTAGGCGAATTAAATGAATCCATATTTTAGTTTATAAATTTTAATAATTTGAATTTTACACAAAATAATTTTCACATAGCTTCGACTAACTCTATCTTCAGTTATGACGCTTAAAACAAAAATAAATTACAATTTTAATTTAACCTTTCCTGTGCAATACGATTCTTGCCCGAAAAAAATTCTTAAGTGAAAGAAATTTCAACCCTTAATCTCGTCTAAGACAGTCTCTAAAAGATTGTCTTCTATGAGTTTCGCATAGCCATCTTTGTTTGGGTGGATACGATCCTCTAGCATAAGTTCTGGATTTAGAAACACACTACTAACAACAAAAGGTGCTAATGGTAAGTCATATTTTCGAGCCAGATCCTCGTATATAGAATCAAAGTCTTTTTTATATTTTAAACCGGCATTAAGCGGTGACTGCATTTTTAACATCAATATTTTTGGTTTATTTTTAGCACTTTGCAATATTTGAATCGTACTTTCCATATTCTTTTTAACTTCTTCTACAGGGAGGGCTCTGAGTGCATCGTTACCTCCTATCCCCCATATAATCATATCTGGATTTTGTTCTTTGATAAAATTTGCTCTCTCATTGTTACCCTTAGTAGTTTCTCCACTAACTCCAGCATTTATAACTTTTATTTCTAATCCTTTGGCCTTTAATATTTCTTCTAGTTGCTCTGGATAGCTCTCGTACAAAGGTAAACCATAACCAGCGGTTAGACTATCGCCAAAAGCTATTATGGTATAAGTAGCTTCACCTTGGTTCTTTTCTAAAACAATGTTTTTTTCATCAGCGCGAAAATAGAAAAACCATATCAAAGATGATACTACAACTAAGGCTACAATAATTAAAATAATTTTAATGTTCTTCATAAGACAATAATTCGCGTAGTGGTTTTTTGTCGCTACGCCACAACACTCTCGCTAAAATCAACACGAACAATATTATGAAACATATGGTAACAATAAGTTCTATGTCGTAGAAAACCATACTTTTAATTTTAAAGAAATATTTTGTAATAAACAAGGTCGCTAGTATCGCAGTAAAATAACCCAATACACCACTAAGTAATGTAGTTGATACGGTCTCTATATAATACGATTTCTCTATAAAATTATTTCTTGCACCGAGCGCCATCAATTGAGCTCCTTGTTTACGTCTACCTGCAAAAGAAGAAATAATGAGTGTTATTATCAAAAATGACGCCAGTATCAGAGGTGGTAAAGATATAATGTATATTATTATGAGTAATCCTCCGATTAAATTTTCTGCGAAATTAGAAACCTCTTTTGTATCCACCGTAGATATGTTAGGGAAATTCTGTGCTAGATAATTTGTAAATTTATTTTTATCTTCATCGTCTAAATAAGTATATCCGAAAAAAGTAGCTGGGTACTTTTCTAAATCAGTAGGATTAAATACAAAATAGAAAAAGGGTAAACCACTTCTGGAGTCGGACTCTCTGATGCTGGTAACGGTACTTTTTATTTCGAAACCAGATACAGAAAAAACCACAACAGAACCCAGTTTAATATTTGCTCTATTTGCAAATTCTTTTTCTACTGAAACCTCATTCGTCTGTCCTTTAAGCCAGTCCCCTTTTGCTATCTTTTCGTTTGCGAGTAGTTCTGAACGATAAGTTAGATTGTACTCTCTACCGAATTCTCTGCTAACAGAACCATCCGAAAGTGCTATCGCTTTTTGGATATCTAAATTATCTATAGATAGAATTCGTGCTCCAACATTAGGAAACAAAGTCACTTCCTTGAAATTTTCTTTTATAGCTTCTGTTTGAGATTTCTGAATATCTATAATGTAAATAGATGGTAATCTGTCACCTAGATCAGCTTTGATAAAATTAGTTAAAGTAGATTGCAAAAGAATAAGTAAACATAGAGAAGTCAGAGCGACATAAAGTGACGTCAGAGATACGACACCAAAAAGTCCGTCAGAGAACTTGTAAGCTATCAAACTACGAAACAAGAATCTAAATTTATTTCTTTTTTTATATATAAATAAAATCAAATAATAGAAAACTATAGCTAGGACAAGATAGATAAAAATTATAGCCAAGATGCTCAGAAATCCGTACAAGAAATTTTCTAATAAGAAAACAGAAATAAGAACAAGTGGTATCAAACTAGACAATGTGATAATCGCGAAATTTAAAAAAGCTTTTTTGCCTCTTTTTTCTTGTCCTCCAGAAAGCAATATCTTTGGATTAAGACTCATCAAGTTTCTCAGGCTTGGAACAAAAGACGCGAAAGAAATACCGAAAACAACAAGCATTGTGAACACACTAGGTAAAAATAATCCTACAGATGGGAGAACTAGGTCAAAGTTCTTTGCTATTTGATCTATAATAAAATTAAAAAATAAAACCGACAAAAGACCTCCAACTAAAGTTGAGAAAACTAAAATATAAAACAAGGAAAAAGACAAAGTAATGGCTAATTTCTTTTTATTGAAACCGATAGCAAGTAAAACAGCGAAACTCTTGCGCATAATGGTTAAGAAATACAACATCCCTGCATAGATATTTACTGCCGATAAAATACAAGACAACAGAACAGCTAAAATCAAAAATTGTTTTACCAAAGATAGTCCTTCCACTAAACCAGACTCTGTTATACCTGCTACTTCTATATTAACTTTACTATCACGAGCTCGAGATATAACTTCACGCAATGCAACATTGCTTGCACTCTCTATTGAATAAACATAAGTATAATCCGAACGTAACAATGCTTTGTCTATCTTTGTTCTTTCGAAACCTTCTTTACTGATAAGCACTTTTGGTAAGAAATTAAATCCTGATAATAAATATTTGCTGTCTTTCTCTATTATTCCAGCGACAATAAAAGACGTATTCGCATAGACAACCTCTTCTCCTTTTTTTACATTTAACTTTACTGCTGCATTTGTATCTATATATATTTCATTATCTTTTGGGGTTCGGAAAGAATCATTTTCAACAGAGAGACCCCCATAGACTGGATAGTTAGAATCTACTACTGAAAGTGACACTGGAGTATTTAAAGTTTGTTTAGTTATGATACCAGAGAAGTCATATTCACTAGAGTATTTTAAAACAGTTACATCTTTACCTAAAATTGTATCCAGATTACTTTGTGCTAATTCGTAATTAGATTCAATAGAAATATCGCCACCAATTAATTCTTTGTTTTTATCTTGTAAAAAAAGAGAACTAGAATTCGTAAAAAGCAACACCGTCAGAACTACCAAAGTGGTAAATGTCAGAGATAAAAAAGGTAATACAAACTTTCTCCATTCTCTAAACAATATACGAAAACTGTATTTAAATATAATTCTAAAGTTATACACTGGTCTTTTCTTGTAAATTTTTATCTTTTAATTCTATTATTCTATCCATTTTTTGAGCTATGTTTATATCATGAGTAATAACAATAAGGGTTTTTGAGCGCTTGTCCACTTCTCTTAACAATAGATCGAAAACCATCTCTCCTGTTTTTCTGTCGAGACTTCCAGTTGGTTCATCTGCTAAAATGATATCTGTATTGGAAGCTAAAGCTCGAGCGATAGCGACTCTTTGTTTTTCTCCTCCTGAGAGAGTGCTAGGAAAAGAGTGCTTGCGACCATCCAGACCCACTTCTTCTAATAAAGTATTTGTAGTATTTTCTATATCTGTATCTGAAATATTGCCTCTGATGTCCAGTGGGGCTCTGACATTTTCATGTGCAGTAAAAGGACCAATTAATTCAAAAGACTGAAATATAATCGAGACTTCACGATTACGATAATCAGAGAGTTCTTTTTCAGAAAGATCATTTATTGATACCTCTTTTACAAATATTTCTCCTTCAGTAGGCTTGTCGAGTCCAGCCAATAAAGATAATAACGTTGATTTTCCACTACCAGAAGCGCCTATAATGGCTATTTTTTCTCCATTCTTTATTTCAAGATTAGTATTTTCAAAAATAACGAGAGAACTACCGTTATCTATAAATTCCTTTTTTAAATTTTTTATCTTTATAATTGTATCTTTTTGCATTGCACTCATCTTAGCATTTTTAAGGTATTTTAACTAAAAAAAATTGATATTTAAATATAGCTTATAAAACACAATTAGAATTGTATTTTATTGTATTGTCATATAAAGATAAGTTAGACACAAAGACTAGTTTTTGATATAATTTATAACATCTAATGAATTTTTTAAATACAACAAAAAAGAATGGCTTCACCCACCAAAAAATTCGTAATTTTTCAGGCGGGTTCACCCTAATAGAGCTACTGGTGGTTATCGCCATTATCAGCTTGCTCTCTAGTGTTGTGCTGACATCATTGAATACGGCACGCGTCAAAGGAAAAGATGCTGCGCGCATGGCGAATGTTAGACAACTTAAAACTGCGCTGGAATTGTATTACGGCGATAACGGTGGCTACCCAACTTCAAATGGTAGTGGTAATGGCGACGTGGCATTAAATGATCCTATACTGGTTAGTAAACTCGCGCCATATATTACCATGCCGGCTCTACTTATTTCTGACGGCGACCGTTATTATGCCAACGGGATGACGACTGGCGTTCAGACGGGTGGCTACGACATGTATATTTATGTCGGTGCGACAAATAGTTGGTGTCGATCTGGCACACTACCAGGTAACACGGGCGACTGGGGCACACCAACGGTCTGCAATTTCTGATATCAAATCGTGATAAAAAATAAAATATTACTTTTTAAACAATTTCAATAGAAAGTGACACAATTTCATCTATTGTTATCGCTTCTCTTTTACGAACTTCAACTTTGAGCGGTAGTAAATAAGTACCAGTTCTCTTATCTGGGAAAATAGATGTTTCCCAGACAGTTTTTCCGACAGTAACAATAACCGGCACAGAACCGAAACCTGCTTTTTTAAGAATCCCCTTTTTAATTACATCTGATTCTTTTTTGGGTACACCAACAAAATGCCAGCCGCTCATACCTGGATAAAGCCAAACTTTAGATTTAAATCTAAAAACTTTTTTCATGTTAATGACTAATGTGAGTGTCCCATATGAGAATGTGATGGAACTTCCCCTTTGTAATCCCTCAACAAATACACAGCCAATAATGTAGTAATCGGAACAGTTAAGATAAGACCGATACTACCAGCTATCGTTCGGATGATTTCTGTCGCAAATATTTCTTGGTTTATAATACTAAAACTAGTTGGCCCTGCAGATGAAAACAATAAAAGTAGTGGCAATGATGCTCCTGTATATGCGAGAGCTAGAGTATTCACTAGTGCTCCTACATGCTCTTTGCCTACACCAATTGCTTTTTTATAGACTTCTTTTTTTGAAAGATGTGGGGCTGAACTATAAAGTTCACGGACAATAGCAGACTGAGTTATGGCGATATCATCAAGGACACCGAGGACTCCGATCATAATTCCACCCAACAGAAGTCCTGTAAAATCTAACGTTCCTCGTGTATTTAGATTAAGATAAAAAGCTTCTTCTGTGACGAAACCAGTAAAATGAGCCAAAGTAACTCCAACATAAGCCAGAATTCCTGTAAATATAACTGCGAGCACTGTTCCAGTAAATGCAACAGTTGATACACGGTTGAAACCGTGAGTGAAATATATAGCGAGGAAAAGAATGATGGTTGCAACAACAATACTTGTTAGTATGGGAGGATATCCACGAATAAGGCTTGGAATGAGAACATATAAAATAACAAAGAAACTCCCTGCGAGACCTAAAAGAGATCGTAAGCCTTTTTTACCTAGAAACAATAACACCACAGCTACAAACAAAGCCATGAAAAATACTATGACGGGACGACGATCTACATCTCTAACAGAATACGATTCTCTACCATTTAATCCATCGATACTATGATAAAGAAAGAATTTATCCCCCTTTGAGAGAACGATATAATCGTTTTCAATTATTACAACCTTTCCTTTTTGTTCTCCTTGTAAAATCTCTATGCTAATATTTTGATTTATTCTTTTAACATCGGTTCCTATCACGTCTTCTTCATTTTGACTTAAAACCTCTAGGACTCTTGCTTTTACTATTTCTGTTTTGTCTTGAATTAATTCATTTGCATGTATTTGTGGTGCATTAAAAAAACTAAATAAAAATAACACAACAAAAATAAATAGTATTTTATATTTTCTCATATAGTTTAGTATTATAACACAGTTTTATTTTCATTCTCGACATAGTTGTCACCCATAACAGAATTCCAAACGAGAATCTCCCATTCATCTTTTTTAAACCAATGTGGTACATGTGTCACTACAGTTAGGCTCGCGTTTTCTGAATGATTAAAAATACTCAACTTCTCATAATCCAAAGAAGTCAGAGAATCACCTATGGTTATATACGATGCTAAAACTTTTAGAAAAATACCGTGAGTAACAACAATGATACGTTTTTGGTTTTGACGTGCTATATACTTTAGTACCTTCTTTGCTCTTTTTTTTAAATCAACAAAGTTTTCTTCATCCGAATATCTAAAGTTATCATCATGAAAACTTTTATCGATAATATCGAGTATCATTTTAACCTTTTCTTCTTTTCCAGAGTGCCCTATTATTTCAGTTGGATTTCTGCGTTCTTTTAATAAATCAGAATACTTTATATCATCAACATCAATTTCTAATTCGGAAGCGATGATTTTTGACGTTTCCATTGTTCGCTGGTATGGACTCGACAGGATGACATGGGGCTTACCATGCTTTTTGGGAAAACGATGAGCTATGTCGAGAGTCTGAGCTATGCCTTGTTTTGAAAGAGAGCCTTCGGACCCCTGGCGTATCCCCTGTGCGTTTAGAATTGTCTCGCCATGACGTATGAAATATATAATTTGCTTCATACTATTTTGTTCTAAAGTTAACAAGCACAATCTCTGGACTATTAAAAAGTCTCATTGGTGGTCCGGCTGTCCCTACCCCACGACTTGTAATGGTTGTTAGACTTTCATCTGTGTTTATACCATAAGTGTATTTACCATAAGCCATACGAACAAGGAAATTCAGTGGCCAGAACTGACCATTGTGTGTATGCCCTGAAACCATAAGGTCGGTATTTACAACTTTTGCACTTTCTTGAAAAGCAGGATGATGGTTGATTAAAATCAAAGATTTGTTTTTATCGATATTTAGATTATCAATAATTTCTTGCGTTTTAATATTTTGCTTTTTACCTCTGAACTTTATACCAGCAATCTGTACTCCATCGTATTCTGTAACTTTATCAAGTAATACATTGACTCCTGCATTTGTTATCGACTCTATAAATTTATCATAAGGACCGTACTCTTCATGATTGCCAGAAGTGTAGAATACAGGAGTACCTTGCGCCAACTTTTTCCAAGACTCGGTTATGATACTTGTTTCATTGTCTGGACCATCATAAAAATCTCCAGCGTGTAGCACAAAGTCTGGTTTTATTTCTAAAATTTTATTTACAACTTTATCTGAAAATTTCTTATGATTAATATTTCCAAAGTGAGTGTCGGTAACAAGGATAGCTTTTTTACCATGCCAAGAATTTGGCGCTTGTGGCAACAATACATCATAAAAAACTTTTTTTATAAATAAAGCTTGTACTGTGCCAAGTATGCCAAAAGTAAATCCTAAAACTAAAAATAATATAGGTATAAAGACTGGCACGGTAATATTAAAAATATTACCTAAAAATAAAACAATTCCTAAAAATAAAGCCCCGATAAATAAATAAAAGATTATTCCACCGAAAACATTCACAACATAAGAAATAGCATTAAAAACTTTATGTTTTACAAAACGTCCTAAAAGCATAGTGCTCATAAACAACAGGGGTCCTAAAACAGAAATAATAACAACTTTATACGTTGTATCTACAGATAAGCCGAGCCCCAAAGAATACACTTTTGCTGTAAAAATCGAAGCACCTAAAATAATGAAAGACATTATTGTTATAAAAATAAACTGAAAAGCTTTCATGAGCTCATTATAGCAATAATTTTATTTTAAATCTAAATTATCGTTTAATTCTCGCAATAAAAAGATACTGACATCGTCGGAAGTATCGTCTTTCCCTTTACGGAAAGGCTTTTCGAGTACGTGTATCAGTTGCATGATGTACAAAAGTAAATAAGAAAAAATACCAACTTCTATCATCCCAACATACAATTCTGTATCTAAAAATAGTAAGAGCAAAATGACTATAGAAACAGTAGACTCTACTAAAACAGAAACAGAAGGCATGAACTTTGTTTTTTGTATGTGATAAACACGCAATAACATCTTTTTTAAATGAGACTGCTCTGACTTTATACGGGTCATATAGTTCGGGGGGACTCCTCTTTTTTCCATGTCATCAAAAACAATATCTAATTCCGATACAACTTCTAATGCAGAGGTTAAGTGACTGTGGTCTTTAGTATCGCTTAGACCTTGTTCAAATTCTTTTATCAATTTTTGAACAATTATCTTTATTTGATTGTTGTCAAAATTAGCATCTTTTCTTTTAAGCGCTTTGCCTTCAGATATTATACTTTCAAGAGAAGAGCGTATTTCGGCAGGGATTTTCTCAACTTCTTTGTAATCTGAAAAAACACCAGCGAGCAGAAACCCCGTTATAAATATAGAACTTGATATAATGCTACCAATGAGCGGATTGAGAGATATCAAGTCAAAACCAAATTCATTTATAAAAAACTTGCCAACCACAAGCACAATAGCACACAATCCAACCGTCGAGATTATGTACCACTTCCCCATTTTTTGTTTCAAACTAGTGTTTTTTTTCATAATTTTATTATAACAGAAAATAAGTTATAATTCATGTGCTATAATACAACCATGTTTCTAGACTTTTTTGCCTACATAAAAATACCGATGACAATTCTGCACGTTTTGGGTGTGGTGTTTGGTATGGGGGCAGCTCTTATGTCAGACATGTTGTTTAACTTTTACAGTAAAGACAAAAAACTTAATTTTAATGAAGTAAAAACACTGAGCCTTCTTTCAAAGACTGTGTGGTTTGGTTTAATTATAATTTTTTTAAGTGGAACAGGATTATTTCTATCAGATATACCTAAATATATTACTTCTATAAAATTCTTGGCCAAAATGTCTATTGTGCTTGTTTTACTTATAAACGGTTTTATCTTGCATAAATACATTTGGAAGCAAGTCATAAAAGAACATTTCTTAACAGACCCTACTAAAACCAGAGCCCGCCAAAAGGCATTTGCTGGTGGAGCAATCTCGGTTATATCTTGGGTTATAGTTTGTTCTTTAGGAGTTATAGATTCTATACCATTTACTTACTGGCAAATTATGCTCGCTTATTTTGTTATCATAGCTTTTGGAATTATAACAGCAATAACAATAGAAAGAGCTACTTTTGAGAAGTAAAAAAATTATTAAACATAGCTTGTCTCTCAGGATTTACATGTTTTATAAAAAAACTAGCAATAATTAAAGAGAGTCCCATAAAAAATATAATAATAGGACCCCAAAAACTTAAGTCCAAACGAGCTTCTTGTGGATTATTAGGATTATAAAATACTTCAAGAATATCTCCCACTGAGTCTTGAGGAGGGTTGCTTGAATAAGTTGAATAGAAAGTATACTCTTTTTTATTTTCATCAGAAAAAACTATTTTTGATTTATACATAGGAAGATTATTATCAGAATAACCTGATTCTACGTTTTCCACAACCTTCCCTTGTGTAGAAACAGCAGACTTTTTAAAGTCCAAAGTATTATAAGTAATAAAAATACTAATTATAACATTAATAATCCCCCCAAGAAAAATAAGTTTATACCAAGTTTTTGAATTCATTATGTTTATAGAGACTATAGTTTTCATAATATAAGTATAACACAAGATATGCTAAAATATACTCATGAATATTATAAAAATCATGCATCCGTGGGCACAGAATACAGAAGAGTTGATGAAAATTTTAGAGACCAGTAAAGATGGTTTAGTAGATGAGGAAGTTGCAAAAAGACTTTCGTTTTATGGAAACAATATTTTTAAAAATAAAAATAAACTTGATGTTATAAACATATTTTTAAAACAATTCGTCAGTCCCCTTATATTTTTGCTCATTGGCGCGGCGGTTTTGACAGGATTACTTTCAGAGTGGCTGGATATGTGGGTTATAATTTTTGTTATTACAGTAAACGTAGTGCTTGGTTTCTATCACGAATACAAAGCAGAAAATACATTGGCGAAACTTGGAAGTTATATAAAAGACCGTGCGCGTGTCATCCGAAACGGAACAGAACAGGAAATAGATAGCGCAGAGATTGTTCCTGGTGATATTATTCGTCTTTCTTATGGGACACGCATACCAAGCGATGCAAAGATTTTCTCCATCAACAATTTCAAAACAGATGAGTCAATTTTAACAGGTGAATCACTCCCCGTTGAAAAAAACACAGATCAATTAACTTTAACTTCTATTGTTTCAGAACATACAAACATCGCCCATGCTGGAACTTTAGTTGTCGAGGGTTATGCTCATGCTGTTGTTTATGCAACCGGCGACCATACGGAAATAGGAAAAATTGCCAAGACTGTTTCTGATGCCAAGAAAACGGAAACACCATTACAAAAAAGTGTAGGCAAGCTGGCTTGGATAATATGTTCAGTAGTGATATTTTTGGTTATTGGTATTGTGATACTGGGTATTGTTCGTGGTCAACCAATATTTGAAATGCTAATCCTTGCAACGTCAGTTGCTGTTGGTGCAGTACCAGAATCACTACCTATAGCTCTGACTGTCATCCTTGCTATTGGGTCATTGAAACTTGCTCACAATAAAGGTGTCGTGAGGAAACTAGCCGCAACAGAAACACTCGGTCAAACAACTCTTATCATGACAGACAAGACAGGGACACTAACCCAAGCTCAGATGAAACTCGTAAATATTGAAAGCATAGCAAGTATCTTAAATGATACCGAAAGTAATATAAAAGAAAAATTAAACAACGAACAGAAAAATTTATTAGAATTGGCAACTTTCAATATTGAAGTCGTTGTCGAGAATCCAAATGAAGACAAGAAAAACTGGCAACTAATCGGACGTCCATTTGAAAAAAATATCGCCCAAACATGCATTGCAAATGCTATAAACACTGACAACTTATTTTCAAAAAACTCGGCTATGATTTTACCATTTAATTCTACAAATAAATTTTCTGTAGCAAGTAGTGGCGATAAATACACAATCATGGGTGCCCCAGATATACTATTGAGAAAGTCTAACTTGTCTAAAGAAGAATGTATAAAAATAGAAAAGTGGATAGAGAAAACAAGTAACGATGGTAAAAGAATAATAGGACTTGCAACTTGCAAGAAAACGAATTCTGATTTCAGAATTACAGACATAGAAAATATAAACTTTGAAGGAGTTCTTGTTTTTTATGATCCAATAAGACCTGAAGTTCCCCAAGCTATAAAAAACATAGAAGCTCATGGGATAAAAATGGTTCTAGTAACTGGTGATCTATTAGGGACAGCTCTTGCTATAGCAAAAGAGCTCGATTGGAAAGTAGAGAAAAACCAAACTCTCACAGGCTATGAAATCCGTGAGATGAATGATGAAGAATTGTTGTCTGTTATCTCTTACATAAAAATATTTGCTCGTGTCACACCCGAAGACAAATTACGCATTGGTAAACTCTATCAAAAATTAGGCGAGATAGTTGCGATGACTGGGGACGGAGTCAATGACGCACCTGCGCTCAAATCTATGGATATAGGTATATCACTCGGGTCAGCAAGCGATGTAGCCAAAGCCGCAGCAGACCTCGTTCTCCTTGATGACAACTTCCAAACTATCAGTGTAGCCATAGATGAAGGCCGTCACATAATGAGCAATATAAGAAAAACTTTTGTTTATTTACTCGCTACTTCTTTTGATGAACTTGTCATCATCGGTGGGGCTTTACTTTTATCACTCCCCTTGCCTATCACGCCTCTTCAAATAGTTTGGGTCAATTTATTTACTGGTAGCTTGCCGGCTTTGTCTTTTGCTTTTGATGAACAAACAAAGGATAGTCGTTTTAAAATAAAAAAAGCTCAGGAAATATTTACTCCATATATAAAGAACATGACAATTATAGTTGGAGTTAGTACATCCCTGTTATTATTTGCTTTATATAACATACTGCTTGCAACTAAGATAGACATCGCAACAGCTAAGTCTATTTTCTTTGTTTGCTTTACAACTTATACATTAGTCATTGTTTACTCTTTCCGTAATTTGCATCAAAATATTTTTCATTACAAAGTTTTTTCAAATAAAAAATTAAATATGAGTTTGTTGATTTCTTTTAGTATCCTTTTTATAACTATCTTTGTCCCACAAATAAGGAGTATATTTACTATCAGCAAGCTACCTGTGTACTCTGTATTTATTGTTATAATTTGGCTTATCGTAAATGTGTCTGTAGTTGAGTTCATAAAGTACATAATGAATAGAAAGTATTTTAAAACAACTTTAATTGGTATTTAGAAATCTATTTGTTATAATAAGAACATGGAAGATGAAATCGTGTTAGATACCATAGTTTGGTCTGCACCTGAATACAACCACCGCGAGCATAGTAATGATTGGTATTGGTCTATTGGACTTATATCATTAATTTCAACGGGTTTGGCTATTTATTTTGGTAATTACATTTTTTCTATTTTCTTGATATTGGGTGGGGCATCTCTTATACTATTTACTCTTCGTCATCCAAAAGAAGTTGAGTTCAGAATAGAAAGTGGTGGTATAACTTTCGGTCGCGATAATCACCCGTGGGATAGTATTAAAGGTTTCAATATAAAAAGAAACATGGGCGAAGAATCTTATGCTAAATTATTAATAATGACAGATAAACACTTCCTTCCTGTTTACACCCTACCACTACAAATAGAGTATATAGAAAGTGTTCGCAATAATTTATTAAAAGTATCGACAATTAACACATCACTCCAAGAGTCTCCATCGATGGTTTTTATGGAGAAACTCGGATTCTAAAATATGACAAATCAACCAGTTTTCGCTTTTACAGACTGTAAAGATAGTAACGCTATTGTGCGTTTGACTGCGCGCTTACAAGCTTTGTTTCCAGATAAACCAATATATGCAAATGGTATAAATTCAGACCTAGAGGCTAGCGGTTGTATTGTAGACACACTAGACGCACTGCGCAAGGGTCTAAATTCACACATCATAATAGGCAACTTGGCGCCACGCGAAGAAAAGAAACACAAAAATGGTGCTCCTTTTTATTTTGGTTATATAAAAGATGAAATTGTTATTGCTAACTATACTTGTTTTTCTCTTTGTGCCAAACTAGGCCTCATAGATACAATTTACGAAACAGATGTTTATACTGTCTGCCGAGAATTCTTAGACGAAGATGAGGCAAAGCGTATAGCAAACTCTCAATTCCGCTCTTTTGAATACGTTCCCCTTTTGGCTATGTGGGTCTATGAAAAAAAAGATATACCAAATACTGAAATTAGTATTCACCCAGATGCTAATCAAAAAATATGGTGGGTGGACAACTTTGGTAACGTAAAAACAACTTTTACTCGGGATGAAATATTACTAAAAGTAAAAGAGGGTTATGTAGACATATCTATCAATGACAATATTATGACTTTCCCATTTTATGAGAAACTATCTGATGTGCCAGTACATGAAAGGGCTGTGATAATCGGTAGTTCTGGTTACGGAAACATACGCTTCGCAGAAATCGTAATCCAAGGCAAGAGCGCCGCTTCAGAATTTAAACTTTCTGTTGGTGACAACTTAGAATAAAAACAGCAAAAAAATGAATACAAATATTTTTAAAAAATATTCTACTCGCACCATTCTAAGCATTATTGCAACTTTGGTTCTTTTGTTGACTTCAGATATAAAAAGAAGTGATTTTAAAATATTAAAATCAAATAAAGAAGTTCTACCGCAAGTAAATATCCAAGGTGGTAGTCTAGAGCTCGTAAAGATGCCAGATGACAAAATCCAAACTGTTTTGTCACTTATAGATAATGCGCAAAAAAGTGTCGACTTGGTTATATACGACTTGAAAGACAAAAAAGTCGGAGATGCACTTGTTTCAGCTCATAAAAGGGGTGTGACAGTACGTGTACTATTAAATAAAGGCTATTATGGTAAACAAGAGCCTCGCAACGAGTCTTCTTATGATTATCTAATTTCCAAGGGTGTCTCTGTAAAATGGGCGCCGAGTTACTTTGCTCTCACCCATCAAAAAACACTAATCGCAGATGACACGGCCTTGATCATGACTTTTAACTTAGTCCCCAAATACTACTCTAGTAGCCGTGACTTTGGTATATTAACAACCAATACAAATGACGTTCAAGCTATAAAGAAAACTTTCGATGCTGATTTTAATGGAGAAAAAATAGAAGAACAAAATGGCGACAGTCTACTTTGGAGTCCAGGAGCCGAAGAAGAAATACTCGCTATTATAAACCGTTCAGAAAAAAGTTTGGAAATTTATAGCCAATTAATGGATTATCAAAAAATTACCGACGCATTAGTAGAAAAAGCCAAAGCTGGTGTAGACGTAAAAGTCATCATCACCTATGCCTCCAACTGGAGACTGGCACTAGCACAATTAAGAAATGCAGGGGTTCATGTACGAACTTATGAAGGCAAGAAAGCGATTTACATCCACACAAAAATTATAATTTCTGATGGTAGCTATATGTATTTAGGTTCGCAAAATTTTTCTTCGAATTCTCTAAACAAAAACCGCGAGTTAGGTATATTTGTAACTGACTCTAAAATAATATCCGAAATTCAAAGTGTATTTAGTAAAGATTGGTCTGGCGGGAAGAATTTTTGATAATTAACATTATTTTGAATATATATAAATTGTAATAATACTTGATCTTGGTCGGCTTGATTGTATAGGTCGTACCAACAATAATTAAGTCTTTAAAAATATATGAAGGATGAAATGAAGTGTGAGAAATGTGGAGGTATGATGGAAAAGATGCATGAACACACAATGAAGTGTGAGGAGTGTGGTAATACTGTAAAAGTACAAGAAAGTAAGGATAAATAATAAACTACTTTCAAAAAAAATCAAAAGCCCTCGATACTTATTGGATCGAGGGCTTTTGATTTGATTGATATATTGTGATTCCGGCAGGATCGGCTACTTACAGAACTTGAATTTCACGAGAACGGTTCTTGCGAAAAGAAAACTCCCTAATGATTCGCTTAATTTTCAGCCAACTTTTATGTTTTGATAATTATGGATTATAATAACACCCAACTGGTAATTCGGACCATCTGGCAGGAACACGTTGAACATCAGTGCCATCTAATCTAGATGCCCAATATTGAGCATTATCTGATGTGCCACTACTTCCCGAACAAAAAAAATAACTATTGGAATTACCATTTAAGGCTGCCATAATTGCATATTTTTGAGAAGTATCAACCCCATTACAAATGAACAAACCATACCCTGGATTTCCCCATAAATCTTTCTTAGCATTAGACAGAATATTGTTGCAGATATTTCTTGCTTGAACAGCATAAGTACCAGTAAAGAAAGAATTGCAATTAGATGCTGAAATAGGTGCCCATGCAGAACATGAATTAGTGTTTAGATTGATATAACTGCCGTTGTCGCTATATTCTAATTCAAACAATTTAGCGAGCTCTTTCACCCCTTGCCTAACTGCTGCATCTTTTGCTTTACTACGAGCAGAATTCAAACTAGCAAGAATAACCGAAGACAAAAGACTAATAATAGCAATCACCACTAAAAGTTCAATGAGAGTGAAACCTTTATTTTTTTTAAAATACATTTTCATAATAATATTATCTTATTGATTTACAGGTATTTGTTGCATTTCTTGGGTTTGTTTCAGAAATAAGTCAGAGGGTTTTTGTGATGCATTTTTCCCTCCAAAAAACAAAAACAACGAAATAACAATCGCCACTACTACAAACCCAATCAAAACATAATTAGCTTGCTTATCATCTTTTATCATTCCACCGGAATGCTTCATAACCCACTCTGTAATTTTAGGTGTTGATTCTTGAAAAGACTGGCTTGGTTGTCTAAACTCCTCAAACTCTACTTTTTGTTGTTCATTATTTGGGTACATGTGTTTAATTTATTGCATTTTATTCACAACTACCTATAGTTTACTACGATAGATATCTACCTGCAAGGGCAGAATCGCTTTGTTGCAGAGAATCGGCTACCACGTAGCCAGGTACTTTTCTAATTTTGATAGTAATCAAAATACAGAAAAGTCTTTCGATTTCTGCACGCAAGTAAAGCAGTTTACTTGCTCGGAAACACAAAAAGCGCCGAAGCGCTTTGTTGTGATTCCGGCAGGAATCGAACCTGCATCGCAACTTCCGCAAAGTTGCGTCCTATCCATTGAACGACGGAACCATTAAACATTGCTAATATACAATAAAAACACTTACTTTGCAAGGTTATGCCAAAATCACCTCTTTATTAAACACATTTGCAATACGACTCAAAGTTCCTAAAGAAATACTGTGATTACCATTTTCGATGCGTGCAATCACTGATTGTGGCATATTTGCTTTTATAGCTAGCATTTTTTGAGTCAAGTTGTTTTGATTACGGATTTCTTTTATTTGTTTAGATATATTCATCCGAGCTATTTCCTCGTTATAAACACTTTTAAACTCTTTATTTTTAAAACTCTTTTTAAAAACCTCGTCAAAGGAACTAAACTTCAAATTTATTTCTTTTTCTTTTTCTTTGTTCTTTTTTATATTTTTAATTGTTTTCATATTGTTTTAATAAATAATTTATAAATTTTATTTGAATAATCTAGTTCTTTTTTTGGTGTCTTATTACTTTTCTTTATAAAAGCATGTATAAAATATATTGAGGATTCTTTAGTAAAGAAGATGAATCTATAACTTTTTACCCTAAGCTCTTTTATGGGACTATGGAGATTCTTTACATACAAAATATTGAAGTTATTCTGTTCCAAACTTTTTACTAAAGAAGCAATTTTAGCTTGGTCTTTTATTTCCAATCCTGATATAAAATTTTCTACATCTTTTAGAAAGAACGATTCTAAATTATTCATATAGTATAATTACTAACAAAAACAGTATAGCAAAATTGCTATACTGTTGTCAACAGTATTTGTTCTGTTTATTTTAAAACCTAAATGCTATAATTTTATTATGAAAGGAAAAATTATTGACCTAACTCACACAATACATTCAGATATTCCTGGTTGGGATGGAAGTTGTGGTTTTAAGATGGATATGGTTTTAGATTATAAAGACTGTGCAGAGCCTTATGTTTTTAGAAAGCATGAAATACAAACTCCAAGCGGTATCGGCACTCATATAGACTCGCCTTCTCATTGCGCACCAGGCGGCAAGACTGTTTCAGATCTTGATATAGATAATTTAGTAACAGAATGCATAGTTATAAAAAATACAGAATCAGATAATGAAAACTATATTTTTATGCCGGAAAGCATTTTAGAATTTGAAGAAAAAAATGGAAAAATAAAACCAAATACTTTTGTTATTTTTTACACAACTTGGAATAAATATTGGGAAAGTCCAGAAAAATATATTAACAATCATAAATTCCCGAGTGTTCATGAAAGTACAGCAAAACTTCTTTTAGAAAGAGATATTTCTGGAATTGGTATCGATACTTTGTCCGCAGACACAGGCGAATACGGCTTCCCTGTTCATAAAATGATCTTAGGTGCTGGGAAATATTTGGTGGAAAACATTGCCAATGCAAACATGCTACCAGAAAAAGGCTGTGAAGTTTTTATCCTACCTATGAAAATAAAAGACGCGGCAGAATCACCAGTTAGAATGGTGGCGACTATTTAGCCCACTCTATCACCTCTTCTTTTGTTGCCTCGCCACAAATGGTCTTTTTGTTTTTTTGATTATAGAAGAAAGGGATACCTCCGCAGTTATCTTCTCTACAGTCTAGCTTTTCGAGTAAAATATCGTTTTCTTTATTATTCCAAACTTCTATTTTTTGAATACTTACACCCTCGATGGCAAGGACCTTTACTATCGCCTCTTCGTTTTTGCAATGCTCACAACCATCGCCATAAAAAAACAAAAGTGGGTTCGTGTAGAGTTGTGCGAGTGTGCTTTCTGCTTGTTGCTTTGCAAGCAAAATATTTTCATCTTTTAAAGATTGCGAATTATTACTTACTATATTTTTTATTTTATTTGTTAAGTTTTTGAAAAATTGTGACATATATACATAATAGTAAAATTGCCCCCTAAGGGCAATTTTTATTTACTTGGTTTTGTAATGCGTGAAAGACGAGACTTTTTTCGTGAAGCGGTATTTGCTTTTAGAACTCCTTTTTTAGCTGCTTTGTCTATTGTACTATAAGCTTTAGGAAGTAGTTTCTTTGCTTCGTCGATCTTCTTTTCTTTTACGAGCTTTTCGATACTTTTGATAGATTCTTTTACGAGCTTTTTATTGCGGTCGTTTTGAGCTTTTTTAACCAGAGACCCACGTAGTGCTTTTTTAGCTGATTTTTTAATTGGCATAATTTAAGTTTATTATTTATAAAATAAAGTTTTTCGTATATAGGGCCCGAGACACGAGTTGTCTATATAGGCTCATACTAACAGAAAAACACTTATTTGTACATATGCCCACAAAAAAGTATAATAGGGCCATGATAGGACATATAAAAGGCAAAATAATACACAAAGACGACAAGTACATGATCGTTTCTACTGGTGGTGTAGGTTATAAAATATATACAACAACTGACACCTTGTCTGAAAGCCATATTGATGTAGATATAGCTCTGTTTACTTATTTAGCGGTCCGCGAAACTGCTTTGGATTTATTTGGTTTTAAAACTTTAGAAGAAAATGCTTTTTTCGAAATGCTACTTTCTGTTTCTGGTATCGGTCCTAAGGGGGCTCTTGCAGTTTTGTCACTTGCAAATTTAGACACTATCAAACACGCCATCGCAATTGGTGACACAGGTTATTTAAATAAAGTTTCTGGTATCGGACGCAAAACCGCCGAACGTATCGTCATAGACCTGCGTAATAAAGTCACAGTAAGTGACAGTGCCACAAATACAAAAGAAAGTATGAGTATAGAAAACGACGCCGTCGAAGTTCTCAAGTCCCTCGGTTATAGTCAAAATGAAGCTCGTGATGCCCTCAAACAAGTACCTAACGATGTAGAGAGTGTAAACGCTCGTATAAAGCAAGCTTTAAAAATACTTTCAAATAAATAATGCCCGAGCTACCAGAAGTCACCACAACAGTAAATGGTTTACAGAAAAAAGTTACAGGACTTGTTATTTTAGATGTCTGGACCGATTTAGCCCGCCCTAACCCTATCAAACAATTTACTCATACTATAAAAAATAAAAAGTTTTTTGATAATTTCAAAAAAGAAATAATCGGTAAAAAAATACTTAAATCAGAACGCCGTGCCAAAAATATTTTAGTGCATTTAGAAAAAAATAAAACCATACTCATACACCTGAAAATGACTGGTCATATAATGTACGGAAACTATGTTTATGACAAAAAAGCTAATACTTGGGCTCCAAATAAAGATGAAAGAAAAGAATTGCACGACCCATACAACCGATTCATCCATGTAGTCTTTAGTCTTTCAAATAAAAAACACTTGGCTTTTTGTGATGCCCGCAAGTTTGGTAAAGTCACACTTTTGGACACTGATACTATGCATGAAAGTATACATCTAAAAAATATTGGCCCTGAACCACTCGATTATAACTTTAGTGTAAAAGACTTTAAAAAAGCTATACTTTCAAAACCAAATAAAAATATAAAAACAGTCTTGATGGATCAGACTGTGATAGCTGGTATCGGGAATATTTATTCCGATGAATTATTGTGGCTTTCGAATGTGCATCCGAATTCTAAACCACAAAATATTAAAGAAAAAGATTGGGCTGTATTATATAAAAATATGATTATAGTTTTAAATAAAGGCATAGACTTTGGTGGGGACTCGACATCGGACTACAGAGATATAGATGGAAACAAAGGGAATTTCCAAAATGCCCACAATGTTTACCGTAAAAAAGGAGAAGTTTGTGGTAAAAAACAATGCTCTGGTGTTATAATAAGAAAAGTGATAGATGGCCGTAGCGCACATTTTTGCAATATTCACCAAATAATTTTTTAATATGAAAAAAAATACACAATACAATAAAGGCGAGATAGATTTTGGGATGATAATAGTTTTATTTATCGTTGGACTTTTTGTCATTTGGCTAATCAGTGGTGGCCCTAAAAAAGAAGAACAAATAAAACCTTTTATAAAACCAGAAATAAGTGGTATACAATAAAAAGTATTTGAGAAACAACTTACGTAAGAGCGACGGAGCCGAGTAGAGCACAAAAATTCAGCATAATTTTATACATGTCCTTCGAAAGAATTTTAATCTTTTGCTAATGTAGCAATTCAAACAAAAGAACACCTGTGGCGACAGAAACATTGAGAGATTCTTTTTTACCGTGCATTGGTATCTCGGCTATGATATCACACAAACTTATTACTTTTTTATCCAGACCTATAGTCTCCTGCCCTAGTACTATCGCAACTTTGTCTGGTAACTTTTTATTTTTAAAAGTATTTTTTACCTTTCTGTAGTCTACAGACTTTTCATCTTGCTCGAGTGCAATAATAGTAAAACCATCCCGCCTTAATTTAGAAATTAGAGCGAGTAAACTTTTTTTATATTCCCATGATACATATTGCTCTGCTCCTAATGCACTCTTGGCTATGTCTTTTTGGATACGGCCAAATTTATCATTGGGACATGATGTTGTTCCAATTAAATACATCTTATCTATCCCTATTGCATCGGCAGTCCGAAATATCGCCCCGACATTGAGCGCCGAGCGTATGTCAGGTAAGAGTAAGATTGATTGTTTTTCTTTTTTGAGCATATTAAAGTTTGAGCCAATCCCCTTCACTTATAACTTCGACACTATTATCGATAATTTTTAAAGCAGACTGATCATCTATCGCGTAAATAATATCACCAACTTTTTCTTTTGTTTCTTTTAAGAAATCAATATTTGCTTTTGGAAAACTTGGATTATTAAAATGCGGACGAATATGAAAATCAAAATAATGTAAACTTTCTTCTACAGAGCTTGTATCTAAATCTAACTCCTCATAATAAACATTTTTTACAGTAGAAAGCGACATGTCTTTACCACAAATAATACTGCCAGCACTTATACTTGCGTAGACACGAGTTTTCAAAAGTTCAGGCAACAAATCAGCAAGCCCAGATTTTTTCATCCAATACATTAAATAATGAGTATTACCTCCTGAGACAAATATAACATCAGAATCAATCAATCTTGGTTCCCAATTACTTTTTGGTAAGGCAGAAATGTCTAAAATATCTATTGTTTTAAAATTTTGCTTTTGCAACTCTGACAAATTTCTAATAAGCCAACTTTTATTTAAAGGGTCTACTAATGCTGCGGTTATAATAAAAACCAATTTAGTCTCTTTTGGCTCTTTGCCCACTAAATCAAACAAAGCCTTTGATATTGAGTCATTTGTAAGTCCTCCAGATGTAAGTAAAAATTTCATAAGTTTATTCTAATGACTGATAAATATCTTTCCTGTGACCAACAGCAAATAAAATAATATTTTCACCTTCTACTCGAAAAATACCTCTATAAGAGAGATTTATTCTAATAGAAAAAACCTTATCGTCTGGAAAACCTTTTAATTTTTTACAATGAAGCTTTGAGTCAAAAATATCATTACTTAATACTTTTTCAAAATTAGAAAGAGCTAGTATATCTTTTTTAGACAAAGACTTTATACTTTTAATATAATTTTTTGTCTTTAGAATATTCATCTAAAATTCTTTTAAAGACTCTTGATAGGCAGATATTATTTCTTTTTTATTACTATAAAGATCAAGTGTTTCGGTTGGTGTCTTAGAAATAGTTATTCCTTGATTAACAACAAATTGTCTAAGAGATGCATTTACTATATCTGTTAATGAAAAACCTAGGTCGTGAGCAAGGTTTTGAGCTTTTAATTTTAAGTCTTTTTTAGTTTTAATTAACATTGTTGTTTCCATATCTAAAAGTATATACAAATAGATAATAATTGTCAATACAAATAAAGTATATTTTTATTGATTTTATAGCGTAAATATGTTACTTTATGTGGTATGCGCTCGTAGCTTGGTTGTAGCGGGTCAACCGAATACATTATATAAATCAAGTTAGGAAAAATATAAATATGCGCTCATGGCTTAGTTGTAGCGGGTCAACCGAATACATTATACAAAAGTAGGTTAAGAATAAAATAAAAAGCGCTCGTAGCTCAGTCGGTAGAGCAGCTCCCTTTTAAGGAGATGGTCGTAGGTTCGATTCCTACCGAGCGCACCTTAAACGAACTAAATGGTTTTGAAGAAGACAAGGAGTGGGCATTGCGAAGCAACGCCCACGCTGTTTCGCCCGTTTTCGCCAATGAATTCTGGGTTCGGAAGGGAGCACCGCCTTCGGCGGTGCGCACTGTTTTTTCGCCAAGAAGCAGGTTCG
>JAYVGX010000040.1:0-2706 GCA_043771685.1 Minisyncoccota bacterium
AAAATAATTCATTTTAACTTCAGCCCGAATAAATAATTTGACAACATAAAGTAAAAGAATAGTATGTGTATTAGAGATAATGCGTTCTGTCTTAGAGGGGAAGTCAAAATGGCTGTTTATATTGTTACCATGATGAAAAAACTGGTAGATGGGGAAGGTGTTGAAGACTCAGGACTGTACACAAGGGATATTGCTATATCTAAACCCCATTGTGAGCAAACTTTAATTGAAGCAATGGATAAATTTGAGGAAACATTTTTGACGACTCAATATGCTAAAGATGGTTGGATTTTAGTTGGGAACGCATTGGTAAATGTTTTAACAAAAGCTTTATATAAAAAGTACTATCCATATTTAGATGATGACCTTAGTCCTAAAAAAACTAAAGTACATCTTTCTCTGGTAAAGTAAGTACACGAGCCCGCCAACTATGGCGGGCTCGAAATTTTTTTATTAAACAGGGAAGTGTGAAGTGATTACTCAATCAAAATCCCCTTTTAAATATTTATTTTTTAAATATTCTTTTCTACAGATTTCTCACCTTATAAAATATTTATTTAACGTACTATAATTATTGAATTGTTAAATCTTATCCAAAGATACAGTTAATACCAGTACTCGGCTAACACATAACATTTTTTGATACTTTGTATCAGGTACTGACACTCGTGAATTTTTATACATGATGTAGATGTCGTCTTTAAATCTACACGAGGCTTAAAATCGAATTTTGAGGCTTGTAGAATGACCTCTAGAAGCTTAAAAGAGGTACTTAGGTAACCAGTGAGAAAAAAGTCTAAATTTTGGAAATATACGAATTTTGATAATAAACTCAGGTATAGGTAAGTATGCCTAAAAAGTAGTTTAGAACCGATTTATAGTGAAATAAACAGAAAGATTGTAAAGGGAGAAATTAAGAGCAAAAACAAACAATTAATTAAATACTGAACTTAAACGTATTAATAATTATGTCATCTAAGTATATCTAAATATCAGCTGAAAACTGTTTAAAAGTATAGATTAAATACTTATTGTTATACCCATACTTCGTTTTACATATATTGTGCGAACAATACTATATGGTATGCTTTATAAGTATGGCAACCCGTAAATCCAGTACACCACTTCGAGAACACCTTCTCCCCTTTCTCGATTATTGTGAAATTGAAAAAGGACTTTCATCAAATACTCAGCGCAACTATCAGCAGTACCTTAAACTTTTTGTAAAATGGCTTTCAGTAAATAAAACTCCAGATTTATTACCACATGATTTAACCCCAGAACACATTTGGGACTATCGCCTTTTTATCGCCCGCACATATAAAACACTCCGTAACGAAAATTTGAGTAAAAAGTCACAAAATTACTACCTTATTGCGTTGCGTGCCCTACTCGCCTTCTTGGCTGATAGAGATATAGAAACACTTCCTTCTAGCAAAATTAAGTTAGCAAAACAAAAAGCTGAAGAAACTATTACCTTTTTAGATGTACAAGATATTGAAGTAATGCTAAATGTACCAGATGTAACGACTATCAATGGTCTACGTGATCGGACTATCATGGAGCTCTTCTTCTCTTCTGGTATGCGTATCTCGGAGCTAACCGCTTTGAACCAAAATCAAATGTCAATGCTCAATGATAAAGCGGAAGATAAAACATACGAACTGTCTATCATTGGTAAAGGTAAACATATTCGCACCATCTTCATTTCACCTCGGTCAGCATTTTGGATTCGTGAATATCTAAAAAAGCGTCATGATGTCGAAAAGCCTCTTTTTATCAACACCCGCTCAAATAGTGACGAGCGTCGACTTACTCCCCGCTCTATACAATTAATGATTCAACGCAGCTCTTTACTTGCGGGAGTTTCCAAAAAAGTGACACCACATACCTTACGACACACCTATGCTACCGATCTTCTAAACCGTGGCGCTGACCTTCGGTCAGTACAAGAACTGTTGGGACACAAAAATGTAGCTACTACGCAAATCTACACTCACGTCACTAACAAACGACTGCGCGATATTCATGAAAAATTTCATGGTGGAAAAGATTTTAAAAGTTAATTCAAATATCTTTATGACTCCCCTCCCCTGGCATGAAGTTGAGCAAACTATATTAAAAGAGGAACGTTGGCTCAGTGAAGTTTTAGATTTTGGACCTTTTTATGGCAAAGATTCTGAACCACTAACTCCAGGGCTTTCTAATGACAAAATGCTGCGACAGATTGCAATTGCCATAGTGACAGGCACACTAGAAGCAAGAGAAATACAAAGTTCTTTAGAACTTGGATTATGGTCAGACGAAAATAAGTACATAGAACAAATAGACGCGGGGGATGAAAGACATGGTGACGTATGGCATCAAACAATGATGAGCCTAGTCAAAAAGCATTTTAAAAATGATGGTTTCGATGTTATTAATGAGCCATATTTGAATATTGGTCGTGCTGACTTAGGTGTATACAAGTCAGGATATCCTGATATGTTTGTAGAAATAGGAACAACATCACTTTTTAAGACTTGGTTTAATATAAAAACTATGCCAAACGTAATACTCCTCTTCATACCATCAACCTCATACGCTATAGAATTTAAGATTATCGATAGCATAGCCAAGGAAAATTTTTAAAAGTACTAACAACTCCATGCTTACCCTCCCCTTAATCGATGACTTCCTGTTACATATTCAGGCGAATAATTATTC
>JAYVGX010000041.1:0-13982 GCA_043771685.1 Minisyncoccota bacterium
TGCCCGCCCCGCCAAAATCCCGCCAAAAAATCAGGAAGTACGCGAAGCGAATTTTGCGAAATACTTTCCCCCAAACCCAGCATTTCGCAAAATTTCGCTTCGCGTTCCGCATTTCTGCACTCCGCCTCCTTTGCCCCCAAAACATTGTGGCGGAGTGCAGAGCGTTCTCCCGCACTTCTGCTTCAGCAGAAGCACCACGCTTCGCGTGGTGGCGCTTCAGCACGCGGGGAACGCTATGATGTTTTGTTTTGAAAATAGGTTCTGATATGGTTTAATAAACACACCTTTTTAAAACACTTATCCCCAATAAATTTGTTACCTTTGCAAAAAGGGTGTATACTGTGTGTAAGTTATTGTCTTTAGTTTATTTTGCATTTGATAGAGACTTGCAAAAAAAAATTAATTTTTTTAAAAAACTGACAAATTTGTTATTTAACTATATAGATTTATAGTAATTGTTCTTTATTAAGGCGCACTTAAGAAAAACAAAAGGCCCGAGAAAGCTTATCTTCGTTAGAAGGTAGTCTCCCTCGGGCCTTTTTTAATTATCTAAAGATTATTTTTTTGTAACTTTTTTAGCTTTTGGTTTTTTACTTGCAGTCATTGATTTCCAATGTTTACGAATTTCTGCTATAACAGATGCAACTTCAGCTCCATCTATGTTTTTAAGAGCGCTGTATTTAGCTGTCGCTTTGTCTAAGATATCGTGATAGACAGGCTCTGTTATTTCTTTTGCATTTTCAAACTTTTCTAAAATCTCGCCTTTCATTTTAACTGCCCAACTTTTTACAACCTTGCGATTCTTTTTTGCATCTGGACCATACATTAGATATGCTGCCGCTGTTGCTGCTGCTATCCCCGCTCCGATACCAATCATCGCACCTGTTGAAACCTTTTTACTTGCTACTTTTTTTGACATAAATTTTATTTACCCTAATGCTATGCACGGGCAAGATTATTAATAATTACTTACTTTTTGTATTCTTTCTTTTCTTACCAAAGATAAAAGAAAAAATTGGACTTGATGTTACATGCTCGGTCATGTCTTCGAGGTTACTGTCTAAACGTGCGACACTTTTCTTTAGTGTTTTTGATATGTCACGCATATTGCGAACTATACCAATAAGATAAAAGCCTATTATTAGAAAAATAATAGTAAATAAAATAGTCGCAACTGTTGTAACCATAAAAAAAATATCTGACTTTGCTATTGTTTCGATCATTATTATATTATACCACTTTTATCTTTTATATAAAAATTATCTAGAAAGTGAAGTTAATAAAAACCTCTCCAATGATAGAGTAAAGTCCAACTCCCCTCTATGAGCCTTGTGATATATGTCTGTAATTGAAATCAGATGCTTTTTTAAAGTTAATTGGTCAAAAGTTTTGTCACCATTTATAATCATAGTTTTTATTTTCCAAAAAAGTATCCCAGAAATTTCTTCTGGACTAACATTTTTGTTTATCAATCTCTGATACATGATCCATGTTTCTATTTTATCTTTTTTTGAAAAAAATGTTGCTATATCAAAAATATTATAATCTGGAGCTTTCTTGATCTCATTTTTTGAGAACCTTTGGATTGTATATTTCTTAAACTTCTTTTCATCTGTCGCATTCATCGAGTCTATAAAGAAGATGAAATTATTTTCTGATTTATCGAGAGACTCAAGCAAGGTCTTATTAAAAACATCTTCACTTTCTAATAAAACATCATTTAAAAATAAAGATTGTTTTTGACCAAACAAACTAGAAGTTCCAGCATGGTTTTCTAGTAAATTTTTATTGATTTGCAAAGAAGACAGAACAATAACCTCACTTTCTGTAGAAAATTTTTTCAATATATCTTTTTTGTTGTTTAGATCACTCCCTATAAAAATATAAATCATATCCAAGTACGTACTTTCTTTTTATATTCCCTGTATGTGTCGCCGTATATTTGCTCCAAGTATTTTTCCTCTTTACTTATAAAGAAAAACTTTGTTGTAAACAATGCAACTATTAAAGTCAATAATATGTACAGAGAGTTAGTCACTATAACAAAACCTAGTATCATAATAAAGATTCCGTTATGAGTTGGTTTACGTGTCCATTTATATGGACCGCGAGCAAATTCGCGCGTAACATTTTGTTCTAACATTTTCTTTTTAGATTTACTAGAAGTAGTTTGGGCCCAGAGGATGAGCATAGAACCTGCAATTACAAAGATTATACCTAGAGTTGGTGAAAACTGTTTTTGGAAAAGTGGTGTTTTAAAGTACATGTGCAAGAAAACCCCAACAATAAGAGCATAGAAAAAAACAATATACGATTGTGAGAGTATAAAATGCACTATTGAACCTCTTTTGTTTTTTGTTTGGTCGGTCACAATATAATCCTATCATAAACACAATTTTATGCTACTATTTGAGCTCTCCCCAATTATCCCCCGCCCCAACAGAAACTATGAATGGAACAGACTTTTTGCCCTTCAAAAACTCTTGCGGAATAACATTTTCCATAGCATTTTTAATGATTTCTGTAGCTTTTTCTACTATGTCTTTCTTAACTTCATAGATTAATTCATCGTGGATCTGTAGTAATAATTTTGTTTTATTTAAAATACCAGCTTTTTCTAAATCAAGTTGAGCATTCTTCATACCAAGCTTTATTATATCGGCCTCTGTGCCTTGAATAGGTGCATTTACAGCCATACGCTCGGCCATCGCTTTTATAAATGGAATCGACGACTTAATACCAGGGAAATGTCTTTTACGTCCAAAAAGTGTTTCCGTATAACCGTGTTCTTTTGCAAAAGTTTTTATACTTTCTAAGTATGCTGCGATGGTTGGAAACTGAGCGAAATAGTTGTCATAGAAAATTTGTGCCTCTTTGCGATCAGTACCCAGATTGACCTTTAGTGCATTTACTCCCATACCATAAAGAATACCAAAGTTTATGACCTTGGCTCGACGACGCATGTCATCTGTTACATTTTCTTTATCAACATTAAAAACCTTACAAGCCACAGCCGTATGAATATCCTGACCATCATTAAAAACTTTTATGAAATACTCGTCTTCGGATAGTAGTGCAGCTACCCTTAACTGAATCTGAGAATAGTCAAAAGATATCAGAACAGAATCCTCAGATGAAACAAAAGCAAAACGAATGTTTTTACCTAATTGTGTTTTGATTGGTATGTTTTGCAAATTTGGATTAGCCGATGAAAACCTACCAGTTGTCGAACCAGCTTGGATAAACTGGGCATGAATGCGACCGTCTTCTTTTGCTAAGTCTGGAAAAACATCTATATAAGTTGATAGAAGTTTTTGTAATTCTCTGTATTTTAATATCTGGTCTATGATTGGATGAAGGTCTCTTATTTTTTCTAACTCACTTTCTTTTGTTGAACGAGCACCACCTTTACTTTTTTTCATACCTGGGACAGATAAATTCATTTCATCAAAAACTATTTCTCCTAACTGTTTCGGTGAATTGATATTAAATTCTCGAGGTGATAGTTCCCAAATATTTTTTTCTAACTTAGACAACTCTATATGATAATCCGTCGATAATTTTTTTATGTATTTTTTATCTATTAAAATACCATTTTCTTCCATTTCTTTAATTATCGGCATCAAAGGCTTCTCTATTTCATTATAAACAAAATCTAAGTTTTCTTTTTTTATATCATTTTCAAGTTTCAAAAATGCATCTGAAAATGAAGTACTGTTTTTGTATTCTACGATATCCTGCTGATTTGGATTTGTTTTTTCAGAATTCAAAAGCCACAAAGCTATACCTGCTTTTTGTAGTGTTTCTTTGTCTATTTCTTCTAAAACTTTTTCTTCTTCATCTTCTTCAGCTTCCTGACCTAAAACAGTCAAAAATCTATTCTGTAAACTTTTGAATTCCATTTCTTTAAAGAAATCTTCAGCTATTTTTTTATCAACACCTTCTTTCCAAACTTTATCTGGTAAAACGAAATCAATAGGTGCATCGCGACGGATTGTTGCTAATGTTTTTGAAAACAGAGCCTCTTCTTCATTGTCTATTAGTAGTTGCAAGACACGCGGAGTAATACCCAGTTCTTTAAACTTTTCCTTTTTTTTATTTATGTTTTTATATATATTCTCCACAGTGCCGAATTCTGAAATCAGAATCGTGGCAGTCTTCTCGCCTATTCCTTTTATACCTATGATGTTATCAGATGGATCACCTCGTAAGCCTTTGTAGTCTGGTAGAAACTTTGGTTCGAAATTAAATCTCTCTATTACCTTTTTTTCATCATACAAAATGGTATCGTTAATGCCCTTTTTGAGAGTATAGACGCAGACATCCCTTCCCTCGACGAGTTGCAATGTGTCCATATCGCCAGAAGCAATAATAATGTTAAAATCTTTTTTATTTATTTGAGCTGGAATAGTCCCCAATAAATCATCAGCTTCAAAACCCTCACAATCATAAATAGGAATATTTAAAGACTTAAAGAAATCTCTAGATTTTATCAATTGAGCAATCAAAGCATCGTCTGTTTTAGCTCTACCACCTTTGTAATCAGCATATGCTTCGTGACGAAAAGTCTTTTTTGGTAAATCGAAACAAGCGATTATATAGTCAGGTTTTAGTTCTGTGATAATTTTAAAAACCATTGTGGCTAATCCGTAAATAGCTCCAGTTGGCTCACCTTTTGAATTCATAAATTCCGGCAAAGCATGATACGCCCTATGGATAATCGCATGAGAATCGAGTAGAACTATTGTTTTTTTAAGAGATTTGGCCATAGTTGTATTATAGCAGAATTCTGACCTTTCTACTTTCTCCGTCTATATGTTCTATTTGGATATTACAGTGAGCTCTGTTTATTATGTTTTCAATATTTTCTGGCCACTCTATCATAATTAGATTATCTTTATTTTCTAAGAAATCTTCCATTTTTAAGTATTCTAACTCACTTTGTTTTTCAATCCGATAAGCATCTATGTGAATCAAGTTTTTGAATTTAAGGTCTTTATTGTTTATTTTGTATTTTTTCAAAATCACAAAAGTCGGCGAAACAACTTTTTCTTCGACAAGAATAGACTCTGCTATTTCTTTTACTAAGGTTGTTTTTCCAGATCCTAAATTTCCAGACAATGTTATAACCGTCGCCTTATTATTGCAACTTTTTTTAAGAAAATCGATCAAGAAAACCGACACATCTCCCCATTTATTTTTTTCTACAGTAAAGTTCATTGTATACAATATAACATAAAAACACGTGATAAATCACGTGTTTTTATGTTATCTATTCTTAATATTCTCTATTAGAGTTATTTTGATTATAACTAGATGTATTAGGAGTAGAATTATGATTAAGGTTGTTGTTGTGATTATGATTTTGGTCATTATTTGGTTTTACCATAAATAATCCATTTCTTTGATAATAATACGAACGAACAAGTAGTATTATTAGTAATAATAAAATTAAAATCAATAACCATCCGAGGAAGCCGATAGAAAATAGACCTCCAAAGAAAGCGGCTGCTCCAAGCGTACTGTTGTTAAAGTTTTTAGGTACGTTGGTCACATAGGCAATAGCATTTTCTTGTGTGTTGTTTTGAGTTGTGTAAATAAGCAAAGCTTTACTTACAATCTTTCCGTCATTGTTAGGCATATTTACAACTGTACCTTGAGCATAGACAGTTCCTTCCATTCCTGGATATATATCTGCTAGTTGAAAAGAAATAATGTTGTCTTTTTGTACATAACTACCATTAATTGAAGTGTTTGAAATAACAATTCCAGACGGAACAATTATTTGCAACAATGATTTAGTTAAGACTGTATTACCAATATTTCTGTATTTTACAGTGTATTCAACAGTATCACCCTCACCAAAAGCTTCATATTTATTTGTAATTTCAAGCATTACTGGAGAAATAGTTCCAACAGTGTTTACAAACACTGATTCGTTTTGTCTTATTTCAACTGTTCTTTGTGGAACAAAAGTTTGAATTATACGATTTACAATACTTACACTTGAGGTTTGGAAACTTTGTGTTTGTCCAAATACTTGACCACTACCACAATTTGAAACTAGTCGGTAAAAGTAAAGAGTGTTTGGAGATAAATTACTTACAACTTCTGAAAAACTATTAGTTCCATATGTAGGTCTAAAAATAGTTTGTCTACCAAATGAAACTGTAGTTCCATATTCAAAATAAGTACTACTACTGTTTGCTCCAACCAATGCTCCGTTGAATTGAACACCTGTAGAAGAAATACTTGTTGCCGCATTTGTAGCGACACAATTATTATTCACAATGTTTGTTCCAACTGTTACAGAAATTGTTCTTGAGTCATTACCATTGTTTCCAAATGCTCTGAGTGTGTAACTTGTAGAATTTCCTGGAGTTACTGTTTGACCACTATTTGTTTGGAAATTACCTAAACTAGAACCGTTACTATTAGACAATGTAACAGAATTACAGTTGTTTGTATTCCAAGAAAGATATGTTGAACCACCTTGTGTGATTACTGTTGGATTTGCATTGAAGTTTGAAATTGTACAATTGTTTTGTTGTTGGTTTACATAAGCATTTACAGTACGTGTATATACTGCGCCATTTGTTCCGTATGCTCTAAGTGTGTATGTAGTATCTCCATATGGGAAAACAGTTTGATTTCCTGAAGTGTTTAATGCTCCACCATTTGAAGTATTTGAAATAGTTACATAACTACAATTGTTTGTAGACCAATTAAGAGTAGCAGAAGATCCAGAAGTCACTTGCGTTGAAGATGCACCGTTTATGTCAAAATTTGAAATACTGCAAGTGTTTTGATAAACATACCCACTAGAACAAATCTTTCCATCCCAAGTAGAACCAGTTGCGCAGAAAGCTGTTACATTTTCAGTATCGAGCTCCATTGCATTGTTGTATAAGCGGAATTTTATTTTCCCAAATGGAATCTGAAAAATATCACTATCATTATTACCTTCAGCTACAACTCCGTACCCATCAGCAGTTACAGCTGAAATTCCCATAGGACGTTCTGTTCTCCATGTGAATAAAATAGGACAAGAATCATCACCTGCTGGTATATAACATTGAGGAGTAGCTGCTGTGATGTTTCCAAACATTTTCGCTATATCCCATATACAAGTTGATCCATTCCAAATAGAACCAGCTGGACAAGTTGTATTTATAACACAACTTGTGCCGTTCCATGTTTGGCCAGTAGGGCAAGATGTATTTACAACACAGGTTGTGCCGTTCCATGTTTGACCAGTAGGGCAAGATGTATCAGTACCACTGCCAACAATAAAATCGATTCTAAAAGATCCTTGTTCTGACATAGAAGCTTCCACATTCCCGATATTTATACCACCATTAAAAATAGAAGATATATTATATCCAGAAGGTAGTGAAGTCAAAATTTCTGATGTATTTTTTGTATACCAAGCAGTATTACTATGTGTAACAGATTGAGAACTAGGCAAGTTTACATAAACTGGCCCAAACGAACGACTACCTTGATCAGAAATGATCTGCCCACTAAATGAATGTTGTGCAGATGAACCATTTGATCGATTCAAAACAACGCGCACATTTGTCGCTGTTTGGTCGCCTGTATTGTGATAATAAACACGAACACTAAATTTCTCTCCAGGTTTAGCCGAAACAGTTGTTCCAGTCCAACATGGTTGAGCCCACCCTTCGCGAGTTATCGCATTGGCTATATTTGTTGTAGGACAATCATTTCCTGCAGTGTTCCAAGAAACAGCTGCAAATGATGTATGAGCAACAAACAAAAAAGCGAAACCGAAAAACAAACCTATGATTTTTTGTATATTTTTTTTCATATATTATATTATTAATTAATTTACAATTTTAAACCTTCAATATCCAACATATTAAAGACTTAAAAAAGTTCAGGAGAAGAACCTTACACCCTGCTCCTGAAAAAATTCTTAAACTCAAAATTTAATTTTCAAACTTCTAAAAAGAAGTTTTCCAATTTTCGCAGCACTGTTTCCATAAAGATCGTTTATATTTATCTGTGCAACAAATTTTGGTTGTAGATAGTCTAATATTATGTCAACAATTTTTATATTACCAAACGGTGTTCCTCCTGGCCCAGTTTGTGGATTAGTGTTTCCAGGTAATGGTGTTCCTCCTGGATTTGAATTACCAGGTAACGGCGTTCCTCCTGGCCCTGTGGGTCCTTGATTTCCTGGATCACCTTTGGGTCCTTGCGGTCCTGTTGGTCCTTGTGGTCCTTGTGGTCCATCGTTTCCGCGAGGTCCTTGTGGACCAGTTGGGCCTGTGAGACCATCTTTGCCATCTTTACCATCTTTCCCTGGTAAGCCGTCTTTTCCGTCTTTACCATCTTTGCCTGGTGTTCCTGGCAAACCGTCTTTTCCTGGAGCACCATTTGGGCCTTGAATTCCTGGTATACCTTGATCACCTTTTTGTTTAAACAAGTAACCAGAGGCAATGCCACTCCCAACACCAGCAAGAATTGGAATCCAAAGTTTAGCTTTTTTGTAAACAAAAATTGTTGTATCTTGCGACACGGTTTTTGTTATACCGTCAGCTCCTTTGTCTCCTTTATCACCTTGTGGTCCTTGTGGTCCTACACTGTACACAGGTGTTCCACTTGAAAGAGAAATTTGGTTAGAGTTTTTTACTCCGTCGCCAACAACAGGAAGGTCTTCTTGAATAATTTTCTTTTCCTCTGAAGACACTCTTAATAAATTCATGCAGATTGTTTTATAAAGAATGATCCGAGCACTTCCATAATAGAATACTCCAACCGTTCCATCAAACAATCTCTTGTCTTCAAAGAAATCAATTTCTTGTTTCTTTTCATCCCAACCGGAGTTGATAAAATTAGAAGTTTTAATTTTTTCCTCTTTGACTAACTTAAAGATTGCCTCAACATGATTTTCTCCTAAAGGAGAAAAATCATATATTTTTTTTGATAACTCTTGGTTAATCCAAAAAAGAAGTTCCTTCCTAAGAAGGTAGCTCTTCTTTGTTGTTCCTGTTGCTAAATTAGCAACTTCAGATACACTATACCCTTCGAACTTATAGGGCATTATTGGTTGGTCATTTTGACCAAACCCTTTCATCCCCATAAACATAAGGACTACGACAACAACCAGAAACTTTTTCATTATTTTATTTATTTTTTAGTTTTACAATTTAAACACATAGTATCATATTTTAAATATATGTCAATCCCCTAAACAACAAAAAACACCTTGTTGGAAAGGTGTTTTTTGTTGCTATTTTAGTGTTTATAAACTATTAATGACCGTTTGTGTGGTTGTCATAGTGTGGAGGATAAACCATTCTTGGTCTAGAGAAGTATCTTACTAATAAGACAATCAATAAAATCAAGATTATTAGTATCAACCAACCAATTAAACCAAATGATACCCCACTTATCCCGAAAGCCGAGGCACCTAAATTATTTTTTGAAATAATATTCATAGATTCATTTGAGGTATAAGCCATCGCACTTTCTTGTGTATTGTTAATTGTAGTGTATATAATGATAGCTTTTGTAATTATTTTTGAATTATTAAAAATAATACTATCTACACGACCTTGGACATACACGACACCTTCTTGGTTTGGAAGTAAGTCATTTAGAGAAACAGAAAGCGTATTGTCTTTTTGCTGATAAGTACCACCACTTGAAGAGTTAGTGATAACAATTCCGTTCGGAACTACAACTTGGAGCAATGCTTTTTTTAATACTGTGTTTCCGATGTTCTTGTAAGTTATCGTATAATCAACAACATCATTATTATCGAATGCTTGATATTTATTTACAATAGTTAGCATAATCGATGAATTTGTTCCCACAGTGTTTGCAAATGAAACAGGAGCGACAGTGTTTTGAGTATTGGTTGTATTTCTAGTAACACGATTAACGACATTACGAACTACAGTACGAGTGACGACTCTTGTTGCAACACACACACCATTTGAAACATATGCGTCTGGACCACAGTTAAGTGTTTGGATTGGCACACAAGTTCCATTAAGTGAATAATATCCTGTACTACAAGTCGTTGTCTGATTAGCTACACAAACTCCGTTAAGCAAGTATGTTCCTGCATTACAGTTAGTTGTTTGGATTGGAACACAAGATCCGTTAAGTAAGTATGTTCCTGTACCACAGTTAGTTGTTTGAACTATTGGTACACAAACTCCGTTGAGTGGATAAGTTCCTGCGCCACAGTTAAGTGTTTGGATTATTGGAACACAAACTCCGTTGAGTGGATAAGTTCCTGCATTACAGACAAGAGTTTGAACATCTGGTTTACAAATTGTTCCATTCCACTTTGAACCAACTTCACAAGTTGCTTCACCGTCTTGGTAAACAATCCAACCAAAAGGCCAGTCTATTAAATTGAAGCCGTGTTTACCGTGAGTAATCGTAGCCTTGGTCCATTGTTCATTTCCACTAATACCAACCATTATTTGATTTTCATCTTTAACAAAGGCAGCATTAGAAGTAGAATTGAAAACCTTGTGATGGATCTTTACTTCACAAGTACTTCCTTGGTGTGGAATAACACAATCACCAACTTGTAGAATCCCAGTTTCTTTGGTTTCAGTTGGGGTTGGGGTTGTGTTTTGACACTGCCCTTGTGGGTTACTTGGTGTACACACACAAACATTTTCAGCTTTTGCTGTAAAAGTAACAACAGAAAATAAAAAAGCGAAACTTGTTATTATAATTAATTTTTTCATATAGTTTTATTGATTTATTTAATAAGTTTTATTTAACATCGATCTGGTTAATTAGATACTTGGTTAGTATACCATACTATTGTTAGTATGTCAAGTACATTTGATTTAATCTTTTTTATTGTTATTTAACAAGACTAAAAAACAGAAAAGAGCAAATAAGTGATATTCTATATAGTATCATAAATAAAAGTATATGTCAAGGTATAAATACCCTATTTTGATATATAATAAAAATAATGACTATTACATTTGACGACGATAAACAAAATAAAAATCTAGATGATTTGTTATATAGAGAAGAAGAGGAACTAGTTAAGACACTTGCCCAAGCTAAATACGGTGTTCCGCCTATAGACTTAGCAAATATTAGTATCGAAAATGATGCTATCCGTACAATAACAGAATCTGATGCTAGAAAAGAAGAAGTTGGACCTTTTAAAATACTCGGTCGTGATGTACATATCGGCGTCCGCCATCCAAGTAAAGATCATCTAACAAATTTACAAGAATACTTTTCAATGCATAATTTGATTCCCCATTTCTATATGGTTTCTTTGGCGAGCTTGGAAAAAGTCTGGAGTCATTACAAAGAATTATCTTATGCTTCAGAAGCAAAATCTGGAAACATCGCCATATCGAGTGATGATTTAAAAATTTTAATAAAAAACATAAATAGTGTTGATGATATAAAGAAATCAATCGAGGAGATAGAAAAGAATCAATCTCATACAACTTCACACATCCTAGAGATATTGCTAGCTGGAGCTATAGCTATAGATGCATCAGATATACACTTCGAACCAGAAGAAGGGACAATTATTGTGCGTTTCCGTTTAGACGGTGTCTTAAAAGAAGTTATCCAAATCCCTCCTTATGTTCACAAATTTATAAACTCTAGAATCAAGATTCTTTCTAGTTTAAAATTAACTTCTCAATCAACTGCACAGGACGGGCGTTTCAGTATTTTTATAGATGATCAAGAGATAAACATCCGTGTTTCTGTCCTACCAGGAGCCTATGGTGAGTCTATTGTTATGAGAATACTAAATCCGAAATCTATACAAACGGAACTTGATCAAATGGATATTGAAAAAAACTTATATGAACTATTTTTGCGTGAGATAAAGAAACCAAACGGTTTGATTTTACTCACTGGACCAACAGGCTCTGGTAAAACAACAACTCTTTACTCTTTTTTGCAAAAAATATATTCTACAGAGACAAAAATCATAACTATCGAAGACCCTATAGAATACCACTTAAATGGTATCACCCAGACACAAACCAACGATGAAAAGGGTTATACTTTTGTCGAAGGACTGCACTCTGCATTGCGTCAGGATCCAGATGTAATAATGGTCGGAGAAATCCGTGACAAAGAAACAGCCGAAATCGCTGTTCAATCTGCCCTCACTGGTCACCTTGTTTTCTCGACACTCCACACAAACAATGCAGCTGGTGTTATCCCTCGTCTTATTGACCTGGGTGTTAATCCAAAAATCTTGGTCTCTGCTTTGTCGCTTTCTATAGCCCAGCGTTTGGTCCGCAGACTTTGCAATGATTGTAAAAAAGAAAAAGAAGCAAATGAAGAAGAAACAAAAATTATAAAGAAAGTTTATGACGACGCAGAAAAATACGGTAAAAAACTAGAAAACTACGGGGTAGCTTTTAATAGCCCTTATAAAATATACAGCCCGGTTGGTTGTATCCTGTGTAACAACACTGGTTACAAAGGACGTATCGGTATCTTTGAAGCCATTTGTACAAACAAAGAAATCGAAGATATAATCAACACAAATCCAAGTGAACGTGATGTTATAAAAGCTTCAAAATCTCAAGGTTATTTAAATATGTTAGAAGACGGGATTGTAAAAGTCCTTAAAGGAATCACCTCTTTTGAGGAAACCGCAAGTGTCGTAGACTTTTACGAAGAATAAAAAAATCCCAAATACTTTTTGTATTTGGGATTTATTTTTTGATAAATAATTTTTAAATAAAAGCTTCTCTCATAATTTTATTTAAAAAACTATTTCTATCGTTTAAAAACGATGGTAATTCTCCGTCAAAGTCAATAATATTTTCAACAACATTATACGCTGTGCAATCGAAAGTTTTTGCCATCACAAGAATAGCAACAACAACATCTTCGTGTGCTTGGAGCCCAGAAACAGAAACTTGATACTTCTTTCCATTATATAGGTCAATGGTTATACTCCCAGCAAATTTAAACTCTTCTTCATTTTGACTGTTTTGTGAAGTAGCTTGTCCAAGAGTTACTGATCTAACAGCTTTCTCGACAACAAAATAATTTGTGGCCTCAGAGGGTTCGAGGATTTTAACAAAAATTAAATTTCTTGAATTCACTTCTCTAACTAAGATCATTATTCCTGTCCTCTCTTTGTCGTCATCGCGAATTTCTTTTGGGGTGTTTATTATCTCATTAAAGATTTTTAAACCGAATGCGTGAATATCACGTCTTTTTGATTCTAGATCTAGATTGTCCATTTTTTGTTTGTTTAATTTTTATAGAAAATTTTCATATTCAAGATACCACAAGTATATACACACTGTCAATCAAAAAAACCACAAGTCGGACTTGTGGTTAAAGGTATAAGTAGAAACAAAAAAACATAAATCTCTAAACAATCCTTTAAAAAATTAATTGAAAAGTAATCTATAGGCATAGGATGGTTCCAGAAAATATAAATACAAACCAGAACGTCCTAATTATATAGAAAGCAGCACAAGGCCGATTGCTTAGAGATTTATGTCTTCTCTCTTTTTTAATGCTATAATGTAAATAACGAACCTCAATACAAAAGAGTATATCATAAAGATAAAATTATGTCAAGCAAAATACAAGAAGAAAAAACTATTAAAGACGAAAATTATCTGGACCAGACACTGCGTCCTAGTGTTTGGGATGATTATATTGGACAGCAAAATATCAAAAATAACCTTAAAATACTACTCCAAGCGGCAGAAGAGAGATCCCATCCAGCGGAACATATCCTCTTTTATGGACCACCTGGACTCGGCAAAACAACCCTTGCTCATTTAATAGCAAAAGAAACAAACAGACAAATAAAGATAACTTCTGGTCCTGCGATAGAAAAAGTCGGTGATTTGGCTTCAATACTAACGAACTTAAATCCTGGTGATATTGTTTTTATCGACGAAATCCACAGACTCAATAAAATGGTTGAAGAGATACTCTACCCTGCTATGGAAAGTGGTGTTTTA
>JAYVGX010000042.1:0-7540 GCA_043771685.1 Minisyncoccota bacterium
CAGAGGTTTATAGAAATTAATCAACAAAACGGATACTTTTAATAATTTCATCAACAATCTTTTCGTAGTTTTGTATTGATTTTTCTTCTTCGGGGGTTAGTTTAATTTCTTTTTCATCTGCTTGTCTGTAATTTCTAATCTCATAAATATCTGTTTTATTTGATAAATATGTTTGTTCACGATTGTAATATTTTGTATCAGAAGCATAATCTGGTCTACCATACAATGTTAAATAAGCATCTAATTTATTTATTTTTATATATTTTTCATCTAGAGGAATATGAGAATTTTTTTCTACTTGAGGACCATTATAATCTGACCATTCTTTTAAAGAAGTCTTATTAGGATTATCATTCTTACGATAGAAGAAAGATATCATCTTATATTTTTCATCAGTTACTTCGTTTATGCTTTCATCTACAACATATTTACCTATTATATTTATACTAATATTTTTATCTTTTAATTCTTCAATCTCTAAACTTGCTGGTATATCAATAATCATATTACCCAATTTAACTTCTTTATTATTTACTATTGGAACAATTTCTTTTTTAACTTCATCCTTCTTTACTATTTCTAAATCTTCTTTTTTATTAGAAAAATCTAAATAAATATAAAAACCTGATACAGCTATAGCTAAAATAAGAACTAAAATTGTAATTACTTTTTTCATATTATTATTTTACCATATTAATAAATATTGAGTGCTTAACCTTATCCCCTAATTTCACCTCTACTTTCCACTCTCCTTCTGTCATACTATCCTTTGGTATTTTCCATTCATAATTCTTTTCATGTTCTTTATTTTCTTTTTTACACTTTTCTTTATCATACACATCTTGCTCATCATCCTCATCTGCGTCTTTTATATTTAATGGTAAAATATAACCATCTGAAATACGTGTTATTATCAAACTAGCTTTAGGTATTTTTATCTTCTTTATTCCTTTGTCTTTTGTAACTTTAATTTTAACTTCTAACTTTTTATTTAATTTATACTCTCCACCATCTATTAATTTTTTGAAATAAAAATCATAAGATTCTACCGAGGTAAGTTGTGATCCTGTCTTAATAACACGTTCTGTTACCCCATCACCATTATTATCTATCGCGACCGTAACTGCGTCTGGCGCACCACTTGCAAGCTTTGTTTCATCTACGCTGTATGTGTGGATTTCACCTGGAGTTATTGACAAGTCTCTTGCGTTGAAACTAATTGGTATATCACTATTATTATAGTCATCGATATCTATTCCGTAATAGCCACCAGTGTTGTCACCCACAACTTCGTAAGTATATGTATCGTCGGGGAAAAGTATCATTGCTCTCTCATTTACTAAATCATAAATACCGTTTGGCATTTCTGAAACAGAATTACTATTAACCAAACCAGTAATATTACCTTGAGAATCTTTTATTCTAATCTCTACAGGACTATAAGCTTTAAATTCTCTTCTGTGCCTATTTGCAATTGCAAGCTTTTCTATCAATTGGTCACTATTATCGTAAATAACCCCTGGGAAAGTTATATTTAAAACTTTTAATTGATCTGAAATTTTTAACATATAATTTATTTTTGGATCTATAGAGGCTCCATTATAATACCAAACTGTTTTAACCTTTTTTATATCATTACAATTAAAATTTATTCCTTCCACCGTATAATCACCTATCTTACAAGAATTATTTAGAGCTGCATCATATTTCTTTCTTAATAATCCTAGTCCATCTTTTACATTGGCATACATAGACTGCACAGTATTGGCGTATTGTTTGTAAATGGGGTTTAAAATATTATGATTATAGTTTGTATAAGGCTTTCTTAGTTGATTATATGTTTCAGTATTTTTATAACATTTTTTATATTGATCAGAACTTAATTCTTTACAAATCTCTACTTTAGATTTACTAAACTCACCCCTAGGGTCATCACCATTATATTTATATCCATAATATTCACTTCTTGTATTCTCGTGTTTCAATGCATCCATAGTGACTTGCATCAAGCCATGACCATAATCAAATGTGACAATCTCATTATTGAAACCAGCGCCGGCGATCTCCTGCCCTACTATAGCTAGTATGACTTCCTTTTGAAAACCAATCTCTTTAAAGCTAGAAATTTTCGTAGTATCATTTGAACTATATAAAGACTTTTTATCATCAGCATTATTATAATAATGGTCTAAAATACCCAAAAATTCATCTCTTCTTTTATTCTTATCGACAGTTGTCGTACCACTCAAATTATCCACAGAGTTATTTTCATATTCTGTTTGTTTGTCTTTTTCATAAGGTAAATATTTTGTGGTACCCGCACTTGCAAACATATAATGCAAAGTTTTGTCTGTAGGATCCTCGACTTTATACCAAATATAGCCATCGGCAATCATTGCCTGACCATTTGAGTCTTTCTTTTCGATTACTTTTACAATCCAATCATTTGGTAATGTTTTTATTAAAGTCGAGTTTATACTCGGCTGGCTATATAAACGTGCCACACCGTTTGGACTGTTTGTTATTTTTGCATAAAAAGTTGATGGTTCTAGAGGCTCCTTCCCCACCCACGGTACAAAAGAAACCAAACCATAAAGCTTTTCACCTTTGCCATCTGGATTATCTATATGATTTGGACCAGTTGGGTCGCCCCAATCATTATTTTTTGCATTTATTGTTGTAGTTTCTAAATAATTTTCAATAGCAAATAAATCAAAATTTTTAAAAGTAGAATCTTTGATATCTATAATCATAGGCATTAAAATATTTCCACTGAAAGCAAGGATTCCAGAACCTAAACCTCCATCAAAGATAGTATTTTCAATACTTATACTAGACTGATTTGAGGCATAACTATCACCATCGAAAACAGTGATGCAGGCTTCATTTGGGCAATTTTTAAACAAAGAATCTCTTATATCTAAAGTTGAATGATTAAAAACAACAATTGCATCAGTTCTTCTAGCATTTAGAAAGTTTTCCATTTTTAATTTTTCTCCCATAAAATTACTATCGTTAAAAATAGTTACAGGGTCATGATATATATTTGAGATATCTAATCCAGAAAATAAAAAATCACTACCTTCATAGATAGTGATTGCATCATTACTTTCATTTATATTTAAATTATTTACACTTAATTTTGATTTATATACCTCTAATCCAGAATAAACATAACTCATAAAAACATTTTTCAAACTTGAACCAGATATTGAATTGCTGATAGATATACCACCCCAATCATTTTTACTTGGATCACTCAAATCATAGGTGACACATATTTCTGGTCCTATATTGTCACCATTTATATCTGTCTCGTAATTGCAACTTTGATAATCATCGGTCTCTGGGAAAAAATGATCATCATAGCTAGAGGTAAAATAAATAGGCAAACTTTCACTTCCATTGGCTATAATTTTGCCATTTACATGTATATCATTTTTACTATACGAGTATGGTCTTGCGTCAAATTTTACAACAACTCCTGGTTCAATATTTAAAGTTATATCAGATAAAACACGTATACTTCTGTGAACAATATACGGGCTACCTGATAAACTCCACGTAGTATCTTCTATGATATTACTATCGATATCTGTCAAAGCATGTGACTTGTGAGGAAAAACGAAAACCATTATTAATAAGAAGGAAACAAAAATCAAAAACTTTGATGATTTGTTCATATACTAATAGTATATGAATAAACTTTACAAAAAGAAACATATGTTATATAAAAACTGTGGATAACTTTTTGTATCCATGTACTAGTACAATGTTTAGATAAAATACTTTTAAATAGAAAATTGGTAACAAAAAATCCACCACACGGTGGATTTTTTAAAATGATTCCCGTCTGTAACACTATGCGTAACATTTCGGGCAGATAAAGTTTGGAGAATTAATTTAAATAAAAAATATCAAATAATTCAGATTCTGAAATGTATCTTGAAGCCTGATTATAAATTGCTTTTAATGTTCCTTTTGGAATAACTTTATGGTCTGGAACAACAAGAACTTGTTTACCAGAAACAACTATTCTGCCAATAATTATATGGCTGCCTGTTTTTCTTTTTATTTCAAAACCATTTTTCTCAAAAAATTTTACCAACTGCGTACTTGAAACATCTGACCTAAGTTTATTAGGCATAAGCTTGAAGAGTTAAATCAAAATTAGCAATAATAGCAGGAGTATTTATAAATTCTTTTACATCACTTGTTTGCATTTCTTCTAAATATAAAGACACAGCTTCTTTTATGTTCTTTTGAAGATCTTCAAAAGTAGCACCATCTGTTACAATAGGGGCATTGATTCCTGATGCTGTATAAACAGAATCTTCTTGTGTAATTGAAAATTGTATAACTTTATTCATAAATCTATTATACACCACAAACCTAGAAAAATGCAAACTAAAGAAATCTCTCTATGAGAGTAAAATACTTTTATCTGAAGAGGGAGCCCCCAGCCACAAGTCCGACTTGTGGCTGAATTAGTCCAGCACTATCAGCCCTAGGCAAGGCCTAGGGCTGATAGTGCTGAGTGTATAAATACTGATGTTTTGCCAGCTTTTTCTGCTAAGAAATACCATTTACTTCTAATCTTTGCAGGATATGATGCTTCTTGATTTTTGTTTGCCATATATGGTTTTAAGCTTTCGCCTTTTAAATATTAAATAGTTAACCTTTGTAACCCCAATTTAACATATTTGTAACCCCATATGGTTAACTGTACAGAGGCTTGACTTTAGATATGTATTTGCTATTATTTAAGTACAAGTTGGGGTAACCCAGTAGAAAGCCAGTCGCAAGACTGGCTTTCAAACATTTTAAGTTGTTTTTTTATTTAGTTTTAATAAGATTACAATAAGCATCTATCACCTTTCCTAATTCATTTTCAGACAACTGGCCCATACTAGATAATAACCTTTTAGTATCTATAGGTTTAGCTTGATTCAATATAGCTTGTGATGGTTTATCAAAAATATGTAAATCAAAATACCAGTCTCCCTTATGGCTTTGAGTTGTAAGTGGTATTCCTAGTACTATTTGATGAGAAAATTTTTTAATAATTAATATTGGTCTCAAATAATCGGTATCTTTACCATCTTGTTCTACACCTATATTTAAACCAAGTTTACCCCAATATATTTCTCCAACTTTTACAGGAGCACGCTTTGATAGCTCTATTTTCTTTTTTATTTCATTCCAATCGTCAAAATTCTTCATACAAATATTATATCACAAGAAATCCAAACCCCTTTATCACAGAAGGACAGCCACAAGTCCGACTTGTGGCTGAATTAGTCCAGCACTACCAGCCCTAGGCAAGGCCTAGGGCTGGTAGTGCTAAGTGTATAAATACTGATGTCTTGCCTAAGTAAAATGTTGGTAACCCCTGAGGCAAGACCTCAGGGGTTTGTGTATCTATGTACTAGTACGATGTTTATATAAACTACTTTTAAATCAGAAATTGGTAACAAAAAATCCACCATATGGTGGATTTTTTGAAATGATTCCCGCCGGTAACGCTATGCGTAGCATTTCGGGTAGATAAAGTTTGGATGAACTATATATTTTCTACTATATTTAAGAATTCTTCCCAAGATATCTCTAATAACCTTAAGTTATTACGAATAATAAATTGTGGTAATGGATTATCGTTTGGTATCACAATTGGACGCAATAAACCATTTCTTGTATATATAAAATGATCACCTTTTACTCTTTTTAATGAACAACCAAAATATACCAAAAATTTCTGAAACTTTTTATTTGATATATTTTGCTTTTTAGGCATAAGAAAGATTTATGGATTGCATATAATTAGAAACAACAACTGGTGGTTGCCAATTTGATTTTAATTTCTGCCAACCTAAATTTTGTAAAACAGTATCAGTAGAGCCATTTTCTGAAATCTCTTCAAAAAATATTTCTACTAATTCAGAAAAACGAGATTGTGCTTTGTTGTAAGTAGATGCTGATGTGGAAATATCTAAAGCTGGACTGTAAGCTATATACTTATTACCCTCTTTAAAAATTGTTATTGGTAAACTAATGTTTAGATTTATTTTCTTCATATTTACAGTATACACCACAAACCTAGAAAAATGCAAACTAAAGAAATCTCTCTATGAGAGTAGAATACTTTTATAGAGAGAGTACCCCCCCAAAAAAAATCACAAGTCCGACTTGTGGCTGAATTAGTCCAGCCCTAGGCCTTGCCTAGGGCTGGGGGTTGGGGCTGAGTGTATAAATACTGAGGTCTTGCCTAAGTAAAATGTTGGTAACCCTTAGGCAAGACCTCAGGTGTTTGTGTATCCATGTACTAGTACAATGTTTAGATAAACTACTTTTAGATCAAAAATTGGCAAAAAAAATCCACCATATGGTAGATTTTTTGAAATGATTCCCGTCTGTAACACTATGCGTAGCATTTCGGGCAGGTAAAGTTTGGAGAACCTTTCGCAAGAACGGTTCTTGCGAGTCCACTTGTAGCGATGATTTTTTGCATAAATTAATATTCTTCTAAATTTAATAAATATTTTTCAGCATTTCTTATTTGAGCTCCACTACTAGACATCCTTTCTGTTTTCAAATTATAAACAACCTGAGTAGCATTAACCTTGTATTTTTCTTGAAAATATTCTAAAGTTTTGGATATATTTTCATCAGAAACTTTTGCTTCTATAATTTCTACTAAATCATTCTGATTATTGGCTATCGCAAAATCTACTTCTTTCTTTTCTTTAGTTTTTAGAAAACCCAAAGAATATGATGTCCCATGTATATCATTTTTTAATTTTATCTTTTTATACAAAGAAAAAGCAATAAAATTCTCAAATCTTGCTCCGATATCAGTAACTAATGCATAATCAAAAAAATATATCTTTGGTTCTTTCAAGATAGAACGAGAAATTTTAAAAGTATACGGTTTTACTATAAATATTACATATATTGCTTCTAGTATCTCGATATATTTTTTAACGGTTGCAGGTGAAATTCCTATATCTCTTGCTATAGCACTATAATTCAAAGAAGATCCGACTTTACTTTTTAAAGACTGATAAACTAAACGAATTGCATTTATTTTATCAATATCTTGAAATTCTAAAACATCTTGACCCAAAAGACTATCAGTGTACAAATTACGCCAACGATTAGCTTCTTCATTATCAGAAGCTAATAATGGTTCAGGAAAACCACTTCTTTCCATTAATAAACTAGAAACATTTTTTAAATCACTCCCTTCAAGCTCTGAAACGGTAAACGGGAATAAATGATGGATATAAAATCTCCCGGCCAAAGAATCGCCAACTTTTTTAAAAGCATCCATTCTAGCACTACCAGTAACTAAAATATGAATATTATCAGACTTTGTATCATACACACCCTTCAAATAGTTTTTCCATTTGGGCATTTTATGTATTTCATCAAATACAATTAGATCAACATCTAAGAGCCAAGATTGTTTTTTTATTATCTCTCTATGGTCAGAATTATCAAAATTGAGATACAATGGGTTTTTGTATTCTTTCATGATCTC
>JAYVGX010000043.1:0-14851 GCA_043771685.1 Minisyncoccota bacterium
CAACTTCTTTTTGGAATACTTCCATAACTTTTTCTTTGTCTTCTTCTTTTATTTCTGCTTGTGATGCATACATCGGCTTCATAGCAGCTATGTGCATAGCTATATCTCGAGCTAAATCTTTTGTACCACCTTCTAGAGAAACAATCACGCATGATTTCATATTGTGAACATAACTTCCGAGAGTTGATCCTTCTATTTCTTCAACTACACCAACTGATATCTTCTCACCTAATTTTTGTACTCCGGCATCTGTTATCTCTGCACATTCTGGTGTAGATATAAAAGCAGATCCATTCTCTAGAACTTTAGAAGATACATTTTTTGCTATTTCGATGAAATCACTATTTCGAGCTACGAAGTCTGTCTCACAGTTTAACATCAGCATTACCATTTTATTGTCTTTTTCAGCTACAACAATAACACCTTCATGAGCTTCTCGGTCAGCTTTTTTCATTGAAATAGAACTTGATTTCTTCTTTAGTATGATTAGAGCTTTCTCTAAATCACCCTCGGCTTCAACTAATGCATTTTTACATTGCATAACTGAAACACCAGTTTTTTCTCGTAAATCTTTTACTTGCTCTGCTGTAATCTCCATATATTATAAATTTAATTTATTTGTTAATGTATTATTTCACTTCACCTTTAGAACCTTTTTTGTATGCTTCTTTTACGTTATCTAGGAAGTAAGTTATGCTTGAAACAGATGCATCATTTCCTAAAACAGGGAATTTAACTTCTTTTAGATTACAGTCAGTGTTAAGTAATGATACAATAGATAAATTCATTTTATTTGCTTCTGTAACTGCTAGGTTTTCTTTCTTTGAATCGATAACAATCATTGCATCTGGGATTTTTGAAAGGGAAGTCACACCTTGGAAATTTTCGGTCATGTCTAGCATCTCGCGTTCTATTAGTAGTCTTTCTTTCTTTGTATATTTTTCTAATTCACCTTTTTCTTTTTTGTCTCGCAAATCAAGTAATTTAGAAATACGTTTTTTTATCTCAGAGAAGTTAGTGATTGTTCCTCCAACCCAACGTTCATTTACATAGGGCATATTTAAAGCAAGAGCTGTTTCGATGATCTTTTGTTTTGCCTCAGCTTTTGTTCCAACGAAAAGGATTGTTTTACCAAGTGATGCAAGGCGAGTAACTTCAGCCAAAGCATTCTCGAAAAGAGGGAAAGTCTTCTCTAAGTTTATAATATCTACATTGTTTTTTGTTGCAAAAATGTAATTTTTTGCAGATGCATGGCGACGACTTTTTGAATACCCATAGTGAGTACCTGCCTTGAACATTTCTTCTATTTGTTTGTTTTCTGTGCTCATATTTGTTTCTAGAACTTTAGTCTAGTTATTATTAATTAATTATAAACAATCCGTTTTTAAGCATTTCAGCTCGGCCATTTCGATTTAGGCCTTATTTACAAGGGTATTTGTAATAAAAAAATCCCTCACGGATAGCCCACATATAATACCAGAAAACAGACACTTTTACTAGTTGACAATATATCCATATGTGATATTGTAAAAGAAAATTTTAAAACAATTAAATATAGGAAAATGAAAAAAAGTAACATCGTTAAAGGGCAAGATTCTTATAAAGTTAATTTTGATGGCATTACAGAGGATGATGTAAAAAAATATGCTGATGTTTTTGGTATTGAAAAAAGTGTCTTAACTTCAAGCACAGGTAAAATGTTTGTTCCTGGTCACTACCTTATTGGTTTATTGAGAGGTAAAAAACTAATGGATGCTTTAATACAGCAGAAATTTCCTCTATCTCAAATAAATAATTTTAGTATCAGTAGTCCTGGTACAAAAGAAAACAAACTGTTTTCTGATGAACCGGTATTTTATATATTACAAGAAAGATGTCGTCTGGATTCAGGAGTTTATACGTTTTGGATCGAGATCCATAGAGTATCTGATCAAAAGATTATCATCTCTGGAATTTTTAATCTTTCTGGTGTTGAGGCTTCTAAATTTATGGAACTTTGAAGAATATTTTTTGTTGTTGGTTTTTATACAGGCGGTCTCGTAGAAAATACGAGCCGCTTTTTTAAATTGTAAAAAAACGATATTTAGGGTATATTCTATATATGAAACAAACACAACTATTTACTAAAACAAGAAAAGAGGCTCCAAGCGATGAAGTCTCTTTAAATGCCGAACTTTTGATCAAAGCAGGCTTTATTTATAAGGAAATGGCAGGGGTTTATGTTTATTTACCACTTGGTTTACGAGTTTTAAATAAAATCCAAAATATCATACGTGAAGAGATGAATGCCATCGGTGGGCAAGAAGTTTCTATGACCGCATTGCAAGAAAGTGCAACATGGGAACCAACTAATCAATGGTCCGATGATCAAGTAGACGTTTGGTTTAAAACAAAACTTAAAAATGAAACAGAGCTTGGTTTGGCGGTCACTCACGAAGCCCCGATGACAAAAATGCTAAAAGACTTTGTGCAGTCGTATCGTGACTTGCCGATATATCCATATCAATTCCAAACAAAGTTTCGTAACGAAACTCGTGCAAAGAGTGGTATCATGCGTTGTCGTGAATTTATCATGAAGGACTTGTATTCTTTTTCTAAAGACGAAAACGAACATAATACATTTTATGAAAAAACAAAAGAAGCGTATAAAAATATTTTCAAACGCGCAGGTATCGGTCACTTAACTTATTTAACTTTCGCTTCAGGTGGAATGTTTTCAAAATTCTCTCATGAATTCCAAACTGTCACAGGTGCCGGAGAGGATCTGATTTATATCGATGAAGATAAAGGTATAGCTATAAATAAAGAAGTTTATAATGATGAAGTAATTGAAAGTCTCGGTTTAAATAAAGACTCTCTTGTCGAGAAAAAAGCTTGTGAAGTTGGAAACATATTTACACTCTCTACTCGTTTTTCTGATGCATTAAATTTAAAGTATAAAAATGAAAAGGGGGAGGACGTGTCTTGTTTTATGGGTTCTTATGGTATAGGGCCAGGCCGTTTAATGGGTACAGTTGTTGAAGTTCTATCTGACGACAAAGGTATCATATGGCCTGAAAGTATCTCTCCATTTAAAGTTCATTTACTTGTATTAGGCGAAGATGAAAGTGTACGCAAAAACGCTGATCATATTTATGATATTTTACTAAAAAATAATATTGAAGTTCTGTACGATGACAGAGAAGCTTCTGCTGGGGGAAAGTTTTCTGATTCAGATTTAATTGGTATTCCGTACCGCATCGTTGTCTCAAAAAGAAGTATCGCTGATGGTGGTTATGAATTAAAAAAACGCACAGAAGATAAAAGCAGTATAATTTCTGAAGAAGAGTTATTAAGTCTATTAAAATAAAATGTTAAAAAAGTTTTACAAAATGTTTTCAAATGATATAGGAATAGATTTAGGTACAGCAAATACCTTGGTCTATTTAAAAGGTCACGGAATCGTTATCAACGAGCCGTCTGTTGTTGTTTTGAATACAAAGACTGGACAAATTGTTGCAGTTGGTGCTGCCGCCAAATCAATGCTGGGTCGTACTCCAGGTCACATACGCGCTGTTCGTCCTGTTGTCGACGGAGTTATTTCAGATTTCGAAGTAACGGAAGAAATGTTGTCTTATTTGATAGGAAAAGCTGAAAAGATATCTAAAAAGTTTTTACGCCCACGTGTTATTGTTGGTGTACCAACAGGTATAACCAATGTTGAGATTCGTGCCGTAGAAGATGCAGCACTGTCGGCAGGAGCACGCGTTGTTTATATCGTGGAGGAACCGATGGCAGCAGCTATAGGTATACGTGTCCCCATAAAAGAAGCAATCGGTTCAGTTATAGTTGATATCGGTGGTGGTACAACAGATGTTGCGGTTATAGCACTCGGAGGAGTTGTCGGTTCAAAGAATTTAAAAATTGCTGGTGATTTATTTAATACAAATATTGTAAATTATATGAAAGATGAATTTAAATTACTCATTGGCGAACGAACTGCTGAAACAGTAAAGATAGCTATCGGCAATGTGATGCCAGACTTACCAATGGAAGTTGAAGTTCGAGGTAGAGATCTAGTAACTGGATTACCAAGACAAGTGTTAGTGACAGATGCTGACATCCGTGAAGCCATCTTGCCTGCAGTTCTAACTCTAATAGACGGAATAAAAGAAGTTCTAGAAACTACTCCACCTGAAATACTTTCGGATTTAATGCAACGCGGTTTGATACTCTCTGGCGGTGGGGCACTTCTACGTGGACTCGATGTGATGATTGAAAAAGCGATCAAAATACCTGTTTATGTTGCCGAGGATCCTCTAACTGCGGTTGCTCGTGGGATAGGTGTCATACTCGATGAATTCGATGAATACAAAGAAGTGCTTCTAAATACTGATAATGCATAAATTTCTAGATAAAAAACAAAGAAATAATAAAACCAAATTTAGGAATAATATAATAATTTTTATTATTTTGTTTTTGTTTGTTTTATTTGGTTTCTTTTCTTTTTTAAACAGAACTATCTATATACTAGGTCGTCCTTTTTGGCGTAGTGAGAATAACATAGTTTCAAGTTTCAAAAATATGACATATTATCTCGCAACTAAAAAATATTTAGGATTGCAAAACCAGAAATTAAACCAAGAAAACCAAGAATTAAAATTGGTTGTGGATGATTACAATATTTTAAAAAATGAAAACGTAAAACTAAAAGAATATTTTGGACGTATTGGTCCGGAACACAAATTTGTCCTAGGCACTGTGCTACTGAGACCTAATCGTTCGCCTTACGACACTCTAGTTATCGACATCGGTTCAAATATGGGCATCAAAGAAGGAGATAAGGTCTATGCTGACGTCACTCATCCTATAGGTACTATTTCACAAGTAAATCCTTATACAGCAAATGTTGTTTTGTATTCAAATCCAAATACACAAACAGACGTTATGATTGATGGACTAGAAACAACTGTTAATCTAGTTGGTCGTGGTGGTGGTAATTTCGAAATGAATACACCGCATGATTTTGAAGTACCAAGTAATGCTGTCGTTTTCTTGCCAACGCTTAATTCTGAAGTTATCGCTACTGTTGCTGGATTACTATCTAAACCAACAGATTTAAATAAAAAATATTTGTTAAAAACAAAAGTAAATATTCAGAATATAAAATTTGTCCAAGTAAAGAAAAATTAAAATGAAAGCCCTTACTTTTAATATAGAAAAAAAATTAAAAAATAGTTTAGGACGTGCGGGTACGATAGAGACGCCTCATGGCAATATTTTAACACCGAGCTTTGTTGTGGTGGGTACAAAAGCCACAGTCAAAGCTATGACACCAGAAGAAATACTGGCACAAAATGTCCAAGTAGTTCTGGCAAATACTTATCATCTACTATTACAACCCGGTGATGAGCTGGTAAGAAGAGCCGGTGGATTGCATAAATTTATGAATTGGCACGGGCCCATGATGACAGATTCGGGTGGCTTCCAAGTTTTTTCTCTAGGTGTGGCCTATGGCAAGGAAATTTCTAAAGTTGTTTCTATTAATGATCCGTCACTTTTGATACCAGAGCGCTCGACAGCGCTCGATGGTACGACTCCACTAGCCAAGATCGGTAACGATGGCGTTTCTTTTAAGTCACATATAAATGGAGACTTGCATTACATCACTCCTGAAAAGTCTATCGAGATACAGCACAATCTCGGTGCCGATATTATTTTTGCTTTTGATGAATGTACATCTCCAACAGAAGATGATCGTTATCAAGACGAAGCACTGTCGCGCACTCATGCTTGGGCAAAGAGATGCCTAGATAGACATAAAGAATTAGAAGAAGAAAAAAATGATATATTGCCGCAGGCACTTTTTGGTATAGTTCAAGGCGGACGCAATGAAGAGCTTCGTAAAAAGTCTGCCAGTGTTATAGGGGCGATGGATTTCGACGGCTATGGTATTGGTGGTTCTTTTGCAAAAGAAGATATGGAAAAAGCGTGTAAATGGGTAAATGAGATTTTACCAGAAGAAAAACCAAGACACTTATTAGGAATAGGTGAACCAGAAGATTTATTTATGGGAGTAGAAAATGGTGTCGATTTATTTGATTGTGTGGGGCCGACACGCATCGCTCGCAACGGCACACTGTTTACTAAAAAAGGAAAGATAAATATATTGAACGCTTGCTTTGTTTCTGATTTTAAACCAATAGAAGATGACTGTAGATGTAGTACATGTTTACCCCGCCTCGATGGCGGGGCAAGTTACACACGTGCCTACATGTCACATCTTTTCCGTGCAAAAGAAATGCTCGGTGCAACATTGGCATCTATTCACAATATTTACTTCATAAACAAACTCGTCGCCGATATGCGCGCCTCAATCATCGACGATAGTTTTTTTGAATTTAAAGAAGAGTTTTTAAAGAATTATTTGAAATAAATTTGACTTTTCAAAATTATAAGCTCATAATTAATGAATGCTAAAAGTTTTAACAGAAAAATACGATAAAATAAATGCTACTTCTGGTAGTAATACTATTTCAATAGGATTAACTATCTCAACTCCAAAAATCCCAAAAAATCCAAATACACAAGAATCCATTATTTTTGGAAAAACAACTGGTACAGTAAATACTTTTAATATTTTTGGAAAAACAACTGGTACATTTATAAAAATTAACCTTGTAAATACTTTAAATATAAAATATTATTTCTATTCTAATAATTCCCTAAAATCAATACTTTCATTTATTAATACTGTAAATAATAATGATAGTTGGTAGAATATTTTCTTTATAAGAAATTACTATTTAACTTAAAATAAAAATAATATGGTAGACCCAACAAAAGTTGACATGAATCAACTAGAAAAAAAGTTCATTGACGGTGCTCTTGGGGGTTATGGTAAAGATATCTTTTCTTTTACTCTTACTTCTGGCTCTAATCTTAATTCGTTTGCTACAACTCCTCAAATAATGAAGAGTGTAGCTATCTGGATAAGTGGACAAATAGAAACTTATGAAAAAACTTTTGGTGTCATTGACATGACACCTCCTAAAATTAATAGCCCTCTTCAAGTTTCTGATTTGAAGAAATAATAAAAAATATGCAAAACATAATAAACGGTAAAAAAGTTGGGCTTGGTATGGAAAATAATAAGTGTAAAACATTTATAAATATAAATGTTTTAAATGAGAAAAAAGGATATGCAAAAGAAATAAAATGCTTAATAGATACTGGGTTTGATGGATATCTTCAACTAAGTCAATCGGACATCACGGATCTCGGTTTGGATGTTATTAATAAATCTAGTTCTGCTCTTGCAGATGGTAGTGTTATTGAAACTGGTATTACTAAATCTAAAATTAGAATTTTAGATGAAGAAATTTTTGATTTTCCTATCCAGTTTACTGAAAATGCTGTAGCACTTATTGGAACTCAATTATTGCGTGATACGAAAAAAATGATTATTTTTGATTACGAAGATGGTTATGTTACTTTAACAAGAGATATTTCTCTTAAAGATGGAATTAAATCTTTCGTAGAAAAAAGTCACAATTAATATTACTTTTCTTTTATAATTTTTAAACAAAAAAGCCGAACGAAATGTGTCGGCTTTTTTGTTTGCTTTTTTGGTGTATATATTGTATGGTAAGGACAAATTTTCTATAAAAAATCAATAAAAATCGGTTTGATCCACCTACGGATTATCTTCTTTTAAGACTATGAAAAATTCAATTTTTGGGGATTTTAATTTCCCTCAACAAAAGAAACATTACTCTGGTAAGACTAGAGAAATGTATTTTACTGAAGATGGTTTTGTTGTAAATATTGCAACAGACCGATTGTCGGCTTTTAACCACGTTTTTGACGTGGAAGTTCCTTACAAAGGAGCAGTATTAAATTTATTAGCCGCTTATTTTTTAGAAGCTACAAAAGAAATAGTTCCGAATTGGTATCTTTCATCACCAAATTCTGTGACTTCTATCGGTATTGCCGGAAACATTATTCCTTATGAAATTATTGTAAGAGGTTATTTAGCTGGTAGTGCATGGAGATTGTACAAAGAAGGCAAACGTGAAATTTGTGGAGTAAAATTACCAGAAGGTTTAAAAGAAAATGATAAACTTCCATGGCCAATTATTACGCCAACACGTAAATCTGAAGATGATGAGCCGATAACACGTAAAGAAATTTTTGCTGAGAAAATTTTTTCTAGAAATACTTATAAGAGTATCGAAAAAAATGCTATTAAACTTTTTCAAAAAGGACAAGAAATGGCTAATGAAATCGGACTTATATTAGTTGATACTAAATATGAGTTTATGATGAGCGATGGCAAAATATTGCTTGCTGATGAAGTTCATACACCAGATTCTTCTAGATATATTTATTTAGATGGGTATGAAGAGCGTCAAGAAAAAGGTGAAAAACAAAAACAGTTAAGTAAAGAATTTTTTCGTGAATGGCTTATGAGTCAAAATTATGGAGAAGAACAATCAAAAGAAGGTGTCCCACTACCTGTTGTTACGCCTGAGATTGTTGCTGAGTTATCAAAAAGATACATTGATTTATACGAAATGATAGCTAAGAAAAAGTTTCCGTACGAAGAAGCTGAAAAAACAAAAGATGCTGATTACGTATTTTTGAATTCCCGTTTAGGAATTCATAGACTTCGTTGTGGCGAAAATCCTATAGTTGGTATTGTTATGGGCTCGGACTCTGATCTACCAATAATGGACAAAGTCGCTGTTTTTTTGGAAGAAATGGGAATATGTTACGAGTTAACTATTGCTTCAGCTCATCGTACACCAGAGAGAATGGAAAATTATGCTAAGACTGCAAAAAAGAGAGGATTAAAAGTAATCATTGCTGGTGCTGGAGGTGCTGCACATTTACCTGGAATGATTTCAGGTGGTACTACATTGCCGGTTATTGGAGTTCCTATTAAGTCGAGCAATTCGATTGATGGCTGGGATTCGATACTTTCAATTTTACAAATGCCTGAAGGTGTACCAACTTTAACAGTTGCACTCAATGGCGGTAAAAATGCAGGAATTGCTGCTACTCAAATTTTGGGTGCTTTTGATTTAGAAATAGGTCAAAAGATGGAAAAATTTAAAAAAGATTTGAGTGACAGGGTTTTAAAAACAGTAAAAAAAACAAAAGACAAAGGTTATCTTTGTAATTTTGATTGATTTTTAAGAATTAATTTATTTAAAATAGCGTGAAAAACCACGCTATTTTTTTTGTTGCTTTTTTAGTATATATGTTGTATTGTAAAAACAAATTTTCATCTTTTAAACAAAACGAATATGTTAACAAAAAGACTCGAAAGAGCAAAAAGTAAAATTATCCTTCCATTAGATGTGGATAGTTTAGATAAGGCTTTTGACCTTATAGACAAATTACATCCTTATGTTGGGATGTTTAAAATAGGTTTCGAACTTATTACGGCGGGACTTGCTCCGAAGATAATTTCATATATAAAAGAAAAAGGAAGTTATGTTTTTTATGACGGGAAGTTTAATGACATTCCTAATACAGTTGGAAATGCAGCAAAGGCTGCCTCAAAACTTGGTGCTAAGATTTTTAACATTCATGCATCTGCAGGAAAGGAAGCAATGAAAGCCGCAGTTGAAAACAAAGGAGAAGCAGAAGTTTTTGTGGTAACTGTACTAACTTCTATCAGCAATGATGATTCACAAATTATTTTTGGTAATTCTTCAGAAGGAAAAGTTTTACAATTTGCTTTACATGCTTCTCTTGCTAATTGTGATGGAATAATATGTTCACCACAAGAAATATCTTCATTACGAGCTTTAAGTCAATTGTCTGGGTTAAAAATAATGACACCAGGTATTCGTCCAGAATTTTCGCAAGTAAATGATCAGAAAAGAGTGATGACACCTGCTGAAGCTATAAAAGCTGGTGCTGATTATTTAGTTATCGGGAGGCCAATAACACAACCAGATGGTATGACTCAAGAAGAAGCTGCTCTTAAAGTTTTAGAAGAAGTTTCATCAGTTCTTGATGAAGAATCAAATGGAAGACAGCTTGAAATCGAAAAAATATTTTCAGACACGAATGCTATCATTGACAAAAGTCATGTTGTATATACTTCTGGAAAACATGGACAAGCCTATGTAAACAAAGATGCTATTTATCCACACGTTAATCAAATATCAAAGCTATGTCTCTTTATGGCTGAAAATTTTAAAGATTACGATGTTGATGCAATTGTTGGTCCTGTTGTTGGAGGGGTGGCTCTTGCTCAATGGACAGCTTTTCACTTGTCTTTATTGCAAGGAAAAGAAATTTTGGCTTTAACAGCTGATAAAGATGGAGATGGTTTTGTTATAAAACGTGGGCAAGAACAATTTATTAAAGGAAAAAAAATTTTAGTAGTAGAAGATGTATTGACCACAGGTGGCTCTGTTAAAAAAGTTGTTGATGTTGTCAATAATATGGATGGCTATGTTGTTGGGGTTTCTGCTTTGTGTAATCGTGGAGGTATAACTGTCGAAGATATTGGCAATGTACCTGTACTAATGGCACTAATGAATATCACATTGGATGCATTTGATGAAAAAGATTGTATTTATTGTAAGAAAAATCTTCCAATAAATACATCAGTCGGAAAAGGTGCTGAGTATCTAAAAAATAGGGTTAATAATTTATAGTCTTAAAAAGCTGGACGTATTGTGCCGGCTTTTTTTATTTCTAAAATAACGTAAAGTATACTTATAATGGTTCATTTGTTTTGTTTTAAAATTATGTTATTATAAAGAAAATATTAGTTTTCATGACATATAAGTTGAAAAAGTCGGACGTATTGTGCCGGCTTTTTTTTATTTCCAAAATAGCGTAAAGTATACATATGAAGGACAAGATTTTTCAATTAAAAAGCGACTACAAGCCTGATGGTGACCAACCCGAGGCTATTAAACTATTGGTGCAAGGTCTCGATAAAGGTTTTAAAAAGCAGACATTGTTGGGAGCCACAGGCACAGGCAAGACTTTTACCATGGCCAATGTCATCGCTCAGCATAACAAACCAGCACTCGTTATCGCTCATAATAAAACATTGGCGGCGCAGTTGGCTCAAGAATTCCGTGAATTTTTCCCAGACGCAGCGGTGCACTATTTTGTGTCTTATTACGACTACTACCAACCCGAGGCATACATGCCAGCTAGCGATACATACATTGAAAAAGATGCGCAGATAAATAAAGAAATAGATCGCTTGCGTCATGCCTCAACACAAGCACTCCTTACTCGTCCGGACTGTATCATTATCGCGTCTGTGTCATGTATCTATGGTCTAGGGAGTCCCGAGGAGTATGAAAAAGTAAATTTGAAATTAGAAGTTGGTATGAATCTGGATCGGACAACTTTAATAAAAAAGCTCGTCGAAGTTCATTTTGAACGCACTAATGCAGATATCAACTCTGGACAATTCCGTTCTGTTGGTGGCAATGTGGAAATAATGCCCGTGTCCGAAACTTTTGTATACAAAGTAGAATTTTCTGGTGGCAAGATCGCAACTATATTAAAAGTCGATCAAGTTTCGTCGCATATTTTAAGTAATGAGAAAAATATTTTTCTTTTTCCAACGAAACACTTCATCACACAAAAAGACCAACTAGCCAAAGCCGTAAAGAATATTAAAAAAGAATTAGCTGATCAAATTAAAAAGTTCGACAAAGAAGGTAAGTTGCTCGAGAAAGAAAGAATCAGCAGACGGACAAGTTATGATTTAGCGATGATAAAAGAGATAGGGTACTGCAATGGTATCGAAAATTATTCACGGCAACTCTCAGGCAAAAAAGCAGGGGAGGCACCCGAGACATTGTTGTCTTATTTCCCAAAAGCTCTCCAGAAGCAAGGCTTCAAGGGTTCCAGAAGCCTTGCTTCTGGAGATGGTGGCTTCCTAACTATTATCGATGAATCACATGTCACATTACCACAACTCGGTGGTATGTATGCTGCCGATGCCTCACGTAAAACAACATTGGTGGACTTTGGTTTTCGATTGCCTTCAGCAAAAGATAATCGCCCACTAAAAAAAGAGGAATTTGAAGAACGTGTTGGTCAAGTCGTCTATGTTTCGGCGACACCGTCTATAGTTGAAAAAGAAACAAGCGAGCAAATTGTTCAACAAATAATTCGCCCAACTGGTTTGATCGATCCAGAGATTATTGTGAGGCCTGTATCGGCTTTTTCTCCAACAGCAAAGCAATCTGAGAGGTCCTCGGGTGAAATCGCCAGACCATCAAAAAATCCTGTAAGCTCGCCTTACCCAGCTAAATCATCTACAAAATTAGATGATCGCTCGACTCAATCACAGATTGGGCATAGAGGGCAAACCCGCCTGCCATCGCCTGCTGCCGAAGGCTATGGCGGGCAGGTCCAAGACCTGATAGCCGAAGCCGAAAAAACAATTAAAAAAGGTTTTCGTGTTCTGGCGACGACTTTGACGAAACGCATGGCTGAGGACTTATCTATTTATTTAAAAGAAAAGGGGATGAAGGCCGAGTATTTGCACAGCGAGATAAAAACGATAGAACGTATCCAGATACTGACAGCATTTCGTCGTGGCGACATCGATGTCCTCGTCGGGGTTAACTTATTGCGTGAGGGATTAGATTTGCCGGAAGTTGCGCTCATTGGGATACTTGATGCTGATAAAGAGGGCTTCTTGCGTAGTGAGACTTCTCTTATTCAAACTATTGGCCGTGCTGCGCGCAATGCAGAGGGCAGAGTTATTTTATATGCTGACAATATGACCAAATCGCTCGATAGTGCTATCGGGGAGACAACTCGTCGTCGTGACATACAGTTGGCCTACAATAAAAAGCATGGTATCACTCCAAAAACAATTCTCAAAAATATAAAAGACATAACCGAGGAACTCGAAAGTAAACATAGCAAGGCAGTAAATGCAGAGCTTGATTTAGATATCGAATTATTCAAGAAATCTTTTGCCAAAGACAAAAAGAATACAGGCAAGACTGAATCGCAGTCACTCAAGAATACATTATTGTCAGACGAGGACCGCAACAAAACAGTTTATGAAAAGATAATAAAAATTAAAGAAAAAGAAATGTCTCGCTCTGTCAAAGAACTCGACTTCGAAACCGCCGCCATTTTGCGGGATGAAATAGTGGTGTTGAGAAATAGGATGGAAAAGGTTAATAAATAAAAAGAAAACCCGCAATCGGATTTCTTTGAGTCCGTGCGGGTCTATGTTTTAGCCAAGCCTTTTTCCTTGTTTTTTTCCACATCAAAATAGAAACTGATCGCCATTAAATTTGCTAATAGTATTCTACTTCCAAAAAATGCTATAGAAAAAACTACTAAACTTTTGTCGGGATGGTTTGTTTGTATAATCATGTATGAACACAACAAGTCTAGTAGTATTCCAGCTATCAGTATTTGGTTAACTGATTTTTGTTTCTTTCTTTGGCTAATTGTAGTTACCATCATTATGGCTTTCTTAATTAAGACAAAGAGCTGTGCACCTGCGTAAATAAGTACTGGTACACTTGCAACCATGCATATAAAGATAAATATCATTATCCAACCTATCACTGGCAGTGTAAGCCATCGCTCAACTTGTTCAAAGTTTTGATACAATATATATATCCATGGTCCTTGAGCAATGGCTGCTATCAAGTACAAAATTGCTGTAAAGTAATACTTTCTTTTTGAATCCATCGGATTAGAAAATTTTTCTATATACATAAGAAAATTTGTTCAGTACAAAGCTCTGTTCCAAGCGTTTAAGATTTAAATGAAAATTTATCTTTTTATATCATATTTTAAAAATAATGTCAACATGTAAAGCGCGAATTCTAACCTGAAACGCAACACCCCTCTGGTGTAGAATAGCTGTAGACCATTACAAGCTAATTACAAACAAAGGGATGTCACATATACAATTTACACGAGATTCGCGTGTTGAGCTAGCGATTTTGTTAAATGCTAGAAAGAATCAAACACAGTGTGCAAAGATACTAGGTATGCATAGAGTAAGTGTATGCAATGAAATTAAAAACAATAAGGATAGCGACGGAATATATAGAGGAGGACATGCAAATAAAAAAGCATTAAAGAGAAGGAAGAAAGCAAAAGAGAAATTTAAGAAACTGGTGGTTAACAAAGAACTAAGGGCATATGTAATACGAAAAACAAAAATATTCTGGTCACCAGAACAAATAGCAGGTAGATTAAAAAAGATTCACAAAAAGACAGTAATCTGTCATGAGACAATATATAGTTTCATATATGAAGAAAGAAAAGATCTTGTATTTTGTTTGCGACATCAAAAAAGTAAGTATCGTAGAAAGAGAGGTACACATGTAAGAATAACCTTTAATACAAGCCTAAAGGTGCGTAGGATAGCAGAAAGACCAAAGGTGGTAGATGGTAGGACAAGGATTGGAGATTGGGAAAACGATACTGTAATTGGTAAAGAAAAGAAACAGAGAATATTAACTTCTGTAGAAAGAAAAAGTGGTTTTGGATTAGCAAGTAAATTGAGTATAGTAACTGCTGATATTGTTCATAGAAAAGAAGTAGAATTATTTAAAAAGATTCCGAGAAGAAAAAAGCATACAATGACTCGGGATAATGGAGTAGAGTTTGGGGATACTGACAGAATGCTTGAGAAAAAAACAAAAATACAAGTATATAGAGCTAATCCATATCACTCTTGGGAAAGAGGTAGTAATGAAAATTGGAATGGATTATTACGACAATACTTCCCTAAAGGAATGTATTTTGCTACAGTTACTCAAGTACAGATTACTAAAGCAGTTCGAGCTTTAAATAATCGACCAAGAAAAAGACACAATTATTCGACACCTAGGGA
>JAYVGX010000044.1:0-10576 GCA_043771685.1 Minisyncoccota bacterium
GTTACTATACAGGATCTATTGTAAAAGAAAGTTTAGATAAAGGTTATTTGCAACCAGATTTTCTAACCAATGCTCTAGTTATAAGTACTCTAGCCTTTGAAATAAAAGAAGACTCATTTCTAATTGCTGATGGTTATCCAAGAACGATAAATCAATCAAAAACTTTTGAAGAAATAATAAATTATTATGGACGTACAAATATAAATATTTTTTATATTGAAGTTGGTAAAGAAGAAGCTATGAAACGTATGAGGTTACGCGCTCGAACTGATGATACTGATGAAGGAATCGCTCAGCGCTTTGATGAATATGTAAACAATGTATTGCCAGCTATGGAGTATTTTAAGAATAAAGATGATTTTACTATTCATAGTATAAATGGAGAACAAAGTATTAATCAAGTTCATGATGATATTGTAAAAATTTTAGAAAAATAATATGGATAAAAATAAACACATTGTTATATCGCTCGGAGGTTCTCTCATTGTTCCAAATGAGATAGATGTGTTGTTTTTAAAATCTTTTGTTTCACTCCTTGATTCTTTTGTTTCTAAAGGTTTCAAATTTATGATTATAACAGGCGGAGGGAAAATTTGTCGTAACTACAACGATGCTATAAAACAGATAGTTGATCCAACTCATACTGATTTGGATTGGGTTGGGATAGCAAGTACACGTTTAAATGCAGAAATGTTACGTGTTCTGTTCAGTGATAATGCGCATGAAAGTATTATTTTAGATCCAAGGAATATACCAGAAACACAAAAGAGTATTATGATTGGTGGTGGTTTCATGCCTGGAAACAGTAGTGATATGGCTGCAATTTACGGAGCCCACAGTATTGGTGCAAAAAAGATAGTCAATCTTTCAAATATCGACTATGCTTATGATAAAGATCCAAATAAATTTACTGATGCTGTACACATAAAAGAAATAGAGTGGGCGGATTTTAGAAAATTATTTCCAGAGACTTGGGAGCCAGGACTCAGCACACCTTTTGATCCAATAGCTGCAAAAAAAGCTCAAGAGTTCGGCTTCGAAGTTGCCATTATGAATGGTAAAAATTTAAATAATTTAGAAAATTATTTAAATGATGAGGATTTTGTAGGGACAGTTATAAAAAACCTTGACAATGACCTCGTGGGGGGGGGTAAAATGGATGTATGGATATAAACAACATCACCGAAGAGGAAATCAAGATTATTACTAATAAAGTTAAGAATGATGAAGCAAGCCCAGAGGAAGAATTGGCTCTTTTGCAGTTTCTAAATAAAGGTGTAGAGGAAATGCGCCAATTTATAAAAGAAATAGCTAAAGAAGAAGAGATCGAAAAGATTAAAAACTCTATTTAATAAAATTATATGAAATTCAATTTTGAAAAACACGTTCCTGCTCCAAAACAAGAAGAATTAAAAGAAAATGTAGAAAAGACACAAGAAGAATTTGACACAGAGATAATAAAAGAAGCTGAAAAACTTGGAACAAATGTAGAAAAACTAAAAGCTGAAATTGATGCTTTCGGTGGAGAAGAGAAGTTTAAAAAGATATTTTCTGAGAAGGAAGGAGGTTTTTCATCTAAAGGTGATGGAGAGATGATGGCTCAAACAAAAGGAGATAAATTTATTGAAAATCATTTAGGCTGGGCATCTTCTGATAGAGAAAGTTCTAACCAAACGAGCAAATTTTCTGCTATATTTGCAACTCTTGCTGTTGTAATGGAAGCATTTATGATTTATGATGGCAATGGTCAGGCACCTTTCGGAGTAGGTATCACTGCGGTGAGTGGTTTGGCATCAGTATTTACTGGTATTTCTGCAATTAAAGAAAAAATAAGTGCTAAAAAATATGAAAAAGAAGCTAAAAAAATGGATCTAAAAATGAAAATGACGGATACACCAAAAGAAATAACAAATTAAAATACAAAAACCCGAAGATAATAAAATCTCCAGAAGCCTTGCTTCTGGAGATTTTATTTGATAATATTTAACTATGGGAACTCGTAAAAATCCACTTGTAAATTCAGAGTACTACCATATTTATAATCGTGGTAATTCCAAGATGGAAATCTTTAAAACGGAAGATGACTATAATCGTTTTATTAAAATGCTCTTTCTTTGTAACTCGGAAAAGAAAATAAATTTTAGAACTGATATTGTCGAGAAAAATATAGATGCTTGGGATTTTGAAGTGGGTGAATCTATTGTTTCTATTGGAGCATGGGTTCTGATGCCTAATCATTTCCACTTGTACATTACGGGCTCCAGAAGCAAGGCTTCTGGAGAAAAAGAAGATAATATAAGTATATTTATGCAGAAATTGAGTACTGCGTATGCGAAGTATTTTAATGCGAAATACAAAAGAACTGGTTCCTTATTTGAAGGTAAATTTAAAGCAACTTTAATTAAAGATGAAATTCAGGCAAAATATCTTTTTTCATATATTCATTTGAATCCTGTAAAATTAATTGATCCAAAATGGAAAACAGAAGGAATAAAAAGTAAAAAAGAAACTTTAGATTTTTTAAATAAATATCAATGGAGTAGTTACTTAGATTTTAAAGAAAAAGATCGAATAGAATCGATTGTCTTAAATAGAACAGATTTTTTAAACTTTTTTCCTAATTCTGAATTAGTCGATAATGAAATAATGGAATGGTTCTCCAGAAGCCTTGCTTCTGGAGAGATTACAGAAAATCAAATTTTTGATTTAAAAAAGAGAATGAATCAACATAATCCAGAAAAATATCATAATGAAATAGATTGGGGTAAATCAGTTGGTAAAGAATTTAAATAAAATGTCTGTAATCATAAAAACAAAAGAACAAATAGAGATACTGCGTGAAGGGGGACACAGGCTCGCTATTATTTTAGACAAAGTTGCAAAAAAGGTTGCACCGGGTATTTCTACTTTAGAACTCGACAAGTATGCATATAACTTGATAAAAGAATACGGTGATGAACCAGCTTTTCTTAATTATAAACCGGAAGGTCATGGTAAGGCTTTTCCTGCATCACTTTGTACATCTATTAACAATGAAGTTGTACATGGGATACCCAACAGTCGTATCTTAAAAGAAGGTGATATTATTTCTATCGATTTAGGTCTTAAACACAAAGGCCTCTTTACTGATCACGCCCGAACTGTCGCTGTGGGGGAAATTACTAAAAAAGTCCAAGAGCTTTTAGATAAAACACAAAAATCTTTGGATTTAGGCATAGAACAAGCCATTGTTGGTAACACTGTTGGCGATATAGGCTATGCGATAGAAAAGTTTAATAAAAATAAATACGGCATTGTGCGTGAACTCTCTGGTCATGGTGTCGGTGTCAAAATCCACGAGGACCCATACATACCAAACTTTGGTAAAGCGGGTAAAGGTCAAAAGCTGATAGCAGGTATGGTTATAGCGATAGAGCCGATGTTTAACTTAGGCAGAGCTTCTATCCAAACAGGCTCTGATGGTTATACTATAAAAACTGTTGATGGTACAAAAAGTGCTCACTTCGAGCATACTGTTTTGATAACAGATGAGTGTCCTGAGATCCTGACTACTTTTTAATAAATACTTTTCGCTAACTATTTTCTTTTCTAAATGATATAATAATTATCATGGCTGTTGAAAATTTTAATTTACAAAGTGCCCCAGTTTTTAAAACTCCTCAAGAAGAGCTCGAGTATTTGCGTGCACACATAAAAGAAAAAGAAGATGCTCTGCAAGAAAAAGGTCAAGAATACTCAAAAGAAAAATTGGCGACTGAAGTTATTCATGATTATAAAAAATATGAAGTAAATGATGTAGTTCATAAAGATTTGGCTATGTCACAGCAAGAGACAGACAAATTAATTTTACGCCTAAAGCCCGAAAGACACGATAGTAAAATGGAAGAGATGCTCGGTATCCTTTTAGACAAAGGTATTTCAAATGCATTGCAGATTATTGCTCGGATGAATAATCCACATCTAGACGACGACTTTCACCGTTTCTTGGTTCAGTATTTATACAGTACACATAAAGTCCCAGGACTAAAAGAGGGAACACCACTTTTTAAAAGTCTAGATATGAAGTTATTTGAGATAACACTCCCAGACCCAACTGACGATCCTGATCACAAAAAGAATTTAAAAGAATTATTGACTTCTATGGAGCAATTTTATTCTGGTATGCATTCTGTTGGAAGTGGTCGTGAAAATAAAGATAAAAGTCACTTCACACTAGAGATAGCACTCGCTGAAGGATCTGACCAATTTATTTTTTATGCAGCTGTACCAAGTCAAAAAGCGAGTCTTTTTGAAAAACAACTATTGGGAGTTCATCCAGATGCAAAAATAGTGGAAGCTCCAGATGATTATAATATTTTTACAGACAATGGATTTATAAGCGCTTCTTATTCCAAGCTCATAAGTCACGATGTTTTCCCGATAAAGCTTTACGATGCTTTCGATTATGATCCATTAAATATCATTCTAAATGTTTTAACAAAAATGAAAAAACATGGAGAAGGTTGCTCTATACAGTTTACTATCTGTCCGCTAAGCGATGACATAACTCATAAATACAGCTCTATATTATATGATGTCAAAGAAGGTATGTCTGTGAAAACAGCTGGGTCTATGGTGCGTCAGTTTAGTAGCGAATTGTTTAAAATTGGCAAGTCTATTTTTTCTGGTGATCATAGCCCTAAAGAAAAGAAAGTTAATGAAAAAGCTGTAGAATACATTACAGAAAAGTTAAAAAGTACAGTTCAAGCGCTTAATATCCGTATTATTACTTCTGCTGAAAGTATCGGGCGTTCGAAACAAATTCTCGCAGATATTGAGTCATCTTTTAATCAATTCACCGAATCTACTCGCAATGGTTTTAATTTTAGTCATCCAACTGGTACAGATTTGTCACATCTGATACATGACTTTTCTTATCGGACTTTCTCAAATGACTACAGTATGCCACTTAATTTAAAAGAATTGGCAACAGTCCTTCATTTCCCTTATGGCATCGAAACTTCACCACAACTCAAACAAGCAAAAGCTGGTATCGCACCTGCGCCTATTGAAATGGGTGAAGAGGGTATCATCATCGGCCATAACGATTATCGTGGCAAAGATACAGACATCCACTTTGCAACTGAAGACCGCGTTCGTCATATGTATGTACTCGGTCAGACTGGTACAGGTAAGACAACTATTATGAAAAACATGATTGCTCAGGATATAGCTGCCGGTCACGGTGTCTGTTACATAGATCCACACGGAACCGATATTCAAGATATACTTTCCTATATACCAAAAGAGCGTATCGACGATGTTATATATTTCGACCCTGCATATACAGCCCGTCCGATGGGGCTAAATATGTTAGAGTTTGATCCCAAATACCCAGAGCAAAAGACTTTCGTAGTAAATGAATTGATGGGAATTTTTAACAAACTTTTCGATATGAAGACAAGCGGTGGTCCGATGTTCGAACAGTATTTTAAAAACTCGGCTTTCTTAGTTATGGAGCATCCAGAGAGTGGTGCGACATTGCTCGAGATTGGTCGCGTACTTTCTGACAAGGCTTTCCGCGATATGAAATTGTCACATTGTAAAAATCCAATCATTAAACAATTCTGGGTCAATGCTGAGCAAACAACAGGGGACCAGAGTTTGGCCAACTTTGTACCGTACTTGACTTCAAAGTTTGATAACTTTATTTCAAACGACATCATGCGCCCAGTTGTGTTGCAAGAAAAGTCAGTATTTAATTTCCGCGAAATTATGGATAATAAAAAAATCTTGCTTGTGAATTTGTCTAAAGGACGTTTGGGTGAAATAAATGCTAACTTGATCGGTATGCTTATCGTTGGCAAAATCCAAATGGCTGCGCTTTCTCGTGTAGACATGTATGGACAAAAGATGAATGACTTTTATCTTTATATCGATGAATTCCAAAACGTCACAACCGATGCTATAGAATCAATTCTTTCTGAAGCTCGTAAATACCGTTTATCACTTACTATCGCCCATCAGTATATATCTCAACTAGAAGACAATATTAAAAATGCTGTTTTCGGCAACGTCGGTTCTATGGCAGTCTTTCGTGTTGGCGCCGAGGATGCTGAATTCCTAGAAAGTAAATTCAAACCAGTGTTTACAGCCAAGGACATAATGAAGATAGACAATCGTAACGCTTACATATCGATGCTTGTAAATGGCCAACCAACCAAACCTTTCAATATAGCAACCTACGCGCCACCTAAAGGCAACATGGATGCTGTAGATAGTATTAAACAGCTATCATACCTTAAATACGGCCGTGAGCGTAGTGAAGTCGAAGATGAAATAATGGAGAAGTATAGGCAGTAGATTTTGTGCATTTCCTCCCCTCATTACTGAGGAGGGGTGTCTGTGTATTCACAGACGGGGTGGTGATTAATTTATGAAAATAATAAACAACATTTCAAAATTATATTCTCGCAGAAAAGACTTGAGAAACAATGCAACTATACAAGAAATAATTCTTTGGTCTAAAATACAAAAATCACAACTTGGTTTCAAATTCCGTCGTCAACACAGTATTGGTGGCTACATAGCAGATTTCTATTGTCCAAAGAAAAAATTAATAATAGAAATAGATGGCTCACAGCATTTTGAGAAAAATTCTTTAGAATATGACGAAAATAGAACAAAGTTTTTTGAAAGTTTAGGTTTAAGAGTATTGAGATTTACAAATACAGAAATTAATACAAATATTGATGGTGTTTTAAATAAAATTAGATTAGGATTATAATCACCACCCCGTTTTGGATTACCAAAACACCCCTCCTCGATAAGGAGGGGGCGAATGCAATGCATTTACTCTCCTCCTTACGAAGGAGGAGTACCTGAAAGGGGAGGTGGTGATTTCATGGTATAATATAAATATGGAAGAAATCGAAATAAAATTTTTAGAAGTGGATGTTGTTTCTTTAGAAAAGAAACTCAAAGAAATAGGCGCCAAAAAAGTTGGAGATTTTTTCTATAAGAGAATAATTTTTGATTTTCCTGATTATCGCTTAGATAAAACAGGTCAGTACTTGAGACTTCGTGATGAAGGAGATAAAATAACTTTAACTTACAAAAAACAAAAAGATTTTATTTCTCACGAAGCAACGACAAAAGATGTAATTTTTTTAGAAAATGAAATTATTGTTAGTGATTTTGAAACTGCACGAGTAATGCTTGCTGGTCTTGGAATGATAGAAGATCAGTATCAAGAAAACAGAAGAACTCGATATATTTTTGATGGAGTTGAGATAGACATAGATTCTTGGCCAAAAATCCCAACTTATTTAGAAATAGAAGGACAGAGTCAAGAAAAAGTTAATAAAGTCGCTACGCTTCTCGGCTTCGATCTAAAAGAGGCTGTAAGATACAGTGCTGGTGCTATATACGAACGTCACTATGGTATAAAAATGCATGAGTATAGTAAAATAACGTTTGATGAATGGATTCTAAAATAGATTAGATTTTTGTTGATTTTTCTGCTATAGTTAGGCTACTTTATTATTAGTTTCCGGTTTACCGGTATTTTAAAATTATGGCAAGTATAGAACGTTCTCTTATTGTTTTTAAACCAGATGCATTACAGCGTGGTATCGTCGGCGAGATTTTAGCTCGTTTTGAAAAAGTAGGTCTTAAAATTGTTGGTACAAAGATGTTGCAACCAAGTTATGACCATTATTTTCATCACTATGAAAATATAGGCAAGATGGTCTCTCGTCGTGGGCAAAAAGCTTTTGACGTAACTTTATCTATGATGAATGAAGGTCCAGTTATCGCTTTTGTTTTAGAAGGTATCGAAGCAGTTGCTCTACTTCGTAAAATGGTTGGTGCAACAGAACCAAAAAGTGCTCTTCCAGGTACAGTTCGTGGAGACTATGCTCATATGAGTTTCGGTCATGCAGATGAAAACGAAGTTGGTATTCCAAACCTTATGCATGCATCAGGTGACGCAGATGAAGCAGCTCTTGAAATCGCTCATTGGTTTTCTGAAACAGAAATATTTTCTTACGAAAATGCTCACAGTAAATTTACTCAAACAAAAAAGAAATAATTTAAACAAAATCCACTCCCGTGGATTTTGTGCTATTATAGGACATGACAAAAATTACTGACATATACAATCAATACAAAATAATGCCAAATTTACAGGACCACCAGTTGCGCGTTGCATCGGTTGCAGGCCTCATTTGTGATTCTTTAGATGTGGAAGTTGATAAAGAAAGTATAATCAAAGCGTGTTTACTGCACGATATGGGGAACATTATTAAATTTGATTTGTCCTATACAGAAAAACATTTTCCCGAATTCTTATTGCCCCAAGGTTTACAGTATTGGCAAGATATTCAAAATGAGTATTTTGAAAAATACGGTAAAGATGAGCATGAAGCATCTATACAGATTGCACACGAAATAGAATCAAATTCTTCTGCAGTAGATCTTATTAATTGTATAGATGGTTTTTTTGTAGAAAAAATAGCAAAAGAAAATAATATCGAACAAAAGATCTGTATGTATGCTGACAATAGAGTGAGCCCGCATTCAGTTGTTTCTATAGAGGAGAGAAACATTGAAGCTAAAAAAAGATACGAAAGTCATCCTCATTCTCTAGATGAAGAAAGAAGAATTTTTTTTATGGATAATGTTAATAGTATTGAGAAACAAATTTTTTCATTTTCTAAAATAAAACCCGAAGATATAAATGACGAGTCTATAAAAATTTATTTTGAAGATTTAAAAAAGTTTGAAATTTAATTTTTCAGCACAAATCAAACTTGAAGTGGTGTCAAAGTTGTGCTTTATTGTAAAAATCACTTGAAACTAAGACATTCTAGGCGTATACTCCAAATAGGATTATCTGATTTATATTACCTAGAACAATTTTTTAAGGGATATAGAGTTTTAGTAAAGTGCTGCATGTATACTATTATTATGTCATACGAGCAAATCCTTACTATCCTTTGTCCCACTTAGCGAATACGCTATGGTAATATCCATTAGATAGTCCTAATAAACAATTCTCTCAATCTGAGAGGATTTTTTATTTTATATAGCATTTTTTCTTATCCTCGAGTATAATAGACAAATACATGGCAAATGATAAAAACTTAAAAATTACTTTCTCGAGTGGGGCAGATACTGTAACAGGTTCTAATTTTTTATTAGAAGGTAATGGAAAGAAGTTTCTGATTGATTGTGGTCTCGTTCAAGGGGAGAAGCTCGCTGACGATATGAACTGGAAAGAATTTCCTTATTCTGTTTCAGAAATCGATATTTTATTTATTACGCATGCTCACATAGATCACATCGGACGTATACCAAAGCTAATCCATGAAGGATTCGTAGGGCGTATCGTTTCGACTATACCGACCAAAGACATCACAGTTCTGATGCTCGCTGATACTGCTCACTTACTTTCTCATAATAAAGATTTAGGTCTAGACGAGATATATTCAGTCGAAAACATAGAAAAAGCAATGGATTTATGGGAAACACTTGAGTACGGACAAGTTCTAAATGTCGATCATGGTTTCCAATTCTCTTATAAAAATTCTGGTCATATCCTCGGTTCTGGAATGCTCCAGATTGTTTACAATGGTAAAAAAATTGTCTTTACTGGTGACCTCGGCAATAGCCCGTCGCCACTTTTACCCGATACAGATATAGTTGACGATGCAGATTATCTGATAATGGAATCAGTTTATGGGGATCGTAATCATGAAGACAGAGGACAAAGAAAAAACAGACTTCTCCAAGTCATGAAAGAAAATTATTCAAGGGGTGGTGTATTGTTGATACCTACTTTTTCACTTGAACGCTCACAAGAATTGTTATACGAAATAGATTCTTTCTATTCAGATAAATTATTACCTCGTATGCCGATATTTCTAGACTCACCATTGGCTATAAAAATAACATCTTTGTACAGAAAATATCAGAAATATTTAAACAAACAAGCGTTGACTCAAATAAAAAGTGGTAACGATATATTTTCATTCCCTGGTTTTGAAATGACAGAAGAAACAAATGAATCCAAAGCGATACTTCACACAGAAAATCCAAAAGTTATAATGGCAGGCTCTGGTATGTCCAACGGTGGTAGAATAATCCATCACGAGAAAAATTATTTACCAGATAAAAACAATACGATATTACTGATAGGGTATCAATCCGTCGGCACACTCGGACGCTCTATCCAAGACGGAAATAAGAAACTACACATACAAGGCATAGAGATACCTCTGCGTGCGAAAGTAGAAATGATCAGTGGTTATTCAGGTCACAAGGACTCAGATCATTTGGTAGAATTTGTTGGTCCTACTGCTAAAAAAGTTAAGAAAGTATTTCTTGCAATGGGTGAACCAAAGGCTCAAATGTTTCTTTCTCAGAGACTTCGTGATGAATATGGTGTGAAAACTTATATACCAACAGCAGGAGAAAGTGTAATCATTGAGTGTTAATAAAATACAAATTATCAACACAAATTTTCATTGCTTTCGACCAAAAAAATGTTAAAATATATACATGTTTTCGAAACTGAAGATAATTTATTTCTATA
>JAYVGX010000045.1:0-4463 GCA_043771685.1 Minisyncoccota bacterium
GAGATCATGAGGCACCTTGTTTTGTTTTTTTGTAGACATATATGGTTATTGAAGATTTATAATACGACTATTATACTACTAATCTTACTTAACTTTTTGCCCTAAATTTGGGGGACGGGTCAATCTGCTAATTTAAACAATTCTCACTGTACTGGTACAAATCTAACTTCATATTTTGAATGTTTACTATTCCCTAGTTCACTTGCAAGTCACAACATCACACTAAACAGTGATTTCACTATAACTTTCAGTGAGCAAGGGTACACTGGAACTTGGTCACAAACTAATGCAAAGCAATTAAAATTCGAATACTTTGATATAAATGGTAAAGTGGCAGAATTCAATGGTTTCGCTATCAATGGTGCTAATTGTTTTGATGGTATGACTACATTCTTCCCTAACTCTACTTATGTCAGTCCTTATCACGTTTGTATTCAATAGATTTAAATTCAATCAGGAGAACGTCACGAAAGTGGCGTTTTTCTTTTGTTCAAAAGAAATGCTATAATCATTTTATAAAATAACTTTATGGAAATACAAACCTTAGAAATCTTGAAAGCTATAATTTTAGGAATTGTCGAAGGTATCACCGAGTTTTTACCTATCTCATCTACGGGGCATTTAATACTGGTAAATGAATTTATAACTTTTGATAAAAATTTCACAGTCCTTTTTGATATCGTAATCCAATTGGGAGCTATCCTTGCTGTTTTATTTTATTTTATAAAAAAATTGTGGCCATTTACTAATGATAAAATAAAAAATAAAGAAACATTAGATATCTGGTACAGAGCTATCGTTGGTGTAATCCCCGCTTTGTTTTTTGGATTTCTATTTGCTGGCTTCATTCAAGAAAAGTTATTTAATCCTCTGGTGGTTGCTATCTCCTTACTCGTTGGTGGTCTAGTGATTCTATTTATTGAAAACAAAGAAAATAAAGCTCAGATTATTTCGATCAAAGACCTAAGTTACAAAACGGCCTTCTTAATTGGATTAATTCAGTGCTTATCTATGATTCCTGGAGTTTCTAGATCAGCTTCGACGATAATAGGAGGTATGGTCTTGGGAGCTTCTCGAGTGGTGGCTACTGAATTTTCTTTCTTTTTAGCTATCCCTACGATGATTGCTGCATCAAGTTATAGTTTATTAAAATATAATGGTGTTTTAGATAAAAACCAATTTTTTATACTAGCTGTTGGTTTTATAGTTTCTTTTATTGTAGCCTTGTCTGTAATAAAACTGCTAATGAGTTTCGTTAAAAATAACAATTTTAAAATATTTGGATACTACCGAATAATCCTCGGATTAATAATTATCTTTTATTTCTCGATAAAATAGTAGCACAACACATAGTACTTTTGAGAAAATACTATAAAAGTCTATAGTCCAGACTATTGACTTTTTCTATTTAAAAGTGTATAATAAGCACAAATTTAAAAACTAAATAAAATGAAAAAAAAAGAAATGGAAAAAACTAGTCAAACAACGCTAGTTTCATCGTTGTTAAATTCAAGAATAATAACTGGTGTGATAACGTTCGTGTTATTATTCGTCGGTTTTACTATTTATGCGTACTCAGAATTTAATATATTGAGTTTAGGACGTTTCAATGTTTTAAATTTAGCTTTCGGTGAAGGAATAATACTGGTAACAGTACTTATAATAACAACCTTGTATTCTAGACTGAAAATTGAAGGTTTTACAATTTTTATTGTTATGTTATCTATTTTGTTCATAACAATAAGATATGAACATGACAATTTATTGTTCCAAATCTTGCATGCAAGTCTCTATGTTGCAAGTATTCTTGTCTTTACTTTTGCAAAAAGAAAAGATAAAGAAGAAGAAGAAGAAAAAGAATAGAACAACAACCAAAAAAAAGGGTTTGCAAATGCAAATCCTTTTTTCATATTTAAGTTATCATAGAAATCATTTACTTCCTATCCTCAAACTAGATAATAACTATCTTAGTGTGCTCCAACAGCATGGTTCGTATTCGCTCTTGAACGAGTAGCTAATCTAAAGAGAATAATAACAATCAAAATTAGAAATATTAACAACACCCATCCAAAGAAACTATTTGGTACAAAGTTACTATTACTTGCACTTGCTCCGAAATTACTAGAATCGATATTAGTTACCGGTCTAAGAACTACTCCATCTGAATTTACAACATTTCTATTTGAATCATTTGTAGAGTTGCTAGAGTTCGAATTATTAGAGTTCGAAGTTGTAGAAGAATTACTGTTTGATGAACTAGAATTATTTTTAGAAGTACTAGAACTAGTATCAGAAGTATTCTTGTTTGTAGAAGAAGTTGTCGAGTTTGATTTTTTATTTTTATTACTTAAATCAACATAATCATTTTGATCATAAGTAACTAATCCAGTCTTTGCTTCATAAGTATAATTTGAACCATTATCATAGTAAGGATCTGATTTTATAGATGGAGCTATTTTGATTGAATTATCAAAATCACTTGGCATATAAGCAAGAGTAGTTGTTCCAACAAATAATATAACAAAAGCAACGAAACCTATTGTATTTTTTATTGTTTGATTTTTCATTCTGGTATTATAGCATACTATTATACATTTTGTCAAGTACCCTATTTATCTCTAAAATAGTATACTTAAAACCATAAAATAACCATATATTATATGAACCCATTTGAAAATGCATTACAACAATTAAACCGTGCTAATAGTGTACAGAGCTTTAATCCAGAGTTTTTAAAGAGATTCGATAACCCTAACCGTGAAGTCCGTATTTCTATCCCTGTGACCATGGATGACGGTCATTTAGAGATATTTGAAGGTTATCGTGTCCAATACAACAATGCTCGTGGTCCATACAAAGGTGGTATTCGCTTCCATCAAGACACTGACATAAATGAGGTCAAGGCTCTGGCCTTTTGGATGACACTCAAATGTGCGGTTGTAGATATCCCTATGGGTGGCGGTAAGGGTGGCATAACTGTTGATCCAAAGAAACTTTCCAAAGTTGAATTAGAGAAACTTTCTCGTGGTTGGATAAAAGGCATGGCGCAGGTTATCGGCCCACAAATAGATGTCCCCGCTCCAGACGTAAACACAACTCCAGAAATAATGTCTTGGATGGTGGATGAATATGAGAAAATAACTGGTGATAAAACGGGCGCAGTTATAACTGGCAAGCCAATCGAAAACGGAGGTTCAGAGGGTCGTGGTGTCGCTACAGGACTTGGTGGTTTTTATGTTTTTAATAATTTACGTGAAAAGTTAGAGCTACCGTCTTCTTGTACTGTTGTCATCCAAGGTTTTGGCAATGTCGGAGGTCATGCAGCCGATATATTTACAAATAATGGCCATAAAGTTATAGCTTTGTCTGATTCAAAAGGTGCTATATATAAAGAAGACGGTTTCGTCATTTCTGAAGTAAATAATTACAAAAAAGAACACGGCACTATAGTTGGGTTCGAAGGAAGTAAAACAATTACAAATGATGAATTATTAGAACTAGAATGTGACGTATTAATCCCCTCTGCTTTAGAAAACCAGATCACAGAAAAAAACGCAAACAATATAAAAGCGAAAGTTGTGATAGAACTCGCCAATGGACCTACAACAACACTTGCTGACGACATTTTATTTAGTAAGGGTATTGCTGTTATCCCAGATATACTAGCAAATGCCGGTGGTGTGACTGTTTCTACTTTTGAATGGGAACAAAATTTGAAAAATGAGCATTGGAGCGAAGAACAAGTTTTAGAGAAATTAAAAACTATTATGGATACCCAATCAGACATCGTCTTTGACAAAGCCGAGTCTTTGCATACAGATATGCGTCGAGCAGCATTTATCGTAGCATTAGAGAGAATAGAAAAAGCTACAAAATAAAAAAAGGCGGTCAAGTGACCGCTTTTTTATTTTTATACAAATAAAACATTTTTTTGAAAAAATCTTTTATTTTTTCATCGCGCATATCCAGATGATCAGATTCATTTAAAGATAAATTTAAATCTAACTTTATCTTTTTTGAATCGTAGACAGTGAAAAGAATTTTCACTTCATTATTTTCAATTGCAAGTTTTATGTAAACATCTAGAAAGAAGTTCACCATATTTTTTTTATCCACTCTCCCAATTTGGATATGAAAAATCTCCAAACCATTCTTTGTATTCGAGATAGTGAATTTATCAAAATCAACTTCAGATATGAGTAATTCTGAAAATAAACAGGCTATTTTCTTTACACTTTCTGCAGAAATTTTTTCTAAGTTATTCTCTATCAAATGTTGCAGAACAACTTCTATGTCGTAGAACTCCCATTTTCTTTCGATATCGTATAACTCCACTTCTTTTTCTTTATTTTTCATTTTATTAAATTTGAAAATTCCCTTTTGAAATGCAATTCTGTAATATAGAATTTATGGCGAAAAAACGGAGATTTTCACAATTAAATAGTAAGAAAAGGTATTCTTTG
>JAYVGX010000046.1:0-6500 GCA_043771685.1 Minisyncoccota bacterium
AAAATTATGCGTGTGTTTTGAAAAGAGTATTTTTGTTTTGTGTCTGTATTCTTAATTTGTCTAAACCCTCTCTACATACTCTCCAGTTTCTGTATTAACTCTTATCTTGTCACCATTTTCAATAAAGAATGGGACATTTATCTTGACGCCATTTTCTAGAGTTACCAATTTACCTCCACCATTAGCAGTATTTCCTCGTATTGATGGGGGAGCGTCTTTTACTATGAACTCCATTTTAACAGGAAGTTTTATTTTAATTATTATTTCCTCGTCATCATTATTCCAGACTAAAGCAACGACATTTTCATTTGCTTGTAGATATTTCGCATCATCTCCTAGTATAGTATCTTTGAGTGTGAATCGTTCGCTCGGTATCTCAGGATTACAAAACCAATATTCACCTTTATTTGTATACAAAAAACGGACATCTTTTTTAGAAATATCTGCTTCTTCTGCTTTATCTGCAGCGTGAAAAGCTGTATTCCATGTGCGTCCTGAAATTAAACTCTTTAGCTTAACTTGATTTTGAGGTTTACGCTGTTGAGTTCGGGCTACATGTGATTCCATAACTTCACATGGTTCATCTTCATGTATGATAATTTTCTTTTCTTTTATTTCACTGTATTCAAGTAATGCCATAGTTTTTTATTTTAATTCTTTTAATTATTCTCCTGCACTTGCAACCTGTATTTCTCCAAAACGTCCTCTGATTTCTTTTAGTATTTCATCAGACAGTTTCTTCTCTGAACGCAGATACGTGCGGGCTGCATCATATCCACGACCGAGTTTTATTTCTTCTACTGGGCCTTTTTCGCGAGCTTTAGCTGTCCCTAGATATGTATAGATAGCGCCACTACTCTTACTAATAATACCTATTTTCTCACCTAGTGCCATCAGTTCACCTTCACGACTTATACCTTCACCGTATAGTATATCAAACTCTGTTTGTTTAAAAGGGGCAGCAACTTTATTCTTGACAACTTTTACTCTAGTTCGGCTACCGACGACTTCTTCACCTTTTTTAATCTGGGCTATACGACGTATATCTAAACGAATAGAAGTATAGAATTTCAACGCTTTACCTCCTGGAGTAGTTTCTGGATTACCAAACATTATGCCTATTTGCATACGAATCTGGTTTACAAATATCACAACTGTTTTACTTCGAGCAACTATAGCGGTTAGTTTACGAAGCGCTTGTGACATCAATCGTGCTTGTTTACCAACATGTGATTGACCCATGTCACCTTCGATTTCATCACGTGGAGTCAAGGCTGCAACAGAGTCTATAACGATAACGTCTATCTTACCAGAACGAACTAGACTTTCTGTTATCTCTAATCCTTGTTCACCATTGTCTGGTTGAGATATAAGCAAGTTTTTTATGTTAACACCTAGTTTACTTGCATAATCTGGATCCATAGCGTGCTCTGCGTCGATATAAGCGCAAACACCACCTTTCTTTTGAGCCTCAGCTACTATATGTAGAGCTAAAGTTGTCTTACCACTTGATTCTGGTCCAAATATCTCTATTATACGTCCTCTCGGCACACCACCGATACCGAGCGCCATATCGAGCCCTATAGACCCAGTAGGGATCACATCTATATCGACTTTTGGTGAATCACCGAGCTTCATGATAGCTCCTTCTCCAAACTTAGTTTGGATAGATCTAATCGTATCTTCAACTGAATTACCATTCTCTTTCGCTTCTTTTTTTGCTTTTTTTAACATATATGTAATTATTATTTTAATAATGCTACCTCAACTTTTTCTTTATGATAGATTTCGATCTCTTTATCGCTTTGATGTCCAAATTTATCGCGGGCGTTTATTGTTACAGTTTGTAGTCCGTCTATCGCTGCTATCTTTTCTTCAAAATTTCCTTTTTTATCTATAAATATCTCTCTACCATTTAGACTAATATATACAGCATTTGGAGCTTTTCCACGGATTGTATTTATAGACAGTTCAGTGTTTTCAATATCGACTGATAATTTTATCTTCGTAAAGATATTTTCAGTTTTAGCAAAACTAAAAGTCAGTATAAAAGCAAACAACAATCCGTAACTTGTATTTTTTACCCACCATTTTAGATTTTTATCTTTTATCTTGTTCATATTACATATTTATCAATCCATCTTCATTTGAAAGAGGGGAATTACTTGGACGACCTTCCAATACTTCACGGGGTTTCGCCCCATTTCCTGGTCCAACAACACCTTTTTCTTCTAGCATATCTATTAGTTTCGCTGCACGAGCATAACCAACACCTAGCTTTCTTTGTAGGTATGATGTCGATGCTTTGCCGGCTTCTATCACCGTTTGTCTGGCATCTTCGTACAGGTCATCACCTCCATCGTCAGAACCCAGACTATCAGAGAACATACTACTTCCTTTATCTATATTGCCAGTTAGTTCTATCGTACCAGGTAGTTCGTCTTCGTATTCCTTTTTTAGATATTCTACGACTTTTTTAACTTCTTCTTCGGATATAAACGCACTCTGTAGACGTTCGGGTTGGGACATCTCGGCTGTTACATAGAGCATATCTCCAGCACCAAGTAGCTTTTCTGCACCGCCTTGGTCTAATATAGTACGTGAGTCTATTTGTGATGATACCTGCAATGCTACACGTGTCGGGACATTGGCCTTTATGAGTCCTGTTATGACGTTCACAGACGGTCTTTGTGTAGATAGTACGAGGTGTATTCCAACAGCACGGGACATCTGAGCGAGGCGGACTATCCCACTTTCTAATTCTCTAGGATACGCTTGCATTATGTCAGCTAGTTCATCTATTAGGATAACTATATACGGCATTTTCTCTAACCCTTCTTCTTTTTTAGCTTTTGCATAGATATTGTTTTGATACGATTCTATATCACGGACTTGATGAGCTTCGAGTAAGTTGTATCGTCGGTCCATTTCATTTGCTGCCCATTTTAGTGCGAGGATTGTTTTCTTTGGGTCTGTTATGACTGGAGTTAGTAGATGGGGTATTTTATTGTACAGAGTTAGCTCAACACGTTTTGGGTCCACCATGATAAATTTCAGATCCTCTGGCCCATTTCGATATAGCAGAGATGTAACAATAGAGTGGATAGTAACTGACTTACCGGAACCAGTAGTACCAGCTACCAGCATATGTGGCATTTTAGCCAGATTCCCAAAAGTCGCTTTTCCTGATAGTCCACGACCCAGTGCTACAGTCAGTGGTTTCGGAGAGTTTTGGAATTTATCATCAGATAGGAGAGTCGCGAGTCCAACTGTAGATTTTATTTTATTTGGTATCTCGATACCGACGAGTGATTTGCCTGGGATAGGGGCTTCGATACGGATAGGATGGGCCGCAAGAGAAAGAGCCAAGTCATTTTGGAGTCCGAGGATACGAGAAAGTTTAACCCCCTGAGCTGGTTTTAGAGCATAGCGAGTTACTGTCGGACCGATAGTAACCTCGTCCATTTCAACTGAAATACCAAAGTTCAAAAGAGTCCGTTGTATGATATTCATATTACCTTTTAGGTCACCAACATTTGGTTTACCTTTGTCTTTCTCTAGTAGGTCAAGCGGTGGAGGATTGTATTTTTTAGAGATAAATTTTTTAGACTTTAGTAGTCTTTCTTCTATAATCAAATCATCATCATCTGCTGTTTCTTCTTCTGTGATTTCTTTTGCCTCAGTGGTGTCTTCTTTCTTTGTCTCTATTTCTTCTACTTTATCTGATTTTAGTAATGTCGGTACTGCTGGTAGTTCCACTTTTCTATTTAAGAATGCCCATATCTTTTTTGGTATCGAAACTAGATTTGGAGTTTCATCAAAGAGCACAAGTAGAGAAACAATCAGAATTGATCCTAGTATCAGGATGCTCACTATCGCATCAAACATTTTTACAAAAGGATACGACACCACACCGCCGAGCATCCCTCCATAGATTAGATTCAACGATTCTTTATTGCTATTAGCAACGATGTCGAGGATACCGATAGTTGAGAGAAAGATTAGTATCACCATTATGATATGAGTTCGTGCATAGGGTATATATCCTTGTCTCATTAGAAATACTCCACTTACCATAGTAACAATCGGTAATAAATAGTAACCAATACCAAAGAAATTATTTAGACCATTATGTAAAAGTTTGCCGACGATTCCTGCTTGATTAAAGATAGATAAAAGTATTATCAAACCAACTATTAACAGAAATGTTCCCCACAGTGTATTTTTTGTTTCGTCTTTTAATGTGACTTTTTTCCTCTCTCTTTTGATTTTCGGGATACTTTTTTTGTCGTCTTTTTTAGTTTCTTTTTTTGCCATATATGAGTTCATTTTATCATATATTTTAGATATAGTGTAATTGTATTTCTCTCCTCCTTATCGAGGAGGAGTACCCGAAGGGGGTGAGTTTGGGAAGGGACCCAAACGCAAGACCTTGAGTATTTTTGTAATCAAAAAAACGAAAGGTGTACTGCTCATGTAAGGAGGTGGTGATTAATTAAAAAATTACCACCCTGTCTGTGATTACACAGTCACCCCTCCTTGAAAAGGAGGGGAAGAATACAGTCCTTGCATTCAAAATTTTTATGTATATAATGGACACATAAAGGACAATAAATCATAAAAATTATTCTCAAATCTAATGGACAACAAAAAGGACAAAAATGAAATAATGCTTAATTCACAAGGACAAGAATCAATGTCCTTTATGAATCCATTTATAAATAAATACAATGATAACAAAGACTTTATCCTATACGACACTCTAAACAAAAAGACAGAGAAGCTAGTAACGGCTGTCTATATGGTTACTGATTGCATAGATTCAAACGACGCTCTAAAGAACAACATACGTACTTTATGTGTCGAACTTTTGTCCGATATGTATAGTTTTGCAATTAAAAAAGATATAGAGAAACACATCCATATGGACTATGTTTTAAACCATATAAAAGAGATAGTTTCTTGTGTCAGTATTTCATGTAGTATCGGTTTTATTTCCGAGATGAATGCTCTAATTCTAAAGAGGGAATTCAATTTTCTCATGAATCAATTAGAGAGTCATCAATCTAAAAATGGACACTTTTCTTTTACATTAGATGAATCAGTTTTCTTAATAAGAAAAGAGAATGATAATAAATTAAATTCGGGAGAATCTATTCTAAAGGACAATAGTCTCATAGACAAAAAATTTGAACCTAAGAAGATGTCCTTAATAAAAGATCAGAAAATTATAAAGGACAGTTCTGTGTCCTTTATAAAAAATGACCGCCAGGAAAAGATTATAGCAATGATGATAAATAAAAAGGAATTAACCATAAAGGACATATCCAGTGTCTTAAAAGATTGTTCTGAAAAGACACTCCAGAGGGAACTCAACAATTTAATTTCTAAAGGACAGATTAAAAAGACAGGTTCAAAGCGCTGGTCCAAATACGTCTGGGTAGGGTAACTCTCCTCCTTTCCGAGGAGGAGTACCCGAAGGGGGTGAGTTTGGGAAGGGACCCAAATACAAGACCTTGAGTATTTTTGTAATCAAAAAGGCGAAAGGTGTACTGCTCATGTAAGGAGGTGGTGATTAATTAAAAAATTACCACCCCGTCTGTGATTACACAGCCACCCCTCCTTGAAAAGGAGGGGAACATTTATCCCCACTATGTTTGCATTATTTTATACTTATATATATAATGTATTCGTGCTGTAGTTGCTTTGATTTTTATGCAAAGTATGCTATAGTACAACTACCTAGATTTTGTTCGCAAGATCTACGGGTGATCATTGAAAATTAAATACTACTGTAATCTAATACCAAGAATATGGTAGCTGTTTTTGTTTTCAAAACGGTCACAAATCATATTGAAACATCTTGTCTAATTTTTTATCTTTATCTTGCAAATTATTAACGTACTTTTTGATAGAGAGTTCACTTAAATAAATTTATGAGAGAATTAAATAAAATATTATTTCAAAATAAATTAAATATGAATCGGCCCTGTCGACAAGGCAGATACATGGTTCACTTCTTACAATTTTTTTTTGCAAGAAATGGATTCATTAAGTTTGTTATTGTGTTCGTTTATCACAAAGGGGATAGAGCCCAGAAATGATAAACAAAATAAAGATGTGCACACACATTAATTTTTTCCTTGATACAATATTATTATTTATTAATCGTAAAAAGGATAAGTCGAAATTAATATAAAAGTGCATACAAATAAAATTATGTTAAAAATTAATTCAAAAGTTTCAAAATTTTTGATCGGAGCATTTGTTGCTTTGGCTTTAGTAGTTTCTACTTCAGCTTCTGCCGCAGACTTCGGTTCAATGACTTTGAAAGTAGGTAGTAAAGGAGAATACGTTAAAGCTCTCCAAACTCTTGTCGGAGCAAGTCCAGTTGATGGAATCTTCGGTAACGGTACAAAAGCTAAAGTTATGGCTTGGCAATCAGCTAACGGCTTAACAGCTGACGGTTTGTTTGGCAAAATGTCAATGGCGAAAGCTAA